>NZ_OY762269.1:2942500-3242500 GCF_963665245.1 uncultured Paludibaculum sp.
TTGCCGTATGGACTTAATCTTGCAGGAGTTTGACCCTGGGCAGGGATCAGAGTGGCCAGGCAGGCCAGCGGGGTGAGTAGGAGATGATTGCTAAATTTCATTCCGACCTGGTCACGGACTGGAGTGTTGCGCTTACATGACTATCGAACAATTGACTCTATCTCATTAGGACATTTTGGGTCAACCGGAAACGCCCGGTGTGTCGTACTACCACAGGCCTAACCCGTAGTGTACCAAAAGCAGGGCAACCCGTTGACTGTCTTTGGGATGGGGACGATGAGGCAGCGAAGCGCCGCCGGATGTTAAGCGGATTTTACAATCCGGAACGCACCTTCTGAGGGCTGGAAGATGGGTGGATTCCGCAGTCAGGCGGCGAGAGTCATTGCGAGGGAGTGAAAAAGGGCGCCCAGCGTCGAGCCGATGAGCGCGCCAGCGATCACATCGCTGAGAAAGTGCATGCCCAGCAGGATGCGCGATAGGGCGATGGAGACCGCACAGAAAAGCAATGCGAAGCGGGCCTCGGGGAAGTGCGCCATGATGGGCAGAATCACGGCGAAGGCGGTGATGGTGTGTCCGGAGGGGAAGCTGAACTGGTCGGGCGGAAGCAGTGTGGACCAGCAGTGGGGCTCCAGGGCGCAGGGCCGCCGCCGTCCGGTGGCGCGCTTCAAATAAAGAAACAGGGCAATGCCGGTCCAACAGGCCACCGCTGCCTCCAGAACCGCCCAGCGTCCTTCCACTCCGCCGAAGATCGGCAGCAGCAAGCCCAGGGCGTACCAGAGCCAACCATCGCCGCCCCGGGTGGCACAGACCATCCACAATCGGATCCAGCGGGGTGCCCGCCAGCGGTGCACACGCCGCATCAGGACGTGATCCGTGCTCTCGATCCAGGACAGAAGACCGTGGGCCAGGATGCTCATGCCTCTTTATCTCTTGATGAGATGACAACGGCGTGAAGATTCAGCAAACGGTTCGTCAATTGTAGAGGATGGCGGGCGGAAGGTTGCCGGCAAATGGAAAACGCCCGTCCAGCCTTGGGCCGGAAGGGCGTTTTCTGACTCCTGATGGAGGCGAGGGAAGAACTACTTCTTCACGTCGTCTTTCTTCTCTTCCTTCTTCTTCTTGCCCTTCTTGGCCTTCTTTTCGGTCTTGGTGTCGTCCTTCTTATCGTCCTGAGCGAAGACGACGGTCGTGGTGAGGGCGAAGGCCGCCAGGGTCAGAGCCGCGAAAAACTTCTTCATTGAGAGTCTCCTTATTCAATCCGGGGGGCAATGCCCGCCCTTCACTTAGCATCATGGGGCCTGCGCCGCGGTGGGAAACTCCCCTCAATAGGCTATCGGGCGTCACTAATTTCAGGGGGCCCCGCGGGGAGTGTCCGGATTCGGACGCAGGTGCCCGCTTCATGCCGGGCGGCCGGCCGTTGCCGCCATGTCCATGTCCATGAGTAACAATCAGTTGCAGCCATGGCGGGAATGGCCGGAGGCGTGCAATCCTGAACCTAGAAGCAGCGGAGGAGCACTCATGCGGATCCTGGTGGCCGACGATCAGCCGGACGTTCTGTTGGCCTTACGTTTCCTGCTGAAAGCAGAGGGATTTACGATCCAAACGGCGGATCATCCGGCGGCCATCCTGCAGGCGGTGCGGCAGACTCCACCCGACCTGGTGCTGATGGATCTCAACTACACACGGGACACCACTTCGGGGGAGGAGGGGCTGGACGCCCTCGCTCAACTCCAGCAACTGGGCCTGCGTGCGCCCATCATTGTCATGACCGCCTGGGGCAGCGTCGAGCTAGCCGTCGAGGCAATGCGCCGCGGCGCGGCCGACTTCGTCATGAAGCCCTGGGATAACGAACGGCTGCTCAATACCCTGCGCAAGCACATGGGGCAGGCGCCGGCCAGCCGCGTGACGCAGGATCTGGACTTGGCCCGGCAGGTACAGGCGCAACTACTGCCGCAGCGCCGCCCCTCTTTGAAAACGCTGGAGTATGACGGACACTGCCGCCAGGCCGGGGCTGTGGGCGGAGACTACTTCGACTTTCTGGAGTTGGCTCCGGGCCGGGTCGGACTGCTACTGGCCGACATCTCCGGCAAGGGCATCGCGGCCGCTCTGCTGATGTCGAATCTACAGGCGGCCCTGCGCAGTCTGGCCTGGCAGGCGACCCGGAATCTGCCTCTGTTGCTGCGGACCCTGAATCTGCAGTTCCTGGAATCCACGCCGCCCGAGCGCTTCGCGACGCTGTTCTTCAGCGACTACGACGACAACACGCGCACGCTGCGTTACGCCAACTGCGGGCACAATCCGCCCCTGCTGCTGCGGGCGAACGGCGACGTGGAGTGGCTGAAGGCGACGGGGCCCGTGATTGGGCTGCTGGACGTCTTTCAGCCGGAGGTGGGCGAAACGCGCCTCGCGCCCGGCGACCGCCTGATCATCTACTCCGATGGCGTGACCGATGCCCGGGGGCCCGGCGGCGACGATCTCGGCGACCTGGAATTCGCCCAGATCGTCCGGCAGAATCCGGCGTATTCGCCGGAACAACTCACCGCTCACATCGCCGCGCTCTCACCGGGTGAGCAGTTCGACGATATGACGATGGTGCTGGCTCGCGCGGTGTAACCAAGTTACGGGCAGCGTCGCGGAGCCTTCTGCTATTCTCCACAACAGCGCATGCCGATCCTCGATTTTCTGTTCTTTGATGCCGGGGGCGGGCACCGTGCCGCCGCCACCGCGCTAAAGATGGCGATGGAGCAGGAGCAGCGGCCCTGGCAGCCGCGTCTGGTGCATCTGCAGGACATCCTGGCCCCCGCCGACGTCTTCAAGAAGGTCCTGCGTATCGATCTCCAGGAAATCTACAACATGATGTTGCGGCGCGGCTGGACACTGGGCTCGGAGCAGGGGCTGCGGTTCATGCAGTGTGTCATCCGGCTCTACCACGGCACGGAAGTGAAGCTGATGCGCGAGTGGTGGCAGTTCCGGTCGAACGCCCCGGCGCCCGACGGCGTGGTCAGCGTTGTGCCGAACTTCAACCGGGCGATCTTCGAAGGACTGCAAAAGACGCTGCCCGGTACGCCCTACATCACCATCCTGACCGACATTGCCGACTTCCCGCCTGCCTTCTGGATCGAGCGTCAGCCACAGTACTTCATCTGCGGCAGTGACCGCGCCTACCGCCAGGCGCTGGACCTGGGCCACCCGAAGGCCCGTGTCTTCCAGACCTCGGGCATGATTCTGCACCCACGCTTCTATGCCCCTCTGAATGTGGATGTCGCGGCCGAGCGCGCCGCCGCCGGACTGGATCCGTCGACGCCCACCGGCCTGGTGCTGTTTGGCGGCTATGGCACCGGCGTCATGAAGGACATCCTGCGGAAGTTGGACCAATCGGGTCAGAATGTGCAGCTCATCCTCATCGCGGGTCGTAACGAGTCGCTGAAACGGCAGTTGGAGGCGCAGCCAAGCCGCATCAGGAAGCATGTGGTCGGATTCACCAGCGAGATTCCCCGTTGGATGAACCTGGCCGATTTCTTCATCGGCAAGCCTGGTCCGGGGAGCCTGAGCGAAGCCGTGCACATGGGGCTGCCCGCCATCACCGTACGCAACGCCTGGACCCTGCCGCAGGAGCGCTATAACGCTGAGTGGTTGAGTGAGAACAAGTTAGGGATCGTCCTGAAGAACTTCGACTCTATCGGCCAGGCCGCTTCGGAGTTGCTCACGGGAGGACGGCTGGAGGAGATGCGCGCCAATGCCGGCCGCATCCGGAATCGCGCCATCTTCGAGATCCCGGCCTTGCTCGACGACATCATGACACGGAGGCCCTGAATCCGATCTCTTCATCCTCTATTGCGGTTTGCCTCAGATGGACGTATAATTTCGCCCCAGGTACTAATGCGGCACATCCATTTTCCCTTGTGGAGCGTGCAACACCGGGAGACCGGCCTGGCTCGGGCGATTTCGGCCTGCTGGGCCGTGTTTTGGACGTGGTTCGGGTTCGCCTGCGGCGTCGCCGAATTCGCGTCCTTCACCGACGTCCTCCAACAAACCATACCTGGACTGCTCTTTTTGGGGGCCACCGTCGTCGCCTGGCGTTTCCCTCGAGAGGGCGGGGCACTGCTCCTGGCGTTGGGCATCATCGTTTTTGGCGTCTACTGGAATCTGGCGACGCAGCAAGGTGGCGGCGCGGCCCTGCTCACGGGATCGATGCTGGCCGGACCCCCGATGCTGGCTGGCGCCCTCTTCTGCTGGGCCCCGGAGGATCAGGCGGCCGCCGCGATGGGTCCTCGACACTGATAGACTGTCTAGGTTCCATGCTGCGCCGATCGTTTTTCCCCTCTGCCCTAGGCACCGCTCTGGCCGCTCCGATTCTCTGGGGCCGCCATCGCATCGATCTTTCCCGCATTAGCCTGCTCACCGATGAGGTTGGGAAGTCTCCGGCCGAGTCGATTGCCTTTGCGAAACAGTACGGAATCCAGTGGGTGGAACTGCGCGGCATTCCCGGGAAGGGCACAACGTATGCCTTCCTGCCGGAACCCGAACTGCGCGATTTTGCCAGGACGCTGAAGGACGCCGATCTCCGAGTGTCGTTCCTCAACACGCCGATGCTCAAGTTCGGCCTGCCCGGAACGGAGCCCAGGCGGCGCCGCCCGGAGACTGCCGAAGAGAAGACCAAGCGGCAGGATCGGGAGAAAAAGTCGTTTGACGACCGGCTGGCCGCGCTGGACAAGGCCATCCTGGCTGCCCACATCCTGGGCGTGAAGGGCATCCGCGTCTTTGCGTTTTCGCGAGTTGAGGAGCCCGAGACGGTACTACCCAAGGTCGCCGAAGTGCTGACCGAAATGGCCAAGGTGGCTGAAAAGCAGGGCGTTCAATTGTTGATAGAGAACGAGGCTTCCTGCAATGTGGGCACCTCGGCCGAGCTGAGGCGCATCTGCGAACTGGTACCCTCGAAGTCCTTTGGTGTCAATTGGGACCCGGTGAATGCCATGTCGCTCAAAGAGACGCCGTGGCCGGATGGGTACAAGCTGCTGCCCCATAAGCGCGTGCACAACGTGCAGATGAAGGCGCGGGCGCTCGTCATCGGGCCGGAATTCCTCGATTGGAAGGCGATCTACAATCAGCTGGACTCTGATGGCTATGCGGGCAAAGTGGGGCTGGAAACCCACGTCTTCGACGGTACGCTCATCGAGAAAGCGCATCTTTCGATGAAGAAGATCCAGGAGTTGGTCAAGGCGTGACCAAGCCGCCATCGCTGCCGCCTCTGGTTCGCAACCTGCTGCTTGGGCTGCTGTCCGTCATCGTCCTGGCTGGCGTGGTGCTGCTGCTGAACCGCGGTTCGCAGGTTCGCCTGGAAGGTTCGATTTTGAAGGTGCGCGTCGTCCCCACTGACGACAATGCCTGCTTGGCGGTGGTGGACTTCCGTGTGAAGAATCCATCCTCGACGCTGTTCCAGGTGAAGGAGCTCCGGATTGTGGCCACTGGCGCGGATGGCGCTCCGATTGAGGGCCAGACAGTGCCGCAGATGGATCTTGATCGAGTCCTGGCCTATCACAAGATCGCGGGCGAACGCTTCACGCCAGTGCTGAAGGAACGCGATCGCCTGCGGCCCGGCGCCACGGAAGACCGCACGGCGGCCGCTGGGTTTGCCCTTTCCGAGAAGGCATTCGGGGCTCGCAAAGGCCTGGTCCTGAAGATTCAGGACGCCGACGGGGTGACCACGGAGTTTGGCGACGTCCCGCCGAAACCATAGTCTTTCTCAATCGCCGGAGAACGGTCAGGAGTGAGCGGCCTGAGGCGCCATGCCCGTACGGAGTGCTTTCCTTTCGGACTTGTCCTGGTACATTAGGCCGTCGGCCTTGGCGAGCAGTTCTTCGGCGGAGCGTCCATCCGCCGGGAAGAACGCGACGCCGACGCTGAGTGATGCTACTCGCTCGGTGCACAGATCGAACGCCGCCTTCTCCACCATGTCCGAGAATCGTTTGCGGCGAGTTTTGACGGCTTCGTCTGTCGCGCCAGGCAGAACGATGACAAACTCATCGCCGCCCAGGCGGGCAACGAAGTCGTATTCGCGGCATGTGTCCTTGAAGCCAGCGGCGACGGCCTTGAGGAGGTCGTTGCCGATGAGATGGCCGAAGCGGTCGTTCACCTGCTTGAAGCCATCCAGGTCGCAGACGAGCACGGCTAGTTCGGAGTCGTTGCGGGCCGAGCGCGACAGCTCATTCTGCAAATGCAGGAAGAGCGAGCCGGCGTTGGGCAGACCGGTCAGGAAGTCGAAGGATGCCTGGTTTTCCGCCTGCTTGAATCGCAGTGAGTTCTCTACCGTTACGGCTAGTTTCGGCGTCAGTGCCAGCAGCAGGCCCAATTGCGACTGTGTGAATGCCTCGCGCTTCTCCGCGTAGAAGGTCAGAACCCCGACAACACCATGGGGGCCCTCCAAGGGTACGGCCATGGCCGACCGCAGCCGGGCCGCCTTCTCCGGTGAGCGCCCGCCGAAGGGTTCGGTCGCCGGATCGCCGTTCAGCAGTGGTTTGCGGCGTTCCGCTACACCGGCACTGAGCCCCTCACCCTTGGCGATGCTCAGCCCGCTGAACAGCGTGAAGTTTTCGCCGTCGATGAAGGAGGCCTCCAGCCGCTGCTCCTTGCAGAGGTAGAGCACCAGAGTGTCGAACGGGATCTGTCTGCGAAACCGCCTGGAGATGGCTGAGAGGGTCTCGTGGAGATTGAGCGAACTGCCCAGGATCTGCGTGAACTCCAGCAGCGACTGTTCTTCCTGACGGGCGGCAGCGATGGTGGCCAGGAAGGCTGGTGTCGCTTCCGCCGGCTCCGGTATGGTCTGAAGCTGCCCATCCTTGATCGCCACACGGTGCTCCGATGGGTTGGGCGCCATCTTTTCCTCGTCGTCCAGCACCTGATAGATGCGATCCAGTGCCGCCACCACGTCGGGGTCCAGAACCCGTCCCGCCTCTCTGCGCACAATAGCCATCGCCTTCTCTGTGGGCAGGGCCCTCCGGTAGTGGCGCTCGGAGCGGAGGGCCACGAATGTATCGACGGCCGCCAGGACGCGGGCCTCCAGCGGAATCTGGTTGCCTTTCAGGCCCAGCGGATAGCCACTGCCATCCCAATGCTCATGATGGGCGCGGACAATTGGCGCTACGGCATAGGGGAAGCTGGCCCGTTCAATAATGTCGCCGCCCACATCCGGATGCACCTTCAGCCGCTCGTACTCTTCAGGCGTCAACCGGCCGGGCTTCATGATGATGTGGTCGGGTACCGCGACCTGCCCGATATCATGCAACACCGCGGCGGTGCGCAGAGACCGTAGTTCTGGTTCCTTCAAGCCCAGTTCCCGCCCCAGGTGGACCGCGTAGGCGGCCATGCGGTGCAGGCTGTCGACGGCCTTCATCTCTTTGGATTCAACGGTTAGAGCCAGTGCCTCGACCATGCTGAGCTGCAGTGTGGCCAACTCTTCGGCGTGCAGACGCTCCCGTGCCAGCGCATCGATCTGCAGGCCGTAGGCCCTGTAGACCAGCAGCAGCAGCGGCAGGATAATCAACGCCGCCTGCCACAGGGGGAGCCGGGCCACCGCGACGAGCAGGCCGGCCAGAGCCGCACCGGCCAGATAGTAGGGTAGTGACCACAGGAACCGGTTGTGCCAGACCCTTCGCAGGAGCTCGCGCTCCTTGAGGGCTGTTGCGGCCGCCAGGGGGAACGCCGTCACCAGGAATAGGACTGTGCCGGCCAGGGGCAATGCCGCGGCGAGGCCACCCTCGGGCAACAGCAGGCGGATGTGGACGAACGCGAACTGCGCCGCCGCGATGCCAAGCACTACGACCGCCGCCTGGAAGGCAGCCGCCAGCCAATCGATTCTGGCTTTGGTGTCCCTCAGGTGGTGAATGATGGTGCCGGTGATGCCAATCGTCACCGTCTGTCCCAGGCTCAATTGGGCCAGGCCCGCCAGAATGAAAACGAACCCGATGGAAATCGTGCCGGCGGCCGTGGGCACGCCCAGGCGCAGCAACGACGTCACGACGGTAAGTCCCAGGTAGGCCAGGAATAACCGATCATTGCCGCCCGAAGCAGTAATGCTCATGCGGGCAGCCAGGGCCAGGCCCAACAGAAGGATTGCGGACTTGTAGATCTGTGCCTGTCTGGTCATTCGTTAAGGACGGTGCCGAGACGGAGAGATTATTTCCATGCAAGGCGGCTGCCAACTGCATCTCAAAGCGGAGTAAGCCCCTGGTCCACCAGTGATTGCATCTACTTTTTATCGACGCGCGGAGTCGCTCACTTTAGGACAATTTCGGGCGGTGGGACAGATTGTCCGGAAGCGCCGCCCCGGGCGGACCTTTTGTCCCGATCGGGCCGTATGTCCTTCCCCTACAATGGAAGTACCTGCCGAATGGTTGATATCCACTCTCACGTCCTGCCGGGCATCGACGACGGGTCAAAATCGATGGAAGAGACCGTCGAGATGATCCGCATGGCAAGGGAACACGGCACGACCCTGCTGGTCGCTTCCCCGCACGCCGATACCCAATACTCCTACGACTCCACACATATCGAAGAACTGTTGGCCGAAGCGCGGGCTTTTGCGGGTCCAGGAATTGAGCTGGTCCGCGGCTGCGACTTCCATCTGATGTTCGACAACATCGAGGCCGCCCTGCGCCAGCCGATGCACTACACCATCAACCAGAAGGGCTACCTGCTGATGGAGCTGTCCGACCTCACGATCTTTCCCAATACGGGTGATCTGTGGAGCCAACTGGAAGACGCGGGCATGACGATCGTGCTGACGCACCCTGAGCGGAACCCATTGCTTCGTCAACGGCTTGAGCTGATTCAGGAGTGGGTGGGCCAGGGCCGCTATATGCAGGTGACTGGGCAGTCGCTGCTGGGTTTGTTCGGGAAGAAAGCCCAGGAATTCGCACGTCAATTGCTGGACCTCGGTCTGGTCCATTTCATCGCCTCGGACGCGCACGACTTGCAGGGCCGCCCGCCGCGCCTCGACCAAGCCTTTCAATGGATTAGTGAGAACTATTCACCGCGCCTGGCCGAGTTGCTCTGCGTCGAGCACCCGGCCGCCGCCGTGCGTGGAGAGGCGCTCGATCTTTCTGAGTTTCCGCCGCCGCTCATGCCCAGAAAGACGGGCTTCTGGTCGAAGCTGTTCAAACGGTAAGGCCCGGCCAAGGGTGGATCTACCCGGCGCCGCCCCCGGCCAAACGATAGATGTCGTCAAAGTGATGGACGTGGCGGCCCTTGGGTCCGCGTTCGCCGGCCGCCGCCATGGCCGCGGCCAGGACGCCGGCGGGCATCGGCCTATACTTGCGGAGACTGCCGGCCATCGCCCATTCCAAAGCTCGCAGAATCCGTGCGCCCCACACTTCGCCCGCGCGAGATTGGTCGCGGTGCCCCATGAGTACGCCCGGGCGGAAGATATGCAGCGCCTCAAACTCCATGGTGGCCAGTTCCTGTTCCATCTCGCCCTTCACACGCAGGTAGAAGGTGCCCGATTGAGGATTGGCGCCCACGCTGGAGACGACCAGCATACTACGCGCGCCGGCGGCCCGGCCTGCCCGCGCAAACCGGACGACGTAGTCGAAGTCCACCTGGCGGAATGCCGCCTGGCTGCCGGCGGCCTTGATGGTCGTGCCCAGACAGCAGAACAGGTGAGTGGCGCCGGGCATCTGTTCGGGCCGCAGCGATTCCAGGCCATCGCGCCGCGTCACGGACTGGACTTCGTCATAGTACGCGTCTTCTTCCAGCACCTCCCGAAGATACCTTCCAGTGAGCCCTGTCGAGCCCGCCACGACCGCGATGTTACGCCCCATATCCTGTCAGAATAGCGTGTGACGTGCGTAGCGCAATCCCAAAAGGGGGTTCCGCACGCGTTTAGCGGCATCGCCCTCTAGAATCGGAACCGCAGTCCCACCCAGGCACCCCGCGGCGCACCCGGCGCATAGAACGTCGACTGCCGCACCGGGTATTCTCCGTTCGAAGCAGCCGGAAACGGCCGGGCTACAAAGCTCCCTTCCGGTGTGAATCCAGAGGGCCCCAACTGCGCGCCGCTGTAATAGCGGCGGTCGAACAGATTGTTGACCTGGACGAACAGCTCCACGAGCCGGTGTACGCTGTATCGCGCACCCAGGTTCACGACTCCATAGCCCGGAGACCGCCCTGGTCCGACGTAGTATGTCCCGTCCGGCTGGTGTTGGTTGTTTTCGTTCCCCCGCGCGTACGAACTCGACACGCCGGCTACGCCGACATCCACCAGCAGCTTCGAGGTGACCTGCACGTCGGCATAGGCCTTCACCAGATGGCTCGGAATCAGCGGGATGTGGCTGCCCGGCTGGATCTCGATCGGGCCTTCCAACCCGGGCGAGACCGTCCGTGCCAGATCGTTGCTGCTGTTTCCACTGCCGTTGACGATTTCGGTGCTCTCGAACGTTGCGTGCAGAAAGGTGTAGCCGCCCCCAACGGTCACGCGGCCCACTCTCGCACTTCCGTCGAGTTCCAGGCCTTGCCGACGTGTGGTGTCGAAGTTCTTGAAATAGCCGAACCCGGTCTGTTCGGACGCGACAAAGAGAATGTCGTCGTGGTTGGTGGCCCGGAACCACCCCGCGCTCCAGCGAAAGCCGTGTTCGCCGCCGCCCCGCAAGCCCGCCTCGAATGTGCCGGTCACCACCTGCTTCAAGGGGGGATCGCCGGCCATGGAGTTCGGCAGTTTGCAGGGCGTTGCCGGATCGGCGCAGCCGAGCTCAATGGACGTGGGCGCGCGATTGCCTTGCGTAAATCCGCCATAGATGCTGACCGGTCCGGCGACCCGATAGGTTGCGCCAATTGCCGGGTTAAATCGGCTGAAGTCATGCTTGCCAGTGAGCGAGCCGCTGCCTGCCAGCGGTACGAGCTGGTCTTTGTTGTCGATGGTGGTGCGGTTGAAACGGCCTGAGAAGGTCAGGTTCAGGCGGTCCGCGACGGTCAATGTGTTTGTGGCGAAGAGGCTCGCACTGTGGATCCGCCCGGAGAGGTTCACGCGGTTGTCGAGAGGTTCGCCGTCCACGTCGCCGCCGGTCACACCATCGGCATAGGCCCCGGTGCCAATCACACTCCGGTCGGGTGCCAGATAGCCGAGTTCGGTCGACTGGTGGAAGCCGACACTGTTCCCGTCGTACGCCGCCCCGGCCGTCAGCTGATTGCGGTTCGACCCAATGCGACCCATCCAGCTCACCTGCCCGGAGACGCCGTAGTTCCGCTGTTGCGATGCCGTGGCGTTGATCAGTCCATTGCACTTTTCGCCTGGCTCATCGTTGAGGAGGACGTTCGCGATGCAGCGCCAGGATGGGAAGGGTGTGTTCTGCGCGGTGGCGCCTGATGCCGGGAACCCGGAATAGCCAGCCGCGGTCAAGGCCGCCCTCTCCGCCGCACTGGGCTGATAGATCGACTGATCGAGCGAATCCTCGTTGATGTCGCCATTCATCGTCCGGGAACGGATGTGACGGAAGTACGCATTGCCCGAGAAGGTCACCACGTTCGAGAAGCTGTGCCGCAACTGCAGATTCACAAACGGCGACCGGTTGGCAGTCTGATCCGGCTTCGTATAGACGCTGCCGTAGTCGCGCTCCAGCAGCCGTTGTTCCTGCAGGCCGTTCCCAATCAGTGCGTTGTTTGCATAGGCCAGAGTGAGCCCGACGGAAGTGCGCTCGCGCTGCCACCCGATCTTGCCCAGGAACTGCCGCACATTCGACGGTGACGACTCGCGCCATCCATCCTCGAAGAACAGGCTGCTCGCCAGGTACCAGTTCAAGCCCTTGGCGGTGGATCCGCCATGCTCGATGTCCGCCATCTTGCGGCCAAAACTGCCCCCGCTCAACTGAATCGATGTTCCGGGGTGACTGATGCCATCCTTGGTCCGCAGCGAGAGTGCGCCACCCAGTGTGTTCAGACCGAACAGGGGATCGGAGCCGGCAAGCATTGCCATCTCGGCCACCGCCACTCGGGGGATGAGGTCCCAACTGACAACGTCACCGAAGGGTTGGTTCAGGCGGACTCCGTCCATATAGACCGAAACGCCCTGCGGCGTCCCCAGCAGCGGCGAAGCCGTGTAACCGCGGTAGTTCAGATCCGGTTGCATCGGATTCCCTTGAATCTCGTTCAGATAGACATTGGACAGGCGCCGGTTCAGGAAGTCCGGGACGTCCAGCGCTCCGCTGTTTCGGATATCACGATCCGTCGCCGTTTGGGCCGGGGACGGAATCTCATCCAGAGGCCGGTCGAGGCCGGCGAGCGGAGTCGTGCTCACAACCGAGACCGCGTAGGAGGACGGGCCAATCGTCAGGCTCACAGCACGTGTCAACGGACTTGCCGACGAGATTTCGATGACCTCCGTGGATGTCGTGAAGCCGTCCTTCGCGATGCGCAACCGGTAACGCCCGATTGGCAGCCCGGAGACGGTGTAGCCGCCCCGCTCATCGCATTGGAAGCTGCGGCGGAAGCCGGTGGTCAGGCTCTCCAATAGACCGCCCGCCGCAACGGCGGCGCCCGACGAGTCTCTGACCTCGAGCCGGAGACTCCCCACCGGAGCTTGGGCAACGAGGGCGAGCGAGACCGTCAGTGCAGTGACAAGAGCCAGGCGCAACGGGCGCCGTGAATGCTGGGCCATATGAGGAATATTCGTCTCAGGGCCATTTTGTTCAGGGTATTTTCGATCGACCGGCGATTGGGGCGGAGGCTGAATTCGTGGCCGGGCTGGTACAATGACCATCAATCCACCCAGCGCGGGAACAATGTCTGAATTCTCCTGGACCCAGATTGCCCGAATCATCGCTATACAGGAGAAGGAGGACTCCGGCGGCTCACACGAAGAAGTGGTCCGCTTCTTCCTTGAGCTGCGGACTCCGCTGCTTCGCTACCTCCACACCATGGGACTGCCCGCCGGCGACGGCGAGGATGTCGTGCAGGAGGCATTTCTTGCGCTCTTCCGCCATCTGCTCGATGGCAAGCCACGTGACAACCTCCACGGATGGGTCTTCCGCGTGGCCCGCAATCTCGCGTTGAAGCGCCTGCAGCGAGTCGGAACCTCGGCGGACGCCGCCGGCTTTGCCTCGCTGGCCGACCCGGCTGCGAATCCTGAACAACAAGCGGTCCGCAATCAACAGGGGCGCGCCATCCAGGCCGTGATCTCCGCCCTGCCCGAACTCGACCGGCAGTGCCTCTATCTGCGGGCCGAAGGGCTCAGGTATCGCGACATCGCCCAGGTGCTTGATGTCTCCGTCGGTTCGGTGGCGCTGGCGCTCAGCCGGGCATTGGACCGGCTTGCCCGCGCGGCACAACGGTGATGCGGCGCTGGAGGCGCCCGAAATAAACTTTGAACAATGGACGGCATCACGGAATATAGCAACAGGCGATCCAGTGTGGATCGCCACCAGGAGTGATTTGGCATGCGGCCGGAAGCGCACATTTCCGATGAAGAACTGGTCCTGGCCATGGACGGCGAGTTGGACGAACTGCGCGCCGCCGCTGTCAACCGGCACCTGCTGCACTGCTGGGAGTGCCGCGGCCGGCGCGCCCGGTTCGAGCAGTCGATCGCTGACTTCATGACACTGCATCGCTCCGCGAATGCTCCTGAGATCCCGCCCGTTGAGGGGCCGGCCGCCAAACTCCGCGCCAGTCTCCGGTTGGAGAGCGCACAGCCCGTGCCGGCGCCCTGGTGGCGCTGGGACGGGGTGCGGGTGAGCCCTTCGCTGCTCGCGGGCTCGCTGGCCATCCTCATTACTCCTCTCGCGATGATCCTCTGGTTGAGTTCAGGCAAGGTGGAAGCAGCGGGTCCGCTGCCCGACGGGCGATTGACGCCGGGCGCGGCGCACCTGGTCTCCAAGCAGCAGGTGTGTGTCGCACCGCTCGAGGACGAAGGCCGCTTGGTCCCGGACCACCTCGCCAGGCGGGTCTTCGAAGAGTACCGTATCTCGAATCCGAAGCCGCGCAGCTACGAAGTGGACTACCTGATCAGCCCGGCGCTGGGTGGATCCAACGAGCTTCGCAATCTCTGGCCCGTACCCTATAGCAAGGGTGTTTGGACATCCAGGGTCAAGGACGCGCTCGAGGATCACCTGCGCACGATGGTCTGTGACGGCCAGCTCGATCTGGCGACCGCTCAGCACGAACTCTCCACGAACTGGATCGCGGCCTATCAGAAGTACTTCGGGACGAACAAGCCGATGGCCGAGCACGCCCGCTTTGTGAAGGACAGCCCGTGGGAGTAGGGCGCTGTCCGGCCTCTTACGGGCGGGCCGCAAACTCGATGGCCAGCCAGGCAGAGGCGGCCAGCATCTCGCCGTGTGCCTTCTGCGGCACGAGCCCATAGGTCGCAGTCAGGCCACGAATCCTAGCCAGCCGGCTGCCCAGTTCACGCGGATTGCACCCCGAGTTGGCCGTGGTGATGGAACCCATGCGACAGGTGCGGCCGTATGGGGAGGAGCGGCTGGAGAGATTGGCCTAGATCGGCGCGTTCCTGACGCGCGGCATGAGAAATGCCCCTCGCCGCGCGCTTCACGGATCTGGAGAATGCGTTTATGAGACCGAGGATTTCTGCCCGCAGATTGGGCAGAAGAGTCCGATATCAGGGATTCGCTGCCTACAGTGAGAACAGGATCTGGAACCAATTGCAGGTGTTTTTCGCTTCACGATCCACAAGACGGCCGACGCAGTCAAAACCACAGGGAGAAGAGTCAGAAGAAGTGATCCAAGAATTACAGCTATTTCCATCGGGCCCACACTCCGCATGGCACCAAGCATAGCAGGCAGAGCACCGCTCTCATCGCAGGCAGCCCTCAAGAACCTCGTGGCTAGCCTGCGAGACGACGCCCACAATCTTCGCCCTATCGATCATCACACTCGCCGCGGCCTTCGGCACATTTTGCCGCAGCCGTTGGAACGTTTTACCGCCAACGCGGCACCCCGGCACCCGGCCTTCGCCGGATGTGGAGGCTGCGCCGGGTGCGCCCTGACCTCACTGGGAATTTAATGTATCGGCGCCCGCAGTCCCGGCTCGCTCCTGACCAGCACGACACCGTCTCAGTGTTTGGCGGCATTTAGCGCAAGTGCCGGCCGCTCGGGCGGAATTCCACCACCACTTCCAGCGACTGAAATCACTCTGGTTCCGCCTCGCACGGCGTCTGGAAGGCACGAAAGCTGCAATGACTCCAGTCCATAAGGAGCTTTTCATGCAAGCCAGCAAAATCAAGAAGCTAGATTCTGACAAGAGATTCCGCCGCGTTCTCGCGGCCAGCACTCTCGCCGGCGACAAAGTGCGGAACACGCTTGGCGAAGACCTAGGCAAAATCGACGAAATCATGATCGACATCCCGACGGGGCGTGTCGCCTACGCGGTCCTGTCGTTTGGCGGCATTCTGCGCATGGGGAACAAGCTGTTCGCCGTTCCGTGGAGCTCACTTCGCGTCGATGAAGACGAGAAGTGCTTCATCCTCGATGTGGACACCAAGATGTTGGAGACCGCTCCCGGCTTCGACAAAGACAATTGGCCCGACATGGCCGATGCCGGGTGGGGCGCCGAGATCTTCAGCTACTACCACGCGATACCGTATTGGGATGATGCGGGCGGCAGGATATCGCGCGGCGCGGGCAGGTGATCGCCATGCCACGCAAGCGCAGCACGGCGAAAGCCGCGAAGTCGCAATCGCCCTCCACTCAGGCCGGCGAGTTTGTGCGCGAGGAGATCGAGCACGTTCGCAAGGGTGAGCACGGTGCGCGCTCGGCCAAGCAGATTATTGCGATAGGGCTTTCCAAGGCAAGACGGGCGGGCGTTGCGATCCCTCCACCGCCTGGCAAGAAGGCGCCCAGGGTCGCGGCTGGTAAGCCGAATCCGAAGCGATCGAGGGCTACCCAACAGGCCCTGGAACGTGAGGGGTCGGCGGCGGCCTCTCATGTGGCGCTGTCCCGCCAGGCGCGCAGCAGCGCGCGGAAGCGAGGCCCCGAGAATCTGCACGCTGCGGCCGAAAAGGCAGCCCGAACGAAGGGCGCTAAGGGTCGCCATCAGGCCGCTGTGAAAGCATCGCGGACGCGTGCTCGCCGCGGCGCCTGATGGCCTCACCCGACGGGCTGAACCTGGCCATGGCCTTGTGAATCCGCGAGAACCACGGGCGTTCCTGGGGCCCAACGGCCCCAGCCGCCCTCTCGCAAACTTCCGGAGCCTTGCCCAGGTTGAGCCCCGATCGCTGGACCGTCGCTCGGGTAAGCCACTCACTGGCCAATGAGCCGGCAGAGCGGGTCGCCCACCACGATATTCATCCAACTCAAAGCGGGAATCGCCGCCCAGAAACTCTCGGCCAGCGTGCGGCCTGACAGGTAGGCGGGAAAGAGGACCTCCGGACGCGGTGTCAGCGGCAGGTACGGTTCGTAGACATGACCGGAAGCGCCTGTGGCGCCTTGCCGCAGGAAGTCGGCTGACAGGGTCTGAGTGGAGCCCCCAAAATACAGCGTCCGGTCTTTCCCCGGCGGACCTGGGCTCCAGGACTCGGGTGGTTCTTGAAACGTCCGTCCGTCCGTCGACACAAACTCCGTCACCAGAGCGCCCGGCAGGTAGTGGAACCCGACATTCCGTTCGCGGCGGCTGCGGTCGTTGGACCCCCAACTGGCATAGCCGATCACGTTGCTGGCGCCGCGCACTACCTGCGTCGTCTCATCGTGCAGCACACGCTGCTTTGGCAGGAGGTGGGTCGCGCGCTGGAGCCAGTTGTCGCCCTCTTCCACTCCGGGTTCGCGCTGGTCCAGCACTACGACGCCCCGATTGCGGGCAGCTAGTGAGCGGTCGATGATTGCCCGCACGTCGCTCAGCGAGTAGCCGGTCAGGCGGGTGACCAGATACACCGGAAACTCGGGATGGGACAATGGCTTCTCGCTACGAAAGTACGGGTTAGGCACCGGGCCGGGCAGCAGGTGGGCGGTGCCACTGAAATCGGCGTACAGCGCCGCGATCTCGGAGTCGACCGAGGCGGCCACGGTGGCGCGCCCTTCGCTGCCGGCGATCTTCAGCGGGACGCCACTGGTGGTGACGATGGCCAGGATTCGATCCACCCAATTGCGCTTCTTCAGAAACGAACCCAGTGGCTCGGCGATCTCACGGTCGAAGACAGCCCGGGAGATCTCTTCGTCTACCTCCGTATTCAGCAAAAGCACCTGCTGGCTGGGAATGCCGCGCTTGCTGATGTAGTAGTCGATGATGGAGCGGGATACGGGCGAATTGCGGTTGCCGACGACCAGCACCTCGGCCGGTGTCAGGGCGCAACAACCGCAGGCGGTCGCAAGGAAGAGAACGAGCAGCGGCGGCGAGGAGCCCACTGTTATCTCGCGGCCTTCAAGTGCTCGACGATCACTGGTGCGTCATCCGAGTGCCGACCGCGGAAGGGACTGGGTGCGTCCTTGCGGTCCCACCAGCAGTTCGAGAGCGCGAAGCCCGTGGCCTGCGCCTCCAGCGGTTCCCACGGAACGGCCGCGCAACCCGCTAGAATCAAGAGGGAGGCCATTTTAAGCATCTTCATCCCGATCGTAATATGGTATGATCACCCCTGCAAGTTGGGAACCAACCTGCAGACCTCCTTCAGACGAGCCCCCGAATGGATCTAGACCAACTCCACACGTTCCTGGAGATTGTCCGCCTGAAGAGTTTTTCCAAGGCCGCGCAGACCTGTTTTCGTACACAGCCTGCCATCAGCGCGCAAATCCGCCAACTGGAGCAGGAACTCAACGCCTCGCTCTTTGAACGGCTGGGTACTCGGATTCAACTCACACCGGCGGGGCGTATCTTCTGTGACTACGCAGAACAGATTCTGGATTTGCGCCGCCGGGCGCAGAACTCCATCAATGAACTGGAGCGAGTCCCTCGCGGGGAACTCGTGATCGCGGCCAACGAAGCCACCTGCATCTACGTATTGCCGAATGTGTTTTCGGAGTACAAGAAGCGGTTTCCAAACGTGCAATTGCTGGTGGATCGCAGCTACGGCGGCCACGTGACCGAGGCGGTGCTGGACAACCTCGCCGATTTCGGGTTCGCGCAACTCCCGGTGCAGGATAAGAAGCTGCAGGTGCTGCAGGTCTACACCGACGAAATCAAGTTGCTGACGCCTGCGGACCACCCGCTGGCGGGGCTGCCTTCCATCCGCTGCGAAGATGTCGTGCCATATCCACTGCTGCTGCCAAAAGGCGGAGCCACGCGCAGCAAGATGAACCAGTGGCTGGAACCCGTTGAGGACTCCATCCAGATCTCGATGGAACTCGATTCCACCGAAATGATCAAGCGCTTCGTCCTGGCTGGCATGGGGCTGTCGTTCATGGCTGCTTCGCATTTCCAGGAGGGTGTCGTGGCGGGCCAGTTTAAGGCCGTCTCCCTGGCGCCGGAACCGGTGATGCGCCGTCTGGGCTTGGTATACAGAAAAGACAAGGCTCTGTCGAAAGCTGGACTAGGCTTCATCCAGACGGTCATGAATCGCGCCAATGTCCCACATCCCGAAGCCTCGCAGTTCGCGGGGGTGGCGCCCGGCAGTCCACGGTGATAAATACTGAGTAACGGTCAGGAATCGTATGAAGGAAACCGGCGAACCCAGAACATGGCACCTCTCCGTGGTACTCACTTCCACGAGGGACGGGACGGAAGTCTTCGACACTCTGGACGACATGCCCACCGTTTTGCGGGCACAGTGCGTGCGTGCGCTCGATAGCAAAGAGAGCCAAACGGTGGTGATTGCCGACGAGGCCGGCCGGGAGTATCTGAGGCGCATCGTGGAGGAGCGCGAGTCCGCTGTGAAAGCGGAAGCTCCGGCGCCGCCCAAACCTGGGCGGGTCTATTCGTTGCGTCTGGCGGCCGAAATCGCCGTCTGTGGCGCGATCGGGCTTACACTTTGGCTGCTGGCCACTCTGCGCTGACTTTCAACTCCAGATACATTGCGGACGCAGAGTGTCCACGACATGGAGTGCTTCGTCCGGTGTTAGGCCCGCACCAAAACGGTGTGTGAAGCCACGGCAATCGAAGACGATGGTACCCGCTCCGCTGAAGCGGCCAATCGAGCCGATGACTCCTTCCGAATCCAGGATCCAGGCCGCGCATCGCAAGTTCCTGACCTTGGCCAGATCAAACGTCCGGTCGAACCCAAATCGACCTATCTGACGCCGTAACACAAAGGCGTTCCCTCGGATGCTGACGACCTCGCGGCCGATCAGGCCCCACAACAGAAAGGTCAGCGCCAGAAGGCCGCCGATGGTCCACAGGAAGAGCCACGCCAGGATGATGAGCGGCGCCGGACCGCGGACGATTCCGCTCAAGAGCAGACCCAGGACCCCTAGTTCACCCACTGTCCAACCTACCATCCATACGCCCAGAAAGATCAGGATGAACCAGTTCTTTCGGGCCGGCATGGATACCTCCAGGTTGCCGAGCGGGTAAGAGACCCGCGTCCTGTCCGGGTTGGGAGCAGTCACCGCCATCGCCTTCATTATGCACGCCTTCGGGCCGTTTGTCGCCGTTTCCGAAACAGCACCTTTACATCTGGTACACCCCGCACAATACCTTATTCGCCCCCTCAACTGGGGGTGCGGGATCCATGAGGTGTATCGCCGATACTAGGCTTACTAGGCTAATGCGCCTGCACATTTAGTCCGGGGCGCGCCAAGGGTTAAGCACCTTGCCGCATCCGCCAGTTGCCCACACTTTGGCGGAACTGGTAGGAGATGATCTCAAATCATCCCGAGCGTCGTCCCGGACGATTTCTTTCCCCTCTACGGTCCGCGCTTTCTGCCACCCATTCATTCATCATTCGGCTATCGGCGCCGATATGAAGACTATGGAACGGCGTTTGTCTCCTCGTTGGGCCGTGGACTTGGACACCACAGTGACTTTGCTGGGGGACAGTGAGTTGGAGCTGCCGGCGCGAGTACAAGATCTCTCAGTCCAAGGCGCAAGAATACTACTGGAGCGGCCCTTGCCCGCAGGCACATGTGTGAAGCTCGTCTTGGAGGATTGTCTCTACTTGGGAGAGGTGGCTTACTGCCGCCAACTGGAGGAGGGTTTTCAGGCAGGGCTCGTCCTGGAGCACGCGATACACTCCCTAAGCGACCTGCATTCGCTAATGCAATCGCCTCTAGCCCAATCGGCTACCCCGCACCGAGACTACGAATCCCGGCAAGGACGGAGATCAACAGCGCGGCGCTGAGCGCTGCAAGCAGCGCCAGGCCTACCCGGTTAGCCCGACGGCTCCGCCGGAAACCTGTTTGAATCAGGGTTCGCATCAGGATCTTCTCCATTGACTCAGACGTAAGCAAAGTGTATCAAAGTTGCAATATCTTCTCCAGGCCCTTGACGGTTCCCCGGACTTAGCGAAAATGTGACGAATATCGCGGGATTGCCCCGCCCCTGGAGGCCAAGGCCAACGGTCCGCCTCCTGCCTCCCTCTATCGGCGCGGTCCGCCTTCAGGCTTAGGGTATTCGCGCTATATTACCAATCAGATGCAGAAGAAGGTTGCAGTCTTTGGAAGCGCCGGGCAACTCGGCGTGGAGCTGATGCGGGAATTTACCGCCCGCGGTGCGAAGGTGGCCGGTTGGGAACGGAGCCATGTGGATGTCACGTCCGCTCCGGACGTCGAGCACGCGGTCGCATCATTCGACCCCGATTTCGTCATCAATGCGGCGGCTTACAATATGGTGGATGTCGCCGAGAATGAACCATATGCGGCCTTTCAGGCGAACGGCCTGGCCGTCCGCAACCTAGCCTTGGCCTGCCGCCAGTGCGGGGCTCAATTGGTCCACTTTTCCACGGACTACGTCTTCGACGGCACGTTGGACCGGCCCTATGTCGAGAATGACGCGACGCATCCATTAGGTGCGTATGCCGTCTCGAAGCTGGCCGGCGAACTCTATGCCCAGGCGTATCTGGCGGACCCGCTGGTGATTCGTACGTCCGGTGTTTTCGGGCCCGGAGGGCTGCGCACGGCGCGCGGCAATTTTATCGAACTGATGCTGCGCATGGCTGGCGAGGGCAAGACAATCCGTGTCGTCGAGGATCATGTGGCCAGCCCCACCTACGCTCCGGCTCTGGCGGCCAGGACGGCCGATATGGTGGACAAGGGCGTCACCGGCGTTATTCACTGTGGAGGCGGGACCGCGATTTCCTGGTATCACTATGCGGAGCTGATCTTCCGCGAAGCCGGCTTACAGCCTGAACTGAAGCCCACGACCGAACGCGAGTACCGCACTCCGGCTCGCCGTCCCAAGTTCTCGCCTCTCTCGAACGCCAAAATGGAATCGCTCGGGATCGAGCCCATGCCGTCCCTGGACGTGGCCGTGCGGAGCTATCTCCAGCTCCGTCAACGGATGCTGGCCAGTTAGCGGATCTCGCGACGCGAGAACTCCCAGGTGCCGGCCAGCGTCACGAGCATGGCGCCAACCACTGAATAGAGCAGGACGTCCTCAACGACCTGGGGCCGGTTGATCAACATCCGGCCCGGCAGGCACCATGGCCAGAGCCGCCCATACTTCTCTGAGTTGATCAGAATGAAGCTGACGATGGTGGCGGCGACGCCGACGCCCGTCGAGGCGGCGAACAGGCGCAGACGCAGGCTGAGGAAGTGGTGGATCGTGACGACGAACACCGAGGCTACAATGGTGAGCCACGCATCGTGCAGGAAGAGGCCCCAGGGCAGGGGATCGGGGAACAGCAGGCGCGGTTGAATGTTCCTTAGTGCCCATCCGCTAAGGATGGCGCCCAGAGTGAGCGTTAGTGTGCTGGCAACCACCATGAGGCACGGGATGATGAGCTTCGCCCAGTAGATGGCCCATCGCGGCACGGGCATGGTGAGCAGGCTGCGCCAGCGGTCCTCGCTATGCTCCAGTCCGGCCAGAAGCGCCGTCTGCAGAGTGACGTACAGCGGCAGCATGAGCACGCTCCAAAGGCTGAACGTGTTGCGGTGCAGCACGTCCCAGAGCGGCTGCTGTTTCTTGGCGAAGAAATCCACACGCTCGTGGAACATCATGAACTCGAGCACCAGAATCAGGCCCGGAGCCAGAAAGACAAGCCAGAACGCCAGGGTGCGTCGGAGCTTCAGGAGTTCGGCGGCGAAGGTTCGGAAGAAGGTTGTCATGGGATTCAGGCGGACTGCGTCAGGTCGAGGAACATCTCTTCGAGGGTGGGTTGATGGCCCGCGATCTGATAGACGGCGAAGCCGCGCTCGACCAGAAAACGATTGATCCTGACGGTGGAATCGTGGTCCATCGCGGGCAATTCCACCGTGTCCTGCGCGCGGGCGATGGCAGACCAGCCCTGCTGGCGCAGCAGTTCGGCCGCGATCTCGGGCCGGTCGAGCCCGATGTGGAGCGAGCCCTGCCGCCGCGCCCGCAGCTCTTCGGGAGAGCCCTGGAACTGCAGCCTGCCGGCGGCGATGATGCCGATGTGAGAGGCGATCTGATCCACTTCGCTGAGCAGGTGACTGGAGAGAAAGACGGTGATGCCATGCGCCACGGGCAGGTCGCGCAGAAGGTGACGCATCTCCTGGATACCGGCCGGGTCCAGGCCATTAGTGGGTTCGTCCAGCACGATGAGCTCGGGCGAACCCAGCAGTGCCACGGCCAGGCCGAGCCGCTGTTTCATTCCGAAAGAGTATGTTTTAACCTGCCTGTCGCCGTCGTTGGTCAGGCCGACGATGCCGAGAACCCGTCCTATATCCTTGGTCTGAAGTTGCTTAAGCAAGCAGGCATGGCGTAGGTTCTCGATGCCTGTGAGGTGTGGGTAGAGCGAGGGCGATTCGACCAGTGCGCCGACGCGCCTCAGAATCGCCAGTCGGCGGGTACGCAACGGTTCGCCGAACAGATCGATGCGGCCACCGTGTGGGCGCAACAGACCCAGCAGCAGCCGGATCGTCGTCGTCTTGCCGGCTCCGTTCGGCCCGAGGAAGCCAAAAACCGAACCGGCGGATACTTGCAGACTGAGCGAGTCGACCACCACGCGGTCGCCAAAGCTCCGGCAAAGTTCGCTTGTTTGGATCACCATCTCGTGCATCTAAATCGCAAGACGGGCCAAACAGCAATTTATTCCCGGACCACCCCAACAGATCAGTGGTAAGAGTTACCGGGCGTGCCAGCTGGATTCTCCATAAATTGAAGAACCTAAAGAGTATGCCTGTTGTGGCATGGTGCATGCACAGAGCAACTCGGCATGAAACATCGAGCATTACTCGCCTGTGCGGCGATTGGCGCATCTCTGCTGTTCACCGGTTGTGAGCCATCGGAGTCGACGGCTCAGGCGGCATCTCGTCCGCCGGCGCCTGTCGCGCCAACACCCCAGTACACTCTGGTGACGGTGCAGCCCGGAACACGCCTGGCGGTGCGGCTGAATAACTCCATCACGACGGATCGCAGCAGACCGGGCGACCGGTTTACCGGGGTCCTGGTGTCGCCAGTGGTGGTCGGACAGTCGGTCGTCATCCCTGAAGGCGCGAATGTCACCGGGATGATACGGCGCAGCGCGTCATCGGGCCGGCTCAAGGGCAACGCCGTGTTGTCGCTGGGGCTGGTGAGCCTGGATTGGAACGGCAAGGAATACAAGGTGACATCGGATCCGGCAACGAGGTACAGCGGAGGACACAAGAAAAGAAACTGGGCCATGATCGGAGGAGGGTCCGGCGCCGGGGCATTAATCGGAGGACTCGCCGCGGGCGGCGGCGGGGCGCTGATTGGAGCTGGCGCTGGAGCGGCGGCAGGCACCGTGGGTGCGGCTATCACGGGCCGCAAGCAGGTGCGACTGCCGACGGAGACGCTAGTCAATTTCAGACTGGCGCAACCTCTCACCGTGCGCACAGAGGCGCACCGAAGCGTCTCGCGGGATCGGGCGTAGGATTTCGGGCGGAAAAACTACGTCTGGTCCCGCCATGGGGACCCAGGCCTAACGGAGTGATGGCTCGAGGGCGACGTGGAATTCGGGTGTGTCCGAAACGTCGCCCAGCCAGTCCTGTGCCGATGGGGATGACTCGAAGAATGGCGCCTGATTGGGGAGGGCCTTGCGGAGTGTGGCGGGCAGGCCGTCGAGCGAGACGGCCACTTTGGCGTCTGAACCCGAACCAGCAATGAGGGCGAGGAGGGCTTCGCGGCCGGCGTCCTCAATTTCTGTCAGTGTGCCCAAATCGACGAGGACCCGCAAAGGGAGCGGCAGTGCACGCCAGATCTTTTTCACGGACATAGAAGAGAACAGAGAGAGGCGGCCCGCGATCTGCAGTCGAAACGGTGCGCCGGCCGATAGCGTCACGGACTCAGAAGCGTAGCTGACGGTTCTCATGGAGGAGATCAGGGCCCACTTCAATACTGGGTCGATCTGGCAAAGGCTGAAGACCATGTCGCACGCCCCACATTTATGAGTGCGGCCCTCGATACCTGTCCGGCCATATGTGTGGACATGGTTCTGGCACACAGGACACTGGAAGTGAAAGCTGGGCTCATTGAACGATTGCAGGGCCGCGGATTGGTCGTCGAAGATCTCGAACACCGTGTAAAGCTTTGTGATCTGAAGGAAGTCGGCGATCCGCTTGGTCGGGCTGAGGAGTTTCAGTGCGCCGCCGCTGTTCGAGACAGTCGTGAACGCACTGACCAACTCGCCAACACCGGAGCTGTCTATGTAGCGCACCTCCGCGAGAGCCAGCACCAGTTGCTTCCTGCCGCGCGCGAGAAGGTCCCTGATTGCGTTACGCAGCATGGACGCGCCTCCGCTGAGATCGATACTGCCCCGCAGTTCGAGGATCGTCACCTCTCCGACGTTGCGTTGCGTGATCGTCAGCGTCATCGCTCTCCGGCTCCTTGTCCCAGGTCCACCTGAATGGCGACGACCGTTACGTCATCCACCGCGTCGGCCTCACGAGGGTGGCGCCGCCAGGCATCAAGGATCGCCTCACCGACGGCTCGCGCGCCCGCGTCGGCGTTCTTCACGACAATCTCCTGGAAACGGTAGCCGTAGGGCTCGCCCACCAGTACATGGCCTTCGGTGAGACCGTCGGAGACCAACACCAGAATGTCGCCGTTCCCGACTTCGACGGCATACTCCTCAAACCACGGCGCCACTCCGGAGGCGCTGTTCAACAGATTCCCGGCCAGCGGCAACAGCTCGCAGCGCCCCGTCCTGCTCGAGTAGTGGACCGGGTTGGGATGGCCGGCATTGGCCAGGCGGATGACCCGGCGCTTCGGGTCGACCGCGATGCATTGCATGGAGATGCGCCGGAAGTACTCGTAGGGGCTGATCATCTGATCCATGGCGGCGAGGATCGCGCCCATGTCGCGGCAGTTGCCTTCCAGAACCAGGTTTCGGAAGAGATTGCCCATGAAGCGGGCAACGAAGGCGCTCTTCAATCCGAGGCTGGGCGCGTCGCCGATGGCCAGGAACAGGCGTTGCTCCTGCGACACAATCTCGAAGAAATCGGCCGGCACTTCGGCCTTGGGGAGGATGCCCACATAGATGTCGAGGCCGGCGGCTTCCGCGATGTGTGGCTCGAGGAGTTGCGTCCTGAAGGCCAACGGACCGGAACGGTAAGGCTGCAAGGTGTTGGCCACCTCGGAGACGGCCTGCTGGCCGATCACGCCGCGTAGCGATTCCACAAGGGTGACGCAGCGGGCGATGACGCTGGGATCGTGGCGTTCGAGCAGTGCGCGGGTGAGTAGCTCCAGACTCTCCAGCGCGGAGTAGCCGAGCAACTGCGCCGCCCTGCTCAGAAAGCCCTCATCGATCACATCGACGAGGCGGGCCTGCGCGCCGGCCTCGAACAGATGGTGCGCCAGTGAGTGGTAGCGGTAGCTGTTGATGAGGTTCTCAGGGCGTTCCAGCCATTCCGCCATCGCCCGGTGTGCGTTCTTGAGCTCGTCCTCGTAGAGCAGGGCACGGCGCACGAACTGATGGAACGATGCGTGATAGAAGCCGAATCCCTCTTCGTTGCCGAGGAGGAAAGGGAGGATCGGACGGATGGCCGTCTCGTCGATGGCTCGCTGCGGAGAACCGGTAATCTGGCTGAGTTCGCGCAGCGAGAGTGTTTTGCGGGCGACGGAGAGCAGGCCCAGGACATCGCTGAGCAGAGTGTTGCCGGCGGCGAGGCTGCGCGTGGCGGCGCGAAAGAAGCCCTCGATTGTGGTGGGCAGCTTCGTCAGGTCGTAGTCGAAGTCTGCTCGGAACTGATCGAGGACGGCCTGCAGGTAGAGCGGATTGCCCTGTGAGGCTTCGGCGATGCGCTCCAATTCAGAGGCGCTGGTGCCGGGCCGGCTGCGGCCGATGATTGCACGCATCTCCTCAAGCCCGAGCGGACGCAGGATGAAGACCTCGTGGGGCAGGGAAAAGAGCCGCTGTTGCAGCCGGTTGAGATGGTGACCGGGCCGCGAGGTGACCACGACGAAGACGCCCTCGGGTAGAGTTTCGGCCGGCAGGAAGGGTGGGTCGGCGGGGCTTTCCGGTAACTCATCCAAGGCATCGACGACGAGAACGAGGGGCTTGCGAACGCCGGCCACCCGGCGCAGGCAGTCCTCGAACGCCTTGGTTAGGGTCGCCAGAGACTCCCCTTTCAGTTCAGCGCTGCCGGCCGGGTCGAGTTGTGCCAGTAGTGAGAGCAGAATGAGACGGGGTTCATCGCGCCCGCCCATGCGGTTGATGAAGTGGTGGACATAGTTCGCAGACGCGATCAGGCGGCAGGCCAGTGCCGTCTTCCCCTGGCCGGGGCTGCCGCGAATGATGAAGTATCCGCGCGAGTGTTTTCGCTGGAAGGAATCGAAGGCGTGGAGTGCATCCTCACCGCCGACGAAAGAGGTTGATTTCTCTTCGATGATCGCGGTTTGCACCGAGAAGTAAGCTTCACCCACCGCAGGCTGTGCCGCGGCTGGGGACCTGGGAGCGGCCGGCGCACCGGCGATGGGAAAGGCCGCACGCACGTAGGCGGTGAGATGGCGGCGCAGAATCGCTTCGAACTTGCCGGGGCCGGCATAGGGCCACCATAGCCCTTCCTTGGGGAACTCCTCCTGGAACTGGAGGACCTGACCCCACTGATCCGCTTCCGACTTGTTGCGCGGCTTATAGGCCTTCTGATTGAAGTAGACCATCACCTGAGGCAAGCCCTTGCGGCGCCAGGCGGCGATGGCGTTGCGGATCTCGTGCTCGGTGCCCGAGGATGCATCGTCCACCGGCGTGCCGAAGCGTTTCCAGAACAGACCGATCAACAGATCGCAGTCGTCGATTTTGAGAACGCCGTCGATGAGGTGTTGAGGGCCGTCGAGATGGAAGCCGGGGTAGGCATCGGTCTCCCAACGCACCGCCTCCAGCCGCAGGTTCCGGTCGACACAGATGGAGCGGTTGAGTTCCTCGAGGACTGCGGGGACGAGGTCCCGTTCCCTCTGTACGTCGCCCGGCGAGGCGACAACTACACGCAGGATCCGCGGCGTTTCGGCCATAGGCGCTAGGACCGAGCTTACCATCGGCCCGCGTGTTCGCGACTGACGACGCGCTACTCCGGTTAGGGCCAGGGGTCGAATGATTCCGATTGCGGTTTCCAGAGCTGGAGGTCCCCGGCCGGTCCGCCGCCCGCGTGACTGGGGCAGCTCAGACAAGAGTTGTGGCCACGGACCGTGGTTCAGACCCGGCTCACCGCGCCCTGGTCCAGCGCCGCGCCGTCGACGAACCGGTCGGCCATCTGGCGCATGCTGAGGTTGAGAGCCTGATCTTCCAGCATCCAGGGCGGCCGGTTGAGAAAGCCAATCCCATTCTGAACTTCGCAAACCATGGACACGAGGCGATGCGGCCTGAGAACGCACCGGACTGCTCGCGCATGCCTTGACGGATCGGCCCAAAGGCCGCCAAGAGGTGACTCGTCTTCATCACGGGAATGCCAACCGGCTCAGCAGGCACACGCGCGAGAGGGCGCGAGGGGCAGTCGATCTTTACGAAACTTCGCAATTAGTTGTTTGACCCCGCAGTCCCAATCATTGCACAATGCAACTAGTGCTACAGTCCGACACGGAGAAGAGCGACGCCAGAGTGAAGCGGCAGGCTGAAGCTTTGCAGATGTTTCTTGCAGAGCTGTTGGAGCCTCCGATGGAGATCGAGGACCATACCATGCCCGATGTCGAGCTTTCGCCGCGGGAAGTCAGGGTATTGTTCCTTTTGGGAGGCCAGGGCGAGATGATCATGACGGATCTCGCCGCCAGGTTACACGCTCCACTCAGCACGGTTACGCGGATCATAGACAGGCTGGAAACCAAGCAATTGGTACAGCGGTCCCGTTCAACGGACGATCGGCGCATTGTGGTGGTTCAACAGGCCCCGAAGGGCAAGATGATGCACGACCGTTTCCTGAGCATGCGGGTGGAGATCGGCGCGCGAATGCTGGAACCGCTCAGCAACGGCGAGCGCGAGATCCTGCTTGAGTTGCTCGACAAGCTGACCCGGCACATGCGCGCCGGGAACGAGTAAACACCACTGGTGGTGATGCGCGGAGTGAAGTGTGTCCAGTACTTGCAGATTGCAATAATTGACAAACGGAAGGTTTTGGAGGGGTGATGAGAAGAATCGCGCTACATATGTTGATGGGCGACACCGGCAAGTACTTCGGCATCGTCGCCGGCGTGATGTTCGCATCCCTCCTGCTGGTTCAACAACTGGCGATGTTCGCCGGCATCATGCAGCAGATGTACTCGGGCATCAGCGCCGTGAACGCGGACATCTGGGTGATGGACCAGAAGGTGCGGTACATCGACGATTCCCAACCGATGACGGATGGTCAGTTGGGGCGGGTACGCAGCGTCGAGGGCGTTGCCTGGGCGGTCCAGATGTACAAAGGCAGCGTTCAGGCAAGGCTTGAGGACGGAACGAATGTCGGTGTGGCGTTGTACGGACTCGACGATACGACGTTCATTGGCGGTCCGGCCCGTATGGTCGAAGGAAAACTCAGTGCCCTGCGGCAGAGCGAGGCAGTGGTTGTCGATGTGATGAGCGCGATGGACAAGCTCGCTCACGTCAACAAAGATGGCACCAAGACGCCGCTGAGAGTCGGCGAGACGCTCGAACTCAACGATCACCGGGTGATCGTGGCCGGGTTCTGCGAGGTGGCGCGTGGCTTCCAATCCATGCCTGTCGTTTACACGACCTACAACCGGGCGTTGTCCATTGTGCCAGCGCAGCGGAAGAACTTGTCCTATATATTGGCGGCTCCTCAAAGTGGGCAGTCGGCCGAGGCGGTGGCAGCACGGGTCGGCCGCGTAACTGGACTGGCCGCCTACACCTCCCAGCAGTTCATTGCCAAGACTCTGAACTACTTCCTTACCGAGACCAGCATCGTGATCAATTTCGGGTTGTCGGCATTCATCGCCTTCCTGATCGGAACGCTGATCGCCGGACAGACCTTTTATAACTTCACGATGGACAATCTCCGCCACTTTGGTGCGTTGAAGGCGATGGGCGCGGGTAACGGCACACTGCTCTCAATGATCCTGCTGCAGGCGGCACTGGTGGGCGCGCTCGGATTTGGGACCGGCACCGGGCTTGCCTGTCTGATGGGGCTGGCGATGCAGGACAGCATGATCAGCTTCACGCTGCCATGGTACGTGCTCGTAGCAACCGGCATCGTGGTTGTTGGAATCGTGACGATTGCGGCGGCCGCGAGTTTGAGGAAGGTGATCCGGCTGGAGCCGGGCATCGTGTTCAGAGGCTAGTCATGAAAACAAATGGCGAGAGCGCGGTGGTGTGCCGCGGGCTGAAAAAGGTATTCGGCGCCGGAGCCGCTGAAGTGCAGGCGTTGCGCGGAATCGACCTTGAGGTGCGGCAGGGTGAGGTAATGATGCTGGTTGGTCCGTCGGGCTGCGGCAAAACGACCTTGATCTCAACGGTGGCGGGCGTCCTGGATCCGAGCGAAGGTGAGTGCCTCGTGTTCGGGAAGAATCTGAACAGCCTGAGTGACCGCAAGCGCACGCGTTACCGGGGCGAACACATCGGATTTGTGTTCCAGCAGTTCAACCTGATCGGATCCTTGTCGCTCCGTGAAAACGTCGCCGTTCCCCTGCTGCTCAATGGCGCTGGATATGGGCAAGCTTTACGCAAAGCGGACGAGGCACTCAAGAAGGTGGAGTTGGGCGACCGCACGGACGCCCGGCCGGCGAGTCTGTCCGGTGGGCAGCAACAGAGGGTGGCCATTGCGCGGGCGATCGTGCATGATCCCAACCTGATCGTCTGCGATGAGCCGACCAGCGCGCTGGACCACGTCACCGGACAGCATGTCGTGGAGTTGCTGCGGTCGGTGGCAACGGGCGAAGGGCGTGCGCTCATCATTGTGACGCACGACAGCCGCATTTATCAGTACGCCGATCGCATCGCGCAGATGGACGACGGCAGGGTTCAGAGGGTTTTCGACTCGCACTCGGAGTTTCTGGCGTCGGAGAGGGTTCAATGATTCGAAAATACGCACTTCCGATTTTTGCTGTAGCCGGGCTGGCCCTTGGCTTGTTCATGGTGAGGGCGACTTCCAAGCCGCCAATGAAGGCGCAGCCCATGGCCGAACCGGCCAAGGCGCCGTTTCAGGCATACGTGTCGGGCGCCGGTCTCATTGAGGCCTCGACTGAAAACGTCAAGGTCGGCAGTTCGAGCGGCGGGCTGGTGACGCGGGTGTTTGTGAAGGTCGGCGACGCCGTTCGCAAGGGCCAACCCTTGTGGCAACTGGACGAAGGGCCTAAGCGGGCTGAGATCGCCCGGTACCAGGCGGCGGTGGAGTCGGCCGCGGCGACGCTCGAAAAGCTGCGAGCGGGCAATCGCCAGGAGGAGATTTCGAAGCAGGAGCAACAGGTGGCTCAGAGCAAGGCGCAGTTGGACGATGCCAGAGCGCAACTTGCGCTGCGTGAGACTGCCTATAAGGACGACACCCGCGCCATCAGTCTGGATGAAGTGAACCAGGCACGGAATGCGGTGAGGCAGCGCGAGGCGGCGACGGCTTATCAACAGACGGAACTGGAGCGTTTGAAGAGAGGCACATGGGCCCCCGAAATTCGCGTGCAGCAGGCGGCCGTGGAGCAGGCCCGCACGCAGGTGATGCAGGCCCAGGAGGAACTGGAGCGGCTGACGGTGCGGTCGCCACTGAATGGCGCAGTGATGCAGGTGAAGATCCACGCCGGTGAGTACGCACCGGCCGGCCAGACCGACGATGCGTTGATGCTGGTGGGCAACAACGATGATCTAAACATCCGAGTGGATGTGGATGAGCAGGACGCCTGGCGCGTGGAACGCGGGCAACCGGCCGCCGCCTATCCGCGCGGACGCGCGGATCTCAAGGTGCCACCGACCTTTGTTCGTGTCGAGCCCTATGTGGTTCCGAAAAGATCGCTGACCGGCGCGTCGACTGAACGCGTGGATACACGCGTGTTGCAGGTGGTTTATTCGTTCCGGCAGCCCGAGACTTTCCACCTGTATGCCGGACAGCAGATGGATGTCTATATCCAGGCGAAGCCGCTTCCCGATCCCGGCGCGCGGCAAGCGCAGAGCAAGGGCCCGGAGACCGGAGGCAGACCATGACGCGGCGATTTGCGGTTCTGGTGACCGTGGCGCTCCTCCTACTGGCGGGATGCGCCGTGGGACCGAAGTATCGGGCTCCTGTCGTGAAAACCCCGGAGGCATTCTCGCAGGTGCAAGAGAGGAAGCCCGCGGCGGACATGGCGGCCCTGGCTGATTGGTGGCGGACGTTTCATGACCAGAAGCTCTCTTCGCTGGTTGAACGCGCAATCAACAGCAACCTGGATGTAAAGGTTGCGAAGGCGCGTCTGCAGGAGGCGCGCGCAACATTCAAGAACACGCAGGCCAGCAAGCGGCTGCCCGCCGGCAATGCGAACTTCAACTACGCGCGCAGCCGGACGAGTTCCGACAATCCGCAGATTCCGAAACTCGGGGGAGGGACGCTGATCCCCACGACGTACAGCTCCTACCAATCGTATTTGGACGCAAGCTATGAGCTAGACCTCTTTGGCGGCGTTAAGCACCAGATTGAAGCAGCGAGCGCGGACGCGCAGTCGTATGAGGACAGCTTGCGCAACACGCTGGTGAGCGCCGTGGCCGAGGTCTCGAGAGACTATTTGCAGCTCCGCCAGTATCAGGAGCAACTGGCGGTGGCGCGGCGAACGGAAGCCACGCGCAAGGACACGCTCAAAATCACCGAGGTGCGCTACAAGGCCGGCCTGGTGACCGATCTGGACGTGGCCAACGCCGCAGCCAGCCTCGCGCAGACGCAGGCGACCATTCCAACGCTGGAGGCCAGCGCTTCTCAGATGGTCCACGCCATTTCCGTCCTTCTGGGCGAGAATCCGGCCGCCCTCGCAGCCGAACTGAACGAGGCGAGTGGTATTCCGGCGTCACCGAATGAGATTCCGGTGGGATTGCCCTCGGACCTGTTACGCCGGCGTCCCGACATCCGGCAGGCGGAGCGGAGCCTTGCCGCGGCGACGGCGCGAGTGGGCGTTCAGGTGGCAAGTCTGTTTCCGTCAATCAGCCTGACGGCGCAGTATGGGGGCCAGACTGGCGAGGCCCTGCATCTGGCGAACGCGGCGGCGCGGTTCTACTCCTTGGGTCCTCAGATCAAGTGGGGGCTGCTCAACTATCCCGCGACCAAAGCCAACATCCGAACCTATGAGGCCAGGCGCGACCAGCAGTATCTGACGTACCAGAAGACAGTATTGACCGCGTTCCAGGATGTCGAGAATGCCCTCGCTTCGCATCGGGCGGACCAGCAGCGGCTGGCCGCATTGGAGCAGCAGGTGAGCCATCTGCAAAAGGCGGCGGCCGTGGCGATGAACCGCTATACGCACGGGCTCACGAACTTTCTCGATGTGCTGGATGCGCAGCGTTCGTTGAACACCGCGGAGGATTCGGCGGTTCAGAGCCGGGCCGCGGTGAATATCGATCTCGTGTCTGTCTACAAGGCGCTTGGCGGCGGCTGGGAGCAGAACGATCCAGTGGCCGACAACCGGAGCGGAAGGAGACAAGACGTCAGCCGCTAACCATCCAAGATTCACCGGGCTGAGTCCCGGAGGGCCCTGGGCCCCTCGTCCGTACTGCCCGCCGGGGCATTGTAGCAACTCGCGGAACGACGACGCGGTGACCGCAGGAGTCACCACGAAAGCCGGTTTTCCTGCTATGTGACACCGATCGAAAGGAAGAAACCAATGAGAATCACAGCGGTCATTCTGATGCTCACGATGGCGCTCTCGGCATTTGCGGCCGATGTCGCCGGCAAATGGAAGGCAACCATGGAAGGCCCTAACGGGTCGATGCAACTCACGTTCGATCTGAAGGTGGACGGGAAGAAGATCACAGGGAAGGCCATCGGAGACATGGGCGAGATGCCGATCACCGACGGCACAATCGACGGCGATCGCATCAGCTTTGCCATCGAAACCGAGCAGATGAAGGTCGTGCACAAGGGGACCGTTTCGGGCGATGAAATGAAGCTGAAGGTGGAGATGGGCGACAACAGCATGGAAATGGTGGCGAAACGTGTCAAGCCTTGATCTAGGGGCACATCAGGAATCGCGGTAGTGCTAGCCGCCTGGGTCGCCGCCGGCGCACGAAACAAAGACATCTCGGGAATGTGGGCCGCCAATTCCGGCCGTGGCCCGGGTGATTGAATGCGTCTCGTTGTGCACGGTTTGATTGAACACCTGACTGGATGTCGCCTTCCGGAAGAAAACGGGAAGAGATGGCTTTGATCCCTCAGTAGCGGTGGATTGCGAGTGCCGTGGGCTGGTTGGCCTTGGGCGGTTGAGCGAAGTTTTCATGTCACTGGCGGACCCGGAAGAAAACGGGAAGAGATGGCTTTGATCCCTCGGTAGCGGTGGATTGTGTGTGCCGTGGGCTGGTTGGCCTTAGGCGGTTGAGCGGCGTTTTCGTTTCACTGGCGGACCCGGAAGAAGACGGGAAGAGATGGCTTTGATCCCTCAGTAGCGGTGGATTGCGGGTGCCGTGGGCTGGTTGGCCTTGGGCGGTTGAGCGGAGTTTTCATTTCACTGGCGGACCCGGAAGAAAACGGGAAGAGATGGCTTTGATCCCTCAGCAGTGGTGGATTGTGTGTGCCGTGGGCTGGTTGGCCTTGGGCGGGCGAGCGGAGTTTTCGTTTCACTGGCGGACCCGGAAGAAAACGGGAAGAGATGGCTTTGATCCCTCAGTAGCGGTGGATTGTGTGCCGTGGGCTGGTTGGCCTTAGGCCAGTGAGCTCGCCCTTATATTGGTCCCGGAGGGGAAAGAAAACGGGAATAGATGGCTTTGCTCGGCCACAATCCAGAGGATTCGCTCCCTTCCCAGCCGTGGTGAGAGGGTCCTCCGGCGGAGGTGTGGAGATTCGAGAGTCAAAGATCGGCTGGATGCGGACAGACCGCGAGATCCAGTGTGAAGAGTGTACCCGCGCGTCCAAAGGCTGCCGGTTGGGTGGTTCGCAAGTGATTGAAAATGTGTGATAAAAAGACTTTTGGCCGTGGTGACCGAAGTCCCGGTGCGGCGCAATTTCGGGGTTTTCCGGGCGATCGTGGTTGTTCGGTCCGGTGGGCGAGTATTGCGAATGAGAGGAACACTCTGGGGAGAAAGGCGCGGCTGAGCTCGTGCAGAGTGGTCTTCGGTGGTTTGCAGGCACCTGGTGGTTCTTTGCCAGCCCTGAGGCGGGGTTGGGCGCGGGACGGCCAGAGGAGAGGATGGGGCCGGACGGGACCGGCCCCAGGGGGGCTATTGTTGCCGCTTAGTTTCCGGGGCTCCAGCGGCCGTTGCCGGGCGCCAGGCGCAGATCGCCGCGGCCGGTTTTGTCGATGAAGGTGAGCGTGACGTTGGCGCCGATGCCGGGCAGGGTGTGATAGAGCCAGAGTTCCGCCTTGCCGGGATGCGATTCAATCTCGTCGGGCGGGCCATAGATGATGTACATGCGGCCACGATCGGTGCGCCACCCGGGGAGGCTGTTCCCGAATCGCTCTATGGCGTAGGAGATGCGGCGGTAGTGCTCGACTTTGGCGGCGTCGGAGGTGGCTCCGGGCTGGCTGCGCCGCAGCCAGAATTGCTCAATGAACTTCTCCCGTTCGGGGTTGCTGGTGAGCTTGAGGAAGGCGGCGCGTTCCGCATCGTCGATGATGTAAACAACATCTTCGTCCAGCCACTTCATATAGGGCGAAGCGGCCGCGCCGGCGGCCCGAGGGGGCGTTGGATCGCTCTTCGTATTGGCTTGCCAGGCCGCCAGTGTGGCGCTGAGCGCGACCACGAGGATCAGCGCGGTCAGGACCGGAGTCCAGGTCCCATTCGTTCCTTGCGGGTAGAGCAGACGGCGGATGCGTTTCACCAGATTTCCTCCTGTTGCCGCCAGAGCCTGAGCCTGGCCGGGTCCACGAAATTCTTCCAACGCGGCCAAGGCGCGCGCATATTCGTGCGCATCTCCGCGCACGGCGACGACCGCGTCGTCGCAGCAATGTTCCCTCTCCCGACGGACGACGGATGAGATCCACCACACGGCCGGGTGGTAAAACAGAAGACCTTCGACCAGGCGCTGCAGCACGTTCACCAGGTAGTCGTGGCGGCGTATATGCGCCAGTTCGTGGAGCAGGATAGCGTCCATCTGCCCGGCCGGCAACCGCCCCAGCAGATCGAGGGGCATGAGGATGACCGGACGGAAGTGGCCCACCACCACTGGTGCTTCGGCCAGGGACGACTCCAGGAGCTGGACGGGCCGCGAGACTCGCAACTGGCTGCCCAGGCGCCGCACTTCGTGCTGCCAATGGTCAGAGGCGCAGCAAACGCCGCGCCGCCGCAGCCGATGAATGCCGGCCAGACCCGCCGCCTGGCGCAAGTAGAAGACCAGGACGCCGGCGAGCCAGAAGGGAGCGAGCCAGGGTGCGGCGCCGGCCAGCACCGGGCTCCAGGGGGCGATCCTTTCGAGGGAACCCGGCTGAGCGTCTTGGGGGAAGGCCGCCGGGTGGATGAGTCGAACCTCCGCGCCGCGAGGTAGCATCCGGTCCAAGGTGAAGCCGGATGCAGCAAGGAGCGTGCAGAGACCCAGACAGGCCGCGGCGTAACGAATGCGGGGCGAGCGGGCCGGTACAAGTCCTACCGCCAGAATCGCTGCAATGAGGCCGCCCTGCCACAGCGAATGCAGCACGGTCCAGCCGACGGCGGCGGCCAGAGGCGTGTCGACGAAGTGGAGTAGTGCCGTCATTTCTTGGTTCCCTCGTAGTCGTCCAACAGCTTCCTGAGCTCCGACAGATCCTGTTTCGACGCCTTGCGGGCGGACAGTGCGCCGAGGAGCAATGCCTTGGCCGAGCCGTTGAACGCACGTTCCAGGAGATCGCCGGCGAGTTGCTTCTGTGTCCACTCACGTGGGCGGGCGGTGCGGTATACGTGAGCGCGCTGGGTCTCGTCGCGGAGCACCAGTCCCTTCTCCGCCATGATCTGCATGAATTTCAGGATGGTGCTGTACTGGGCGGGCCGACGGCGTGTGATTGCCTCATAGACAGAGCGCACGGTGGAGGGTCCGATACTCCAGAGGACGGTGAGGATTTCGAGTTCGGCTTCCGTGGGTTTTGGTAGTTCGCCGGGCATCTACGAAGAGATTACTAGTAACGTCTTCGTATGTCAATATGGAATCCTGCCGGTTGCGGAGCAGGGGCCGGTGAGCCGGCGCTAGACGGCCTGAGGGAGAGGTCGCGCTGGTGCCAGCGACTGGGCTGAAACTGTGTCTGGGCAGGTCGCGTCACATGCGGTTCCTTTCTTCGCAACCGCGGCTGCGGCGTGTGCGTCTGACCGCGAGGATGCTCCTGCGTTGCGTTCTCATTTTCGGACTGGCCTGCCCGCTGTGCGCACAGGAGCGAAAATGGGAGGACGTCCTGGCCGAGGCGCGGGTGTCATCCGGAGTTTGGGAGTCAATTACCGGCGCGGGTGAGATCGGGCTCTTTCGTGGCGATTTCACGGTTGCTCTCAATATCGTTCTTCATACGACGCTGGAGCGGCGGCCCGACGGCAGTCTTCACAGGAGTCAGCACACATACATCCAGGCAGAGTCCACGATATACGCCGATGCCCCGCGGTACTGCGGCGAGAAGGCGTACGATGTCGAGACGCGGACGGTGAAGGTGGATGACTGCATAGGGATGAAGCTGCAGGTCACGCTCGCTGAGGATGGGGAGAGGATGCTCGGTGAGGTACAGCTTAACGAGCGGAAAGTGCCCGTCGAGTTCCGGCGCGTCTCCACGAGCCGATCTGAAGCTGACCCTTTCCAGGGCACTTGGACGGTGACGGACAAAGAACTTGATCGAAGGGTGACCTTCCACGTTTCAGCGTTGAAGAGCGGCAAGATCGCGCTAACCCGGGATCGCTTCGATCATCCCGAACAGCCCGAATTCGTTTCCCTCGCAGAACCATGGCAGGGACAGATCGTGGGCAATCGACTGACCGGCATGGCGATGAGGTCGGCTTTCAATAATACGGACTTTTCCGCGGAAGTCACGGAGGATGGAGAGCTCCTAAGGATCTCGCGTTGTGGCGGAAGTATGGGTGCCGTGTGTCCCGCGGAATTAGCGCGGGAGCGGTAACGGATGGATGATTAGCGTGCGCAACGATGAGGGCTGGTTGCCCGCTATTGTTGCGGTTTCCAGAGGGGGCGAGCTGCTGGACGTCGGGATAGCGAAGGTGCTGAACCTGGCGCCGGGGTTCCAGAAGTTGTGCCGTTGGTCCGCCTGTCTGCCCGGAGCGACGGAAAGGTCCCCGGCCGGGCGTGAAAGTCGGCATGGCGGTGGAGGGCGGCCAACTGGTGGTGAAACCGCACCCGCGACCTCGCTACACCGTGAGTGAACTCCTTGCGCAATGCGATGCGAAGGCGGCGCGCGGTGAAGATGCGCGTGAGTGGGTCCGCGGCAAGGCGGCGGGTGATGAGCTCATTTCGTTGAAGCGAGGTGACATCGGGCCGATTGAGCTCGATCCCACTGAAGGGCACACGGGAATCCGGCGCATGATGGGCCAACTGGCCGAGGTACCCAGCGAATTGGCAGCGTGGACACTCCGTCTGCGACAGGTCTTCAGGATGTCGCTGTTCGATTGGGTTCTTAGCTTCCTGTAAGGGTTGGTGTTAGTTTATTCGCAGTAGACCCGCACTTTGGTGGCGTTGCCCGCGGTGCTGTTGACGTCGACGGTGAGGTCTTCGAGATGGTCGATGAGTTCCTCGAGATTTTCGGGCCTGATCTGCGAAAGTGTGAGAGGCACTCCGTGCTTGTTGAGCGCTTCGTCCAACTGCTGGTGAGCCTGGACTGGGATGAGGCTGGCCAGGCGCACGCCCGCACGGAGTAGTTGCATGGGCACGCGAACATTGACGGTGGTCTGGCCCTTCGTGCCGGTGGTTGACTCGTCGGCTTCGACCAGCACGCGCAGGTACTTGACGCGGGATTTCACGATGGTGCTGTTGGAACCGGAGTGTGCGCCGGTGGGTGTAGTGCGTTCGGGCTCAAGAGCTGCGATGAGGCGTTCGGCTGCGTCGGTGGTGATCTTGCCGTCGGCCAGCATTTCCAGAATCTGGCGGCGATTTTCGTTCATTGGATTCCTCCTGAAAGGTGATGGATGAAGGACAGGGCGTGGTGCAGCGAATCATCCGCCAGCAAGACGCGTGAGACATGCAGGAGGGCGACGAGGCCCTGGTGCGGGATAAGGGTGAAAAGCGTTGTCGCGACACAGGCGGCGCAGATCACGAAGCCGTCGCGACTCGCGTTGCAGGCGATGAGGAGACGTTCTGCCTCTGCCGGGGTGATGCGGCCGAGAGCGACGAGCGAGAGGATGGCACGGCGATCATTTCGCATGGCGGCCTCTAGACGATGCGGACCAGGACACGGGCATCCTGAGTGCTGACGTGAACGTAGGTGCCGGGCAGGCTGCAGAGGATGGCCCAGAAGATGGCGATGACGCGCCAGATGTTGGTTCTGGCGGCGATAGCAAGAACCATAAACGCCAGGAAGATGATGGGCGAGAGCAGGATGACCGGAACCCACAGGAGAAAGATGGGCAGCCACAGTTGGGGCCAGTGGAAGCCGGGCGTGTCGATGCCGAGGACGGCGAAGTTGGGAGTCACTTCAGGGCCTCCAGTGCGCGGATCGCTTCTTCGGCGGTGATTTCGCCGGCCTTGAGCCGCTCCAGCACTTCCGCGCGGGATGGAGACGGATTGGTTTCAATGAACTGCAGTTGTCCGGAGATGCGGTTGAGCCGGGCCTTGATGGTGGGGTAGCTGACGCCGAAGGTCTGCTCCATCTCCTTAATGGAGCCGTGAGAGCGGAGGAAGGCGACGACGAAGACCTGGTCTTCCAGGCTGAGACAGGCAAGCTCGGGGAGGGTGAACTGGCCTTCGATAGTGATCCCCTTCTCCGGGATACAGACCCGCTCGATGAGGAGCGGGCTGCCCTGGGCGATTCGGAGCAAGTCCTGCCAGTCTGAGGTGGTTTTGGGGAGTGACTGCATTGGGTTGCCGATCTTGTTTCTCAAGTCCTATGTACACTATAATTTATTTTATTAAGTATGGCAAGGAGTTTTTTTAAGTTTTATAACTTTGGCCGTATGGGGCGAGAGTGAACCGCCGGAGCCTTCGAGAGCCGCGGGTGGTCCATTCAAGGCGCGCGTAGTGAAGGAGGTGGTGGACGATTCGGCAGCAAGGCGGCGGGTGATGAGCTCATTTCGTTGAAGCGAGGTGACATCGGGCCGATTGAGCTCGATCCCACTGAAGGGCACGCGCAAGTGGCGCGCCGCGTCGTCTTGATCGTCTCGCCTTGGGGGGGCGGGAAGCCAAACTACGGCGCGTCCGCGGGGTTGGTGGTTGAAGTTGGAAGTGTTGTCGTTTGGGAGACGGGCAGGAACGCCCCCGACCGAAGGTGAGAAGGCCGACCGGATCGAGGGATGAATCTCCGAGCGCCTTCTGGAGAAGGGGATGACGAAGAAAGCGGCTCCCGATCACCAGCGCACCCAGACGCTCTTCGGCAAAATCTGCCTAATTTTCGAGTCTTCCGCCCTTTCTTCCAGGCCAAGTTATTGAATTCTGGTGTGTGGCGAGGCGATTGCTGTTTTCACACCGTAGGAGGACTGAAGACCTATGAAGATTGCGTTGTCTGTTCTGGTCAGTCTTGCCGCCGCGATGGGGCAAATCCCAAATCCCACCGTGGAGAAGGCAGCACCGACAGAATCTTCCGAGTCCGTCCCCATCTATCGCATTCGAGTCGTGTCGCGCACGACGAAGGCGATCAATTACCACCATCGGAAGGGGACCACCACGATCGACTTCCGAGGGACCGAACTGATGCCGGCCGCGCGAGGCGAGGCCCGCGTGAAGAGCGAGCTTGGCTCCACCAAAATCGAGACCCACCTCGATCATTTGACGGCCGCCAACCAATTTGGCCCAGAGTACATGACTTACGTGCTATGGGCGATCACTCCCGAAGGCCGCGCCATTAACATCGGCGAGGTCGTTCTGGAAGGCGATGACGCGAAGCTGCTTTCCACTAGCAATCTGCAGAGCTTTGCGCTGATCGTGACCGCCGAACCGTACTTTGCCGTGACCCAACCTAGCGATGTCGTGGTCGCCGAGAACTTCGTCCGCAAGGACACCACGGGCACGATCCAGGATGTGGAGGCGAAGTACGAACTTCTCAAACGCGGGCAATACGTGGTCGACCGCGCGAAGTACAAGCCGGTGCGGGTAGATCCGAAGGGTCCGCTGCAACTCGCCGAAGCGGAAAACGCGGTGGAGATCGCACGGCTCGCCGGCGCCGAACAGTATGCGGCCGACACGTTCAACAAGGCGCGGATCGGTTTGGAGAACGCCACGGGCCTGCTCCACCATGGGAACCACCGTAAGGAGTCGGAGACGAACGCGCGCGAAGCCGCGCAAATGGCCGAGGATGCGCGCATCATCACGATACGGAAGATGAATGAAGAGGTCCAGGCCAGGCAGAAGGCGGAGGCGGAGCGAGCCGTCGAGCAGGCCAGCCTCGAACAGCAGCGCCGCGCCCAGGCCGATGCCGACCGGGTGGCCGCGGAAGCGGCGAAACGGGAAGCCGACCTGGCTGCCGCGCGAGCTGAAAGGGAACGTGCCGCCGCCGATGCGGCCCGGGCCGCGGCTTCGGAGCAGCAGAGGCTTCTCGCCGCCCAGGCGGCTGATGCCCGAGCGAGCGCCCAAGCGGCCGAACAGGCTCGCCTGCAGGCCGAAAAAGAGAAGACCCAGTTGCGCGAACGGCTTCGCCAGCAGTTGAATGCTGTTCTGGAAACCGCGGAGAGTGCGCGCGGGCTGATCGTCAACATCGCTGACGTGCTCTTCGACTTCGACAAGTACGAACTGAAGCCGGGTGCCCGGGAGAAGATGGCCAAGGTATCGGGCATCCTGCTGGCCTACCCAGGCCTGAAGATCGAGTTGGAGGGACACACGGATAGCGTTGGCAGTGATGAATACAATCAGGCGCTGTCCGAGCGCCGCGCCAATTCGGTGCGCGCGTATCTGATCGGGCAGGGCGTGCCTCCCGATACGGTGAGTGCCGCCGGACTGGGGAAAGCCAATCCAGTCGCCTCTAATTCGAACGAAGCGGGGCGGTTGAAAAACCGCCGTGTGGAGATGGTGGTGTCGGGTGAGCCTATCGGCATTGTGGGCTCAAACTAACCTGGGCCGCCGGGCAGTTGAGGTGTTGAGCCTCGCTGCCCGGCGGGCTTGATTTGTGTGGGTGGGAGTGAGTTGGGCGGGCGATGGAAGTCTCCACACCAGTCCGAAGTCGCACCTGACGTTATCGTTCGCTCACGCCTTCGTGAATCGTGGGAATGAGGAGGGCCAGCGTAGAGGGGAGATAGAACAAGCCCACGCTCATTCCTGCCAGGATCACGAAGAGCAGGAGTCCGATGCCAACTGGCGTCTGGAGTTTCCTGAAGAAGATCGTCAGCGCTACGGCCAGTACGGGGAGAGTGCATACCAGAGGAACGATGGCGCCGCCACGCGTATCGAGAGTGTTCACGCGGTAGTGCCTCGTGACCGTTGTCTGGCCGGACGAACGTGTCTCTGTGACTTCATAGAGGGGGAGCGCTAACGCCGCGGCGGCAGCCGCGATTGCCAGCAGAAGCGCAATGATTCGGTAGCGAAGCATTGTGAATCGCACCTGATCAACACTCCGTTCGTGGTTTTCATTCTAGTACGTGATCGAATCCGATGCGATTGTGGTATGGGGAGAAGACTGGCAGGGCAAAGTTTCCTGAAGTGCCGGAGCGGAGGCTCTGAGGTGATTTTGGTAGTGGTTTGTTCCTTGTGGGGCTTGCAGGAAGGTGGATGTCTGGGTGTCCGTGCTGCGGTTGGTCCCCGCGCTCATGAGAAGGCATGTCGCGATGCAGTTCGACGGGGCCGGTTGAGGGGCTTCCTGGATGGGTCTCGCGCCGGAGGGATTCCGAGCCTGCGAGGTGTAGAGCTGCCGGTAAGTTGCACCAAGGTATAACTTGAGAAGGGCAGCCATGTACACAACCCATCTGCGCAAGGTCGGCGCGTCGATCATGCTGGCGGTTCCGCCGGCACTACTTGACCTCCTGCGGCTGCGGCCGGGCGTGAAAGTCGGCATTGCGGTGGAAGGCGGTCAACTGGTGGTGAAACCGCACTCGCGTCCCCGCTACACGCTGGATGAACTCCTTGCTCAATGCGATACCAAGGCGGCGAGGAGCAAGGAAGATCTTGAGTGGGTCCGGGGCAAGGCGGCCGGTGGTGAGCTGATCTGATGAAGCGCGGTGATGTCTGGCTGATTGGGCTCGATCCCACGGAAGGGCATGAGCAAAAAGGGGGACGGCCCATCTTGATCGTCTCACCGGAGGCTTTCAACCGCGTGACCAAAGTGCCGGTGGTTCTGCCCATTACCAGCGCAGGAAACTTCCCGCGGACAGCGGGTTTTGCGGTCTCGCTGTCGGGGGCAGGAATGCAGACCACCGGTGTTGTCCGCTGCGATCAACCTTGCGCGCTGGATCTGGGCGCACGCGGGGGGAAGAGACTGGAGAGCGTGCCTGACGCGATTGTCGAGGAAGTGCTGGCGAGGCTGTCGGCGATATTCGAATGAGCAAGGATTAGCGATTCGTGAACGTAGATTGTGGTTACCGGCGAGCCTTCTTTCCCTCTACTTCCGTTCCCTCAGATGCCGCGAGGATATCCACAGTACCGTGTTCATTATGATGAGTGTGCCGACCACCGCTATCAGTGATGGCCAATCTGACGTCAGCCGGTCAGTAAAGCAGGCATAAATAATAATTGCAGCGTTAAAAATGACAAAGCGAAGTGCCATCGGAGTCTTGTTGAAAGAACCAATCACCAGCAGCCTCCTGAAGTTCTATGGGGTGGCAACCACTGTTGCGGCTATGAGCGCATGTTTGGAGATGCGTTGACCACCCCCAAGCCAGACGGTTTGCATTTCCTGGAAAAGCCGTGCGAGAAACCGGCCGAAGGCAACCTGACGACGGAGGCGTTGCAGGTCCACTGCTTCTTCGCGGGAGATTCGCTTGAGCCGCTCCTCCAGCGAGGTTCGAAGCGCAACGCCGGAGTTGTACTGCCGATTCGTGGTCATCGGTGGCCCTGTTCCAGCGATTCAATGATCTGAGCGACGCCGGGGTTCTTACGGGCCTTAGCAACCTGTCCAGTGGTCAGTTTGCCCAGGCGCCTTGCATCCTGGAAAGCATCTCGAAGAGAGGATTCTTGGAGTGATTGCTCCCGCCAGACGTCGAGGATCGTTCGCAGTGCAGTAGTCACCGGGACGTTTTCGACCACCTCTATGTCGGAGGCGGCGACCTCGGCGAAGTGCAGCCGGAGCACAGGCGGGATCTCCGAACCTTTTCGAAAGGTGGGCGGTACGGTCAGATCGATCCTCGCCGGGTTGACATCGGTGAGTTCGTCGAGTGCGAGGGCCGTACGGTGACTGAACACGCCCTGCGGTGAGTCGCTACGGCCTCGAGACCAAAGCCACCAGAGGATCAAATCGGGGCGGGGGGGCGACAGGAAGAGCGCAAGGCGATAGATGCCTCGATGCTCCCGAACCCAGTTGCCGGCTCCGACGTGGTAGTTCCGTTTGCTGGCTGTGTATCCGAGGTGTGCGGCCTGCTTCGTTGTGAAATAGCCACTCTGTGCTTCAGCGATCTGGTAGAGGTCCCGGCTACTGGTCCTCTGCATAATAGTTCAACTTTCTTGAGCTATTATGCGGCCTGACAACGACGGGGGGCAAATCTGGGACGAGTCTGGCGGTTCGAAGAGAATCTTGATCCGGACGAGTGGCCGCACTTGCAGTTCGCGAATCGCGAATTGCGAATAGATGTCATGGCGCTGAAGCCACAGGATGTGTATGTGGTGCTCAAGATCGTGGCATCCCGGGCGGATCGTGCGCCGTACTCCCAGTTGGCCGCGGAGTTGGTCATGAGCCCGTCTGAGGTGCACGCCTGCGTGCGCCGCGCTGAAGGTAGCCGCTTGCTCCACGGGCCGCAACGGAAGAATCGCCCGAACTTTGCGGCGCTCGAAGAGTTCCTCATCCACGGGCTGAAGTACGTCTTTCCGCCCGAACGAGGCGAAGTCACGCGCGGGGTTCCGACGTCGTACGCTGCCGAGCCGCTCCGCGGCATGATCACGCAAGGGGACGAACTGGTTCCGGTCTGGCCGTATGCGGAGGGCCCGCAGCGGGGCGTCGCGTTTGAGCCGCTGTATAAGACCGCCCCCATCGCTGCTCTGCGCGACTCCTGCTTCTACGAGTACCTGGCCCTCGCCGACGCCTTGCGGGACGGGCGGGCTCGTGAACGGAAGGCGGCCGAGGCGGAGTTGTGCCGGCGGTTCAAGGAAGCAAATGAAGGACTCAAATCGTGAGGGGTTAGTTGTCGCTGCGCGGCTCCAGCGACCTCATCTGGGGAACTCGTGTTTGTGGGAGGGGCGGTCGTCCATAATTACGACAATGTGTTATCATTGTGTACGCAATCGAGGTTGCAACTATGCAGACCACCAAAGTCGGAATTCGGGAGTTTCGGGAGAAGCTGGCGGACTACCTTGAATCGAAGACGCCGGTTGCGATCACACGGCACGGGGCGACGATTGGGATCTATGTCCCCACAAAGCCGAAGCCAAGCCAGGCGGATCTGGAAGCCCTGCGCGTTGCTGGCGAGAAGATGCAGGAGTTGATTGCGGCGGCGGGGACAAATGATGACCAGATCGTGGCCGACTTCAAGAAGATCCGGCGTGAGCGGCGAAAGCGTAGTGAGTAGCGGTGGTGGTGCTGGATGCTAACATCCTGATTCGAGCGGTGCTGGGGACGCGGGTGCTGGGTTTGCTTCGGAAGTACGCGGGGCGGGTCGAGTTCATGGCCCCCGATGTTATGTTTCAGGAAGCGAGAGAGCATCTGCCGGGTATCCTGGAGTCGCGGAGGATTCCGACGGCTCCGGCAATGGCGGCGCTTGAACTTGTGGATCGGTTGGTCCAAATGGTCGAAGCGGAAACTTACGGTCCATTTGAGTCGATTGCCCGCGAGCGGATTGACAGGCGCGACGAAGAGGATTGGCCGGTGCTGGCCGCTGCCCTCGCGCTCGGGTGCCCGATTTGGACGGAGGACACCGACTTTTTCGGCTGCGGCGTGGCGACATGGACGACGGATCGCGTTGAGTTGTACCTGGCGAAGGCTGCGGACCGAGAAATATAACAGTCCAGGAGTTTGGCAGGAAACTACTCCAAGAGCTCAAACAAGAATTTTGCGCGGTTGGATAGCATAGTTGACGCTGAGGGAGAAGTTCTTCGTGAAGACCGCAAGCCTGGCCGTGCGGGAGTACACTACCGGTGAGACGATTTACTAATCGCGACGCGGACCATTGAGGCGATCGCGCAAGAGGGGTCTAGCGGGAGTTTGTTGCGAAAGGCCTCAAATAGGACATGCATCCTGCAGCTCAACAGGGCGGCAAGCGTTTGAGATCGTGGGTCAGGTTTGCCATCGCCGGGGCCAGTGCTTTCGCCGTTGTCGCCGGTATCGGTGCGATGTACCAGAACCTTGCGAGCGATAGAGACTGGAAACTGGTTCCCCCGCCGGGTGTGCGCGTTGATGTAGGCGGCTATCGCATGCACATGTTGTGCATGGGGGTCGGCGGACCGACGGTGGTTCTCGATTCCGGATTGGGCGACTATTCCATTCACTGGCGCAGGGTTCAGGGGGAGATCGCCGGCGTCACCCGCACTTGCTCCTATGATCGCGCCGGACTTGGCTGGAGCGATCCCAGTCCCCGGGTGCGGACCAGCGCGGTGATCGCGGAGGAATTGCACACCTTGTTGCACCGGGCCGGGATCCGGCCGCCTTATATCCTGGTCGGCCATTCAATGGGGGGATTGCACGTGCGGATGTTTCAGCGCCTCTATCCATCCGAGACCGAAGGTATGACGCTGATCGACTCATCGCATCCCGACCAGGATGGCCGGTTTCCGCCTAGCATCACCGCGGCCATAGCGAATTATCAAGAGCACCTCAGGCGTATGCGACTATTGATGCCGTTTGGAATTCCACGCCTGTTTCGGTGGTGTGGCGAGGGAAATCCAGAACTGCAGCCGGCGTTGCGAGCCAATGCGTGCCGAACAGCTGCAATCCACGAGACCGTCGCGGAATCAGAGGCATTCAATTCGAGCGCGAACGAAGTCCGAGCAGCGGGATGGTTGGGCGAGTTGCCGCTTGTTGTGATTTCAGAGGATCCGGCAAAGAACGCACCGGAGGGCGTGGGCGTCTTTGAAGCCATGCAGTCGGACCTTGCCGGACTCTCTTCGCATAGCGCCCGAATAGTCGCCATTGGCAGTGGTCATCAAATCCATTGGGAACGGCCTGACCTTGTGGTCAGCGCAATTCGAGCGATGGTCGCGGAGATCCGACACGCGCAGCCATAGGTGCTGGCATTCGATGCCGGCCGAGTGGGCCAATTGGCAAGCGAATCCCGATTCGCCAGGCGAGCATTAGCAGATCACGCCGCCTTGCCGAAAGGAAACCATTCTCTGCCTCCTCGCTATTCCGGCTTTGGCCAGGAGTCGACCAGTTTTTCCTGCGGGCTCCACAGCCTCAGATCCACCGCTGGGCCGCCATCAGCGTGCGTGGAGCAGCTTAGGCACGGGTGGTAGGCTCGGACTACGGCGGAGACGCGGTTGACGGCTCCTTCTTTTGGCTGGGCTCCGTCTACGAATTGTTCGGCTACCTGAATTCTCCTCGAACATGGTGCCGGGGATCAGTGATATAAATGTACCTCAGACAATGGAGCTTCCTTCACGGTTAAGGTCAACTAGATTATGGCAAAAGTTGGGCACTCGGCCCGACTACGCCAATGCGATCATTGCGATTCGCGGGTTTGCCGAAGTCCTTGGTCGAGAGATCGATCGCATCATCCCGGAGTTCACCGATCATTCTATTCGACACATGGATTGCATGTGGTGGGTAGCGGACGAGGTGATTACGGAAAACGAAGCCCAGCAGTTGTCAGCCGGCGAATCTCTTCTGCTCGCGGGGGCATTCTACCTGCATGACTTGGGAATGGCTTTTGCAGCGACGTCCGAAGGTGTCGCGGCACTTAGGGCGACACCCGCGTACAGTGCCGCGTTTCAAAGACTGCAACGAGCAGGCGCTATTGCACCCGAACGGGCTGACGTGCTCGCAATCCGGTTGGTTAGCCGAGAACTCCACGCCCAGAAAGCGCTCGAACTTGCGACAAAGCCCATACCGGGCTTGGAGCGATATTTGATCGAAGACAGTGAGTTTCGGAAGCGATGGTCGCATCTCCTCGGACAGATATCGGAAAGCCATCACTGGGGCTTGGATCAGGTGCACCGCATTCTTGGATCCCGGAACGCCACTCCTACGAGCGACGGTGAACTAGCTGATCTGGGTTACGTCGCCTGCCTGCTGCGAATCGTCGACTACGCGCATGTCAATAGTGACCGTGCGGACGATCTTGAGAGGGCGCTGCGGTCGGAAATCAATCCGGACAGTAGTGTGCACTGGAACGCTCAGGCGAACATTACCGGACCGTCTCGGCAACAGGATGAGTTAGTATACTCCTGCACCTCACCAATTGCCGATGTGGATGCCTGGTGGCTGTTCTTTGACACAGCGTCCGGGCTCAACAACGAAATCCGTAGTGTGCGGGAGTACCTGAAGAGTCGATCGATTTCGTCAGGACGATTTTCTCTGCAAGGCGTAAGAGGTGTCGAGTCGCCCCAGTCCTTCACGCAGTACGTTCAACTCGCTGGTGACACCGTCCCGATTGATGTTCGAGTGCAGCCTCACTCCATGGAACGAGTCGTCGAGCTTCTCGGAGGGAAGCAGTTATATGGCGCAGATGGAATGGCCCCGCTCCGCGAGTTGATTCAAAACGCGCGTGACGCAATCAGTCTCCGGACTGCGGTGGATCAGTCGAACGGGGCACGCCCATCAGAAGGCAGGATTTCGATCACGTTCCACGAAGAGAAGGAGCGCTCCATTCTAGCGATTCGCGACAACGGGATCGGCATGAAGCGTGACGTTGTAGTGAGACATTTGATCGGAGTCGGATCCGACTTCTGGCATTCGGCAGAATTCTACAGGGACTTCGGCAAAGCGGAGGAGAACGGCTTCGAGCCGATCGGTAAGTTCGGAATTGGCTTTTTGTCTGTATTCATGTTGGGAGATTATATAGAAGTTGAAACCGAGGCCGTCGGCGCACCACGAGTAAAGCTGACGTTGCGTGGTGTAGGGCGCCGTGGGCATCTCAGCGAGACTCCATCGACCGGAAATATTGGAACCGAAGTCAAGGTGCGGCTCAATCCGGGAGTCACTCTCTCTGCCACCCGGTTGGCCAGTGTCGTGCGCGCAAGGGCGCCGATGCTTGGGGTCCCGATCGACATCGCCGTACGCTCCAGCGGTTCGGTCGTATCAGAAACGATTCAGCCGGGTTGGTGGAAGCATATTGACGAACGCGATCTGATGACCTTCGTCAAGACGTGGCACAGCTACGCCTACAATGGTCGAGAGCCTGAGCCGAATGGTGATCGCGCATACCGGTACTATCCTGTGCATACAGGTGGAAAATTCGACCTGATGGGCTGGCCCGGCCCTAATCCACAATTATTAAGCGGTAATGCCCGTGCGGTGAGTGGCGGAGGGGAGACCGCCTATGGCGTGCTTCGGTGTTCGCAAGGAATCGCAATCGATGTCGCCCACCACGCGGATGTCACAGGCATCATGGAAATCGGCCGTGTCGAACTCACCGCGTCTCGTGAATCTGTTGACATTGGAGCTGCGAAACGTGGTTATAGGCGCCAGATGGCCGGCGAAGATGAGCATGGCCGAGCCTTAACTGAAGCGCTCCGATCAGAGGTGCTGGGCAAACTGAACGATCTTGACCGATTTGGCATGATTCCGGCGCGACTAAGATTCTTACGATACTTGGGTTCCGTGTACGGAATGGCGTTGCTGCGCGAGACAAGCGCAAGATGGATTCCTGTCCTCGAACCACCTGGCAACATCATTCATCGTTCGTTTGCCGAGCTTGTCGCCACGCTGGCCCAGCAGACCCGACTTATTGTCGGGACCGGGTTGTCACACGCCTCCGCCTACAGCATCGCCGTCGGACGTATTCCGATGATCGAGCTTGGACAAACACTCGCCGTTGCATTCCGGCATGAAGAGATTGACATCGGATATTCCGATAAGGAGCGACTGAAATTGGAGCATGCTGGGTCGATTGTGGACACTTTTGACGGAGTAATCGATAAATTGCCAGCATCCTCGGTGAAGCTAGAGCTGCTGCCATTTCTGCTTGAACTCATTGCAGAGGCTTGGGAGTTACCTCAAGAGAAAATTCGTGCACAGGAATGGATTCTAGACGTGGAGAACGAAATATTCTGGTCGCTTCTGAGTCGTGGTGTTGAAGGCCAAGATGGATTAAGGCAGGCCGCGCGCGCATTTCCGTGGAAAACACGGTGAGAAAGTAGGACGCTTCACGCCGCATTCGGAAGTAGACGGCTTTGACCAGGAGCCAGGCATTGATGCTGTGCTCATGTCGAGGTCCTGCAGGACACCGTAAATGCGCTTGCTGGTGGCGTACTTAGTCGTTGCTGACGTCGGAATACGGCCCAAGCCATCCTGCTCTGATTCACCGTCAACGCAAGCGGCCCAGGCCTGATGGGTGAACTCGTTCGGTGGAATGTGGAGGAAGGCTAGAAGCTGAGGAGCATCCTCTTCTACCTCCGCGAGAGCTGGCGTTGCCCACTCTCGAATGACCGGCGAGGGCTGCCGGAGGCAGTGACCGAATGCGCGGAAGGTATTCGGCGCCAGGGCTTCCTCCAGGATCACCTCCCAGTTACTTGCTGTTCGGCTTTCACCTTTCCCTGTTAACCAAATCCTCCACTCATGCGCTTTCAAGGCCGCGGCTAGATCGCCTTTGCTCCAGCGTTTTGCCTTCGACTCATCGCCAATCGGTCTCAATTCTGAATAAGACCCAGGTTCCTCGCGCACCATTGCACGAGGAACCCTAACTCAGTTCGAGCACCCACTACCCCATCCGTGGCCAGGAATCCACCAACTCCCCTTGCGGGCTCCACAGCCTCAGATCCACAGCCGGTCCACCATACGCGTGGGTGGAGCAGCTCAGACATGGGTCGTAGGCTCGGACTACGGCCGAGACGCGGTTGACGGCTCCCTCTTTCAACTGAGCTCCGTCTACGAACTGTTCCGCTACCTGGCGGATGCTGTGGTTCAGGGCCAGGTTGTTGTGGCCTGTGGCTACGATCAGGTTCGCCCAGGTGATGGCGCCGTTGTCGTCCACCTTGTAGTGGTGGATCAGGACGCCGCGCGGCGCTTCGATGATGCCTACGCCCTGGCTGGCGTTGACTCCGGCTTCGGCGCGGACGTGCGTGTCGGTGATCAGCGGTTCGTTGAGGAGTTCCTCCATGCGTTCCACGCCGTAGAGCGCCTCGATCAGGCGGGCGTAGTGATAGAAGAACGAGCTCTGCACGATGCGGCCCAGCCGTTGCCGGTACTCGTCCAATTCAACGTCGGCTTCCGGCGTGCCCATGCGGGCGGCTACGTTCAGCCGGCCCAGCGGACCGACCCGGTAGATGCCTTCCGGGTAGCCCAGCGGCTTGAAGTAGGGCGCCTTCAGGTACGAATCGGGCATCGTGGCTTCGCCGATGTACTTGGAGTACTCCAGCGGTTTCGCCACGGTGGCTAGCGGCTTGGCTGAATTGTCGATGAAGCGAAGCACGCCGTCGTAGATCTTGAATTCGCCGTCCAGGCCGGAGAGGCCGGCGTAGGCGGTGGGCATGTTGCCGAAGGCGGCGCTCTCTTCGGGGAAGTCGTCGAGCATCGCCTTGAAGTTCTTGAGCGTGCGGCGAATGATCGATTTGGCGATGGGGAGACCGGTGAGGATGTGGTCGCGGGCGTCAGCGGAGAGCGGTTTGTTGACGCCTCCGGGCACGGTCCAGGAGGGGTGGATGCGCTCTCCGGCCATGCGCTCGATGGCCTGCTGGCCGAACTTGCGCAGGGCGATGCCGTCGCGAGCCGCTTCCGGGTGTTTCTCGATGAGGCCGACGATGTTGCGCAGGGCCGGGTCGGAGTCGAAGCCCAGCAGCAGGTCGGGCGCGGAGAGGTGGAAGAAGCTGAGGGCGTGGCTCTGGACGAACTGGGCGCAGTGGAGGAGCTCGCGGAGCAGGGCGGCGGGCTCGGGGATCTGGACGGCCATGATGGCGTCGCAGGCTTTGACGGACGCAAGAAGATGGCTGACCGGGCAGATGCCGCAGATGCGCGCCGTGATGGCGGGCATCTCGTAGTAGGGCCGGCCTTCAGTGAACTTCTCAAAGCCCCGGAACTGGGTGACGTGGAACTGAGTGGAGGCGACCTTGCCGAGGTCGTTCAGATGGATATCGATGCGGGCATGGCCTTCGATGCGTGTGACGTGATTGATGGTGATAGTAGATGGCATGGGACCTCCAACTCAGCCGAACTTGACCAGGCCCGCGACGGAGGGGTTGGTGAGGTCGGGCTTACGGCCGGCCAGCAGTTCCGTGAGGGCGAATGCGATGAGCGCGGGTTTGGGCGGACAGCCCGGCAGATGGAGATCCACTTTGACGATCTCCTGGACGGGGACGGCGTGCCGGAGCAGGGCCGGCACGCCGTCAGAAGGGGCCCGCTGGTGGATGTCGGCCCCTTCCACATAAGCCCGCTCGAGCAGGCGCTTCGTGGGGATGGTGTTGCGCATGGAGGGCACGTTGCCGGTGACGGCGCAGTCGCCCAGCGCGATGAGGATCTTCGTCCGCTTGCGGATCTGCTGGATGAGCTTGTAGTCGTGCTGGCTGCTGACCGCGCCTTCGGTGAGCGTCACGTCGACGCCTTCCGGGAACTCCTGGGCATCGACCAGAGGACCGTAGACGATGTCGGCCTTGTGCAGCACGTCGATGAGCACCTCGTCGATGTCGAGCAGCGACATATGGCATCCGCTGCATCCATCCAGCCAGACTGTGGCTACCTTGGCTTTGCTCATAAGATCACTCCCGGTTTGTTATCGGCGCCCGCGGCTCGTAAGGTGGCCAGACGGCTGATGGGATCGGTGCGCTTGCTCATCTCCTCGACGGCGAAACCCTTTTCGGCGATGGCGCCGGTGGGGCAGCTCTGGACGCACTTCCCGCAACTGGTGCAGTTGGTGGACTCGCCCCAGCTTCGATTCAGCTCGCAGACGAGACGCGACCCGACGCCGCGTCCGGAGATCTCCCAGACATGGGCGCCCTCCACTTCGGCACACACGCGCACACAGCGCGAACAGAGAATGCAGCGGTTCTGATCGGAGGTGTAGCGCGGGTGTGTGAGGTCGATGGGGACCTTGGGGTAAGTGTAGGGATAGCGAATGTTGGTGACGCCTAGCCGTTTGGCCAGGCCCTGGAGTTCGCAGAAGCCGTTGGAGACGCAGACCGCGCAGACGTGATTGCGTTCCGCGAACAGCAGTTCCAGGGCGATGCGGCGGTAGCGGCGCAGCTTGTCCGATTGCGTGGTGACGGACATGCCGTCCTGAACCGGGGTGGTACAGGCGGGCAGGAGCCGCCCGACGCCGGCCACTTCGACGATGCACAGCCGGCAAGCGCCGACGGAGCTGAGCCCTTTCATATGGCACAGCGAGGGGATGAATTTGTTGTGAGCCTTGGCGGCGTCCAGGATGCTTTGGCCGGCGGCCGTGTGGATCAGCTCGCCATCAATGCGGAGGGATATCTTCTGAGGCATGGCGCATTCTCCTTTCTAGTGGTCGCCGTTGCGGACATCGCAACGCAGGCAGCGGCAGGCTTCCTCCATCGCGTCGACGGGCGCAAGCCCGATGGTGGCCTCCGCAAAGGTGGTGGCCCGCTGGGCGGCGTCCACCTCTTCCACGTGATGACGGGGGCACTCGCTGGCATGGGCCGGTGGGGACTGGTCGTACTCGAACGTAGGGAAGACCTCCTCCCAACGGCGCACGTTCATCAGGCGCCGGTCGATATTGCGAGCGGCCTTCTTGCCGTAGCCCATGGCGTTGGAGACGTTGGAGGCTCCGGTGATGAGGTCGCCGCCGGCGTAGAACTTCGTGCGGCTGGTTTCGAGCGTATAGCGGTCGACTTCGATGAGGCCGTTCTCCTTGATCTTCAGACCGGACGCCTTGGCGAAATCGAGGTCCACCGTTTCGCCGACCGCGAGAATGACGGTGTCGCAGGCGAAACGGACGATCTCATCGGTGGGCATGGGGCGGCGGCGGCCGGAGGAGTCGTACTCGCCCAATTGGGTGCGGACGGCCTCGATGGCCTGCACGCGCCCGTCGGGGCCGCCGACGATGCGGTGCGGCGTGGCGAGGAAGACGATCTCGGCGCCTTCGGCTTCGGCGGCCTCCGTCTCCTCGGGGATGGCGGGCATGTCCTTGCGTTCGCGACGGTAGATGATGGTCACCTTGCTGCCCAGGCGGAGCGCGGTGCGGGCCGAGTCAATGGCGGCGTTGCCTCCGCCGATGACGGTGACGCGTTTGCCCAGGGGGACGGGCTGTTCCTTCGAAACGGCTTCGAGGAAGGGCAGGGCGGGGATGACGCCGGTGAGTTCCGTGCCGGGCAGGTAGACCCAGCTCTCTTTCCAAGTACCGATGGAGAGAAAGACGGCATCGTACTGGCTGTCGAGGTCGTTGAGTGAGATGTCGCGCGGGACCTGCGTATCGAAGGTGAACTGGACGCCGGTGCGGTGGATGAGTTCGACTTCGCGGTCGAGCACATCCTTGGGCAGGCGGTAGTCGGGCAGGGCATAGCGGAGCATGCCGCCGGCTGCCGGATTGGAGTCGTAGACCATCACCTCGTGGCCCAGCATGCACAGGTAGAAGGCGCAGGCGAGGCCGGTGGGGCCGGCTCCGACGACGGCGCAACGTTTGCCCGTGAGGGGCTTGCGGCGGGCGGCGACATCGGCGGCGAGTGCGTCGAAGCGATCGGACGGGTAGATGGCGTCGGCGATGTACCGGTGCACCTCGCGCATGTTGACGGCGGAGTCGACGCCGGTGCGGCGGCAGCGGTTGTCGCAGGGGTGCTGGCAGACGCGGCCGGTGGAGGCGGGCAGCGGGTTGTCCATCACCACGGAGACGAAGGCCTCTTCGAGACGGTCTTCCTTGAGCAACTGCAGGAAGCGCGGGATGTTCATGTGTAGCGGGCAGGAGTTTTCGCAGGGGCTGAGGGCGAGATCCTCGCAGACGCCGGCGCGGCAGCGGGCGGCGCGGATGTGGTCCTCGAACTCATGGCGGAAGTGCCGCATGGTGGTGAGGACGGGGTTGGGCGCGGTCTGGCCCAAGCCGCAGAGCGAGGTGTCGCGGATCATGCGGCTGAGATCGTCGAGCAGGTCGAAGTCGGCTTCCGTGCCTTTGCCCTGCGTGATGCGGTTCAGGTAGTAAAGGCTCTTGTCGAGGCCGACGCGGCAGGGAATGCACTTGCCGCAGCTTTCCGAGTGGGTGAACTCGATGAAGTAGCGGGCGACATCCACCATGCAGTTGTCTTCATCCATGACCACCATGCCGCCGGAGCCCATGATGGAGCCGAGCTGGCCCAGGGACTCGTAGTCAACGCAGGTGTCGAACATCTCCTGTGGGATGCAGCCGCCGGAAGGGCCGCCGGTTTGAACGGCTTTGATGGCGCGGCCGTGGGTGCCGCCGCCGCCGACGTCGTAGACGAAGGTCTTGAGCGGAGTGCCGAGGGGCATTTCGACGAGGCCGGTGTTGTTCACCTTGCCGACCAGTGAGAAGACCTTGGTGCCGGGGCTCTTGGCGCTGCCGGTTTCAGTAAACCAGCCGGGACCCTTAATGACGATGGGGGCGATGTTGTACCAGGTCTCGACGTTGTTGATGTTGGTGGGGCAGCCATAGAGGCCGTGCTCCGCCGGATAGGGCGGGCGCGGTGTGGGGCGTCCGGCCTTGCCTTCGAGGGAGCGAATGAGCGCTGTCTCCTCGCCGCAGACGAAGGCTCCGGCGCCCTCGACCAACTGGAGGTCGAAGCGGAAGCCGCGGCCCAGGATGTTGTCGCCCAGCAGACCACACTCCCGTGCCTGGTCGATGGCGGAGTTGAGGCGGTGGACGGCCAGCGGGTATTCGGCGCGGACGTAGAGGATGCCCTCGCTGGCGCCCATGACGAAGCCGCCGATGATCATGCCCTCAATGAGAGAGTGCGGATCGCTCTCGATCTCATTGCGGTTCATGTAGGCGCCGGGGTCGCCTTCATCGGCATTGCAGATGACGTATTTGCGCTCGGATTTGGCTTTGCGGAGGAACTCCCACTTGATGCCGGTCTGGTAGCCGGCGCCGCCACGGCCGCGCAGCTTGGCGGCTTTGACGGCCTCGATCACCATGTCGGGGTTGTTGTCGATGAGGACCTTGTAGAGGGCCTGGTAGCCGCCTATCGCGATGTATTCATCGATTTCATTCGGATTGATCAATCCGCAGTTGCGCAGGACGATCTTCTTCTGGCCGGTGAAGAACGGGACCTCGTGCCAGTGTGGGATTTCGGGCAGACCCACGCCAAAGCGCACATGGCCGGTGATGTGATCCCACTCCTCGATCTTGCAGAGCGCGAGGCCCGTGGGCATTCGGCCGCTGGCCAGATCGTCGAGGATGCCGGGGACGTCGTTGGGCTGCACGCGTTGAAGGATGACCAGCGGCTTGCCGGGCAGGTAGACGTTGACCAACGGTTCGGCCGCACAGAAACCGAAGCAGCCGGTGCGCGCCAGATTCATGCCCAGGCCGCGCGTATTGATGGCATCGGCGAAGGCGTGATAGACGGATTCGGCTCCATTGCCGGTGCCACACGTGCCCATGCCGATGGCGATGCGAGGCCGGTCCGGCAGCAGCTTGGAGAGCCCGGCTTCCCGCACATCGTTGAAGCTGGAGAGGTCAGAGATGCGCTTCATCGCTGGCCGCCTTTCTTGATGGCGTCCACTTCGCGTTCGAGCGCGCGCTCATTGACGTGGCCCAGGATGGAGTGATCGATCTCGGCCACCGGCGCCAGGGCGCATTGACCGAAGCAGGCAACAGTGCGCACGGTGAAGCGGCGGTCCGCTGTGGTGGCGCACATCTTTTCGGCGCTGCCGTCCTCGTCTTCCTCCTTTAGCCCGAGTTGGAGCTTGACGCGCTCCAGCAGATTGCGCGAGCCGCGCGTATGGCAGGCCGTGCCGCGGCAGATGCAGACGGTATGCTCGCCCTGCGGTTTCAGGTTGAAGAGCGAGTAGAACGTCGCCACGCTGTAGATCTGGGCGCCGGGGATGCCGGTGCGGGCGGCCAGATAGTCGAGCACCTCGACGGGCAGGTACTTGTTCGGCTGGCGGTCCTGGATGGCTTCCAACAGACTCAGAAGCATACCGGGACGGCCCCGGTGCTGAACGATGAGTCGGTCGATGAAGTCCTGTTCTTCAAAGGAAAGAGAGCTGGAGCGGGGTGGGGAATCGGATAAGAGCGCCGGCGTCATAAACGGGGACGATTGCCTCCTGGTAAACAAGACAATCACATCTGATTATGGGGTGCAAGGGGAGGGGCGCCGTTTGTTCGCCCGTCGACCGAAAAAAATGTGGAATAAGCCCACAGTCGGCCTCCCGGCGTTGCCACGGTTCAGTCTGAGGCATACTGTGGCGAGGGAGAGGCTCGCATGTTCGAACGATTCACAGAGAAGGCCCGCCGCGTGATCTTCTTCGGCCGCTATGAGGCGAGTGAACTCGCTTCGGGATTCATTGAGACAGAACACCTCCTTTTAGGACTGCTGCGGGAAGACCCGAGTCTGGTGGCTGCATTACCGTATGGTGCGGATGAAGCCATCCGGCAGAGGGTCTCGGAAAAGTACGCGAAGAACAAGAAGGGTATTGAAACCTCGGTCGATCTGCCGCTCAGCAATGACGCGAGACGGGCGCTGACCCACGCCGCCGAAGAGAGTGAGCGGCTGGGACACAAGTACATCGAAACGGGTCATTTGGTGCTGGGGTTGCTGCGCATGGAGGGCTGCCTGGCGGCGAAGATCCTTGGCAAATACGGGATCGAACCCGAGCAGTACAGGGAATCCATCCGCGATTCGCTGGCGGCGAAGGTGCCTTCCGGCGAGCGCCTGCCTATCCGGCCCAGAGCGCCATTTCGACACCGCCCCGTGGCCGCGGCCGCCCTGGAACCGGCGGTCCAGATGCTGGCTGGAATGGTTACCCAGTGCGCGGCCGTCATGGACAATTGGGACGAGAGGGATGCCGCCCATCGCCTCAAACGGCGGTCGTGGACTCGCAAAGAGGCGCTTGGGTACCTGGTGGACTGGGCGGACATTCATCAACTTTGGATCGCACGGGCTCTCACTGAGCCCACGATGGTCGCGCGTCTCTATCCGCAGGAGGAATGGGTTGGCGCTCAGCAGTTTAGGACGTTCCCGTGGTCGGAGTTGGTGGATCTGTGGGTCTGTCTGAACCGCCTGTTGACGCACTCCATATCGTATGTTCCCGAAGCGAAGCTCGCTACCCCCTGCAAGATCGGCCTGGACGAGCCCATCTCGCTACAGGTGTTGATCGAGCGGTATGTGAAGCACTGCGAAGACGAGATGGGACAGATTCTCACCCACGGCTGACGGGCGTGCTGGCGCGTGAAGGAAGGGCGAATCTCAGCGGATGTTACAACCTTGGCGGATTGGGCTTCTTGGCTGTGATGCTAGCATCTAGAGATCACGTCATGTTTCACCGCAACCTGACCACCGCCCGGGCCACAAGACCCTTGTTGGCCCTCATTCTTGCCGTCTCGATGTTGCCCGCGACTCTGCCGGCCCAAGGGCTGCCGCAGGGTGTCCAGAAGGTCACCAGTGTGGAAGGCATTACCGAATACCACCTGGCGAACGGGCTGAGGGTGCTGCTGTTCCCCGATCCAACCAAGTCAAATATCACCGTCAACATCACCTATATGGTGGGTTCGCGGCACGAGGACTACGGCGAGACGGGCATGGCGCACCTGCTGGAACACCTGATGTTCAAGGGATCGACCAACCACACCAATGTCCCGAAGGAATTGCAGGACCACGGCGCTCGGCCCAACGGTACCACATGGTTTGATCGCACGAACTACTTCGAGACATTCAACGCGACGGACGAGAATCTGCAGTGGGCGCTTTCGCTGGAAGCCGATCGCATGGTGAATTCCTTCATCGCCAAGAAGGATCTGGACAGCGAGATGACGGTGGTTCGGAACGAATTCGAAGCCGGCGAAAACGACCCGGATTCGATTCTGGAAGAGCGGGTGATGTCGACGGCTTACCTGTGGCACAACTACGGGAAGTCGACGATTGGCGCGCGGTCCGATCTGGAACAGGTGCCGATCGAACGGCTGCAGGCATTTTGGAGGCATTTCTATCAGCCGGACAATGCCGTGTTGGTGGTGGCCGGCAAGTTTGACGAAGCCAAGACTCTGGAACTGGTGCAGAAGTATTACGGGTCGATTCCGAAGCCGACCCGGCAACTGCGGCGTACTTATACGGCAGAGCCCACGCAGGACGGCGAACGGAATGTGACGCTGCGGCGTGTGGGTGACGTGCAGGCGGTGGCGGCGGTGTGGCATATTCCGCCAGGGTCGAATGAAGAGTTCGCGCCCATGGAAATGGCCGGCCGGATTCTGGGTGACATTCCTTCGGGCCGCCTTTACAAGGCACTGGTGGAGACCAAGAAAGCGGCCAGCGTGAACACGAACGAGTACCAGTTGAAGGATCCGGGCGTCTTCATCGCGCATGCTTCCGTGCGTACCGAAAGTTCCCTGGCCGATGCCCGCAAGACGCTGCTCGACACCATCGACGAGGTGAAGACCAAGCCCTTCACCAAGGAAGAACTGGAGCGCGTGCGCGCCAACTGGCTGAAGAATTTCGACCTGGCGCTGAACAATTCGGCAGCCATCGCCCTGCAGCTCTCCGAATGGCAGGGCATGGGTGACTGGCGGTTGATGTTCCTGCATCGCGACCGCATCAAGAAGGTCACGTTGGAGCAGGTGCAGAAGGCAGCGGAGAAGTATCTGATCGCATCGAACCGGACGGTGGGCGAGTTCATTCCCGAGAAGGCTCCGGTGCGGGCCGAGGTTCCCTCCGCACCGGACGTGACGGCGCTGGTGAAGGACTACAAGGGTGAGGCGCTGGTGAGCCAGGGCGAGTCGTTCGACGCATCCCCTGAGAATATCGACAAGCGCACGATCCGCGGCGACCTGAAGGGCGGCATCAAGCTGTCGTTCATCACCAAGAAGACCCGCGGCAACCAGGTGGTGGCCACGCTGAACCTGCACTTCGGCGATGTGAATAACCTGAAGAACAAGGACTTCGCGGCTGGCTTCGCCGGGCAGATGCTGATGCGTGGCACACCCAAGCACACGCGCCAGCAGATCAAGGATGAGTTCGACCGCCTGAAGGCGAGCGTCCGGGTGATGGGCAACGAGACCGGCGCCAATGTCGGCATCACAACCACCAAGGAGAATCTGCAGCCGGTGTTGACGCTGGTGGCCGAGCTGCTGAAGGAGTCGAACTTCCCGCAGAGCGAATTCGACCAGTTGAAGCAGCAGACTCTGGCGCAGCTTGAGCAGCAAAAGAGCGAGCCGCAGGCTATCGCCGTGAGGGCCGTACAGCGCCACATGAATCCCTACGAGAAGGGCGACGTGCGCTATGTCCACACGGTGGATGAGGAGGTCGAGAGTGTGAAGGCTCTGACATTGGACGAAGTCAAGGCCTTCCATAAGGCCTTCTATGGCGCCTCCCACGGCGAGTTCGTGGTGGTTGGCGATTTCGATCCGGAGACGACGCAGAAGGAAGTCTCCGACCTGTTCAACGACTGGAAGAGCCAACAGGCCTTTGCGCGTGTGAAGAAGGCGTACATCGCTGTCGAACCGGAAAACAAGGTGTTTGAAACGCCGGACAAGGCGAACGCGATGTTCATCGCCGGACTACCTGTGAAGATCAACGACACGAATCCGGACTACCCGGCGATGCTGGTGGGCAACTACATTCTCGGCTCGGGCATGAACTCCCGGTTGTTTGCCCGCATCCGCGGCAAGGAAGGCCTGAGCTACGGTGTGGGCGCGCAGTTCATGGCGTCGCCGGAAGACGATGGCGGCATCTTCATGGCCTTCGCGATCTGCGCTCCGCAGAATGCGTCGAAAGTGGAAGCGTCATTCAAGGACGAAGTTGGCTTGATCCTCGAGAAGGGCTACTCGGAGGCAGAGGTGACGGCGGCCAAGAAGAGCCTGCTGGAGGCGCGTCAGGTGAGCCGGGCCAACGATAATGAGTTGGTGGGCCGGATGGCCGGGCAGCGCTTCTACAATCGCACCATGGCCTTCGATACGGAACTGGAATCCAGGATCCAGAAGCTGACGCCGGCGGACATTCAGGCCGCGATGAAGAAATACTTGGACATCTCGCGGATGAGCTTCTACAAGGCCGGCGACTTCAAGAAGGCGGCGGCCACCAACTGATGATCACCGATCTCGTCCAAATTCGCCGTTTGGGCGAGCAGAAGCGCGGCGAAAACGAGCGTTTTCGCCGCCATTTGAAGACGCACGCCTTCGTCGAGCGCCGCCTGCGACACATTGCCGAGGAGACCGAGGAGGCCATCGACTGCACTACCTGCGCCAACTGTTGCAAGGTGGCCACAGTCACGTTGACCGACCGCGACGTGGCCAAGCTGGCGAAGTTCCTGCGCATCAAGGAAGGCAAGTTCCTGCGCGATTACACGGAGCAGTCCGAGGAAGAAGGGCTGATTCTGAAACGCGACGAGGAGACCGGATGTGTGTTTCTATCCGGGACCGAGTGTACGGTCTATGAAGCGCGCCCAGCGACCTGCGGCGACTTTCCACATCTCGTGCGCGGCGCGGGTTCACTGCAATCGCGAGTGTGGCAGTTCATCGACCGGGCGTGCTACTGCCCCATCGTGTACAACACCATGGAGAGTTGGAAGGTGGAGACGGAGTTTTCTCCGTCTCCCAAATAGCAGCGGTTAGTCGTCCAGTTTTTCGGTGAGCGTCAGCGGCTCTTTCAGCCGGAACGTGATGCGGGTTTCGCTGGGCAGTTTCGCTTCCTTGCCGCGGGTCGCCAGAACTCCACCAGCTCCCGCCGCGCCGCCGATGCCGGCTCCGATGGCCGCTCCTTTGCCGCCTCCGGCGATAGCGCCGATCGCGGCTCCGATACCCGCGGCCACGCCTGCCTTGGCCATATCACCCTTCACTCCGCTTTCGGCTTCCTTGCGGAATGAGTCGGTTTTCAGCGCGATCTTCTGGCCATCGGCCGTGGTCAGTTCCGTCAATTCCACTGCCAGCGCGGCGCGTCCCTTTACACGGCCAGACTGATCGAGTTCCACGATGCGTCCGCGTTGCGACGATCCGCGCTCGGCGATCACGAAGCCATCGACGACCAGTGGCTGATCCAGGGTTGCGGTGAAGTTCTGCCCGTCCTGGCTGTTCTTGGTGCTGAGCTCTTCCCGTAGACGGACCGTGATCATCGTGCCGGCGGGCACGGTGACGGAGTGAGGCTTGCGGGGCTCCGGTTTCGGCTCGGGTGCCTTCACCGCGACCGGTCTGGCTTCCGGGATTGGGTCAGGATTGGTCACTACCGGGGGCGCCGGAGGCACGGTTCTGGCCGGCTCAGGCGCCGGTGGCAGTTCGTTTCGGGCGACGGTGACCGGAGCCGGCTTCTCGGCATGCCGCTTCGCCTGCTTTATGACGGGTTTGGGTTTGACCGGTTCGGGTTGGGGCGCGGCGGGTTCCGGCGCGGGCGGAGGCGCCGGTTCGATGGCCGCCGGCGCGGGCGCGGGCACGGCTACGCTCACCGGTACAGGTGCCGGCTCGGGCGTACGATTCTTCATCGCCACATACACCACGCCGCCCGTCAGCAGCACACCCAAGCCAAAGGCCACAATCAACTTCTGGAACATCGTCTCGTCCTCTCAACTGTATGAACGCGCCCCGTGCGGGTCGCGTTTCAACCCCGATACAATGGTAAGGATGGCAAACTTCCCCGCAGCCTTTCAGGTTGGTCCGGTAGAAATCCGCCCTGCCACCGTGCTGGCGCCGATGGCCGGCGTGACGGATACCGTCTTTCGCCGGCTGATCCGGAACCAGGGCGGCTGCGGACTCATCATGACCGAGTTCACCAGTTCACACGGCGTGGTGGCCAGCGGCCGCCATCCAAACCGCAAGTCCATCAAAACCTTCCACTACCTCTATTTTGAACCCGAAGAGCACCCGATCAGTGCGCAATTGTTCGGCTCCGATCCGGAAATCATGTCGGAGGCGGCCAAGGTCTGTGAAGACAACGGTTTCGACGCCGTCGACATCAACTTCGGCTGCCCGGTGAAGAAGGTGGTGAGCTGCAACGGCGGCTCGGGGCTATTGCGTAACCTCCCGCTGGTGGAAGAGTTGCTGAAGCGCGTGCGCTCCTCAATCAGTATTCCGTTGACAATGAAGTTTCGCGCGGGCTGGAACGACAAGGAGCTGGTTCACGTACAGATGGCGAAGCTGGCCGAGGACAACGGCATTACGGCCATTGCGCTGCACCCGCGCACCCGCGAGCAGGGCTACAGCGGACGCGCGGACTGGACGCGCATCGCGGAAGTGAAGGACGCAGTGAAGATCCCCGTCATCGGCAACGGCGACATCAACACGCCGGAAGACGCGCTGCGGATGACTCAGGAGACCGGCTGCGATGGCATCATGGTGGGGCGGGCGGCGTCGTCCAACCCCTGGATCTTCCGGCAGATTCAGGAGCACCTGGAGGGTCGAGCCTATTTTCAGCCGACTGAGCTCGATCGTTGGCGGATGATGCACACCTACTACACGATGCTGCTGACCCGGGGCGGCTTGGACGTCGTGGGCAAGATGAAGCAGTTTGCCACCTACTTCACGCACGGCGTGCGCAACGGCGCCAAGCTGCGCACCGCGATCTACCAGTCGCGCGAAGCGACCGAGATCCTCGGTCTGGTGGACCAGTTCTTCGATCACGAACTGGGCCGCCCTGATGAGAAGCTGGCGACGGTGCTGCTGTAGTTGCGGGCTTCCATGAAAAAAGTACAGGCGATTACGGATGGATCCTGTCTCGGCAACCCGGGCCGGGGTGGGTGGGCGTGCATTCTGCGTTACGGTGGTCACACCAAGGAGATGTACGGCAGCGAGCGGGAGACGACCAACAACCGGATGGAATTGACGGCGGCCATCCAGGCGCTGGCGGCCCTGCGCGAACCCTGCGAGGTGGAGATCGTCACCGATTCCCAATACGTCAAAAACGGGATCCAAAGCTGGATGGCCGGCTGGAAACGGAACGGCTGGAAGACGGCGGCCAAAAAACCGGTGATGAACCAGGACCTCTGGGTCGAGCTGGATGAGCAGGTCTCCAGGCACAAGACCGACTGGGTGTGGACCAAGGGGCACGCCGATCACGCCGACAATAACCGCTGTGACGAGCTGGCCCGCATGGCGGCCGAGACCCAAAGCTCGTCGTGACACCCGGTTGGCTGCCTGCGTGCGCAAGAGATTGATTTCAGGCGAAGATAGGAAGACCCGTGCCGCTCTCCCAGGCACGCCGCAGAAAGACCATCGGTTTGAAAGTTGCCATATTCGGTGGGACGTTCGACCCCATCCACAATGCCCATCTCCGGGTGGCCCGCGAGGCCGCCGATCGATTGCAGTTGGACCGCGTCCTGCTGGTCCCCTCCGCGAACCCGCCGCACAAGCCCTCAGGCACCACCACCCCCTACGAAGATCGATTTCGCATGGTGGCATTGGCCTGCGCCTGCGATCCGCGCTTTGAGCCCTCGCGCCTGGAGGATGGGCAAGGGAAGAGCTACTCCATCGACACGATTGAGCGCGTGAAGGCTCAAGTGGGCCCAACGGACGAGCTCTATTTTCTGATTGGGGCCGATGCATTTGCCGAGATCGGATCGTGGCATCGGTCGGCCGACGTCTTGCACGCCGTGGAGTTCGTCGTCGTGTCGAGGCCCGGCTACGCCTACCCGATTCCGCCCGGTGCCAAGGTGATTGGACTGGAAACCCTGGCGCTTGTCATCTCATCGTCAGAAATCCGTCGCAAACTGGATAGTGGCGAACCCGTGGAGGAACTCCCTGACCCGGTCCTCGGCTACATCCGCGAGCACGGCCTGTACCAATAAATGACCGCCCGCATCTTTCTCAAACTCATCGCCACCGTCCTGCTGATCATGGCTATCGTATTGACAGCAGTGGATTTCCTCGCCTCGGAGCTCACCGAGAAGGCGTACATCCAGGGGCTCACCCTGGAGATGGAAGAGAAGATGAAGATGCTGGGCGTGATTGGTGAGCAGAGCCTTCTGGAACTCACTCCGGAGAATATCCGGGCTCTGGCCAAGGCGGCTGGGGGGCGGTTGACGGTCATCGCCCCGGACGGGCGCGTCCTGCTGGACTCAGAGGCCGATCCGGCCAGGATGGAGAACCACGGCCATCGTCCCGAGGTTCGCGCCGCGCTGGAGGGCCGCATGGGTACCTCGGTCCGGCAGAGCCCCACCATGGGCATCAACTTTCTCTATGTGGCCGGACCGGTGCCGGTGGGGGCCGCGCGCCTGGCGGTTCCGCTGCGCGAGGTGCGCTCGCAGGTGTCCAACATCCGCACGCGCCTGATGTTGTACATGGCGTTGGCGTTCCTGCCCGCGATTCTGGTGGCCGCTTTCCTGGCACGATACTTCTCCACTCGGCTGGGCGCCATCATCGACTACGCCTCGACGCTGGCTACTGGCGATTTCAAGGCCCGGCTGAAGCATACCAGTAGCGATGAACTGGGCACGCTAGCGCGTCAATTGAACGAGACCGGCGCCAAACTGGAGAAGGTCTTCGACGACCTCAATCGCGAGCACGTGGAACTGGAGAAGGTGGAGCGCATCCGCAAGGACTTCGTCATCAACGTCAGTCACGAGCTGCGTACCCCGCTGGCCTCCATTCAGGGGTACACCGAGACGCTGCTGGAGGGCGCGATCCACGACGACGAGAACAACGTCCGATTTCTGCACATCATCCGGCAGAATGCCGAGCGGCTGGGCCGGCTCACCGGCGACCTGCTGACCCTGTCGCGCATCGAGATGAAATCGCAGCGCTTCCAGTTCGCGTCGTACTATGTGAATCCACTGCTGAAAGACTGCATCGAGTCGCTGGAACCGGTCGCCGCCAAGAAACGCATCAGTCTCCACCTGACGCCCGCGCCCGACCGCACCGAGGCTTTCTGCGACTCGGAGGCCGTCCACCAGATGATGTCGAACCTGCTGGACAACGCCATCAAGTACACACCCGAGGACGGCAGGATCACCGTGCTGGCGGAGTGTCTGGCCGAGGAGGTCCGGATCTCGGTCACCGACACCGGCATTGGGATTCCACATGAAGACCTGCCGCGGCTGTTCGAGCGGTTCTACCGGGTCGACAAGGCCCGTTCCCGCGAACTGGGCGGTACCGGACTGGGCTTGGCCATCGTCAAGCACCTGGCGCGGTCACAAGGCGGCGATGTGGGCGTGGAGAGCGTGGTGGGACAGGGCACTACGTTCTGGTTCACGTTGCCGACCAACGACCTGGGTCTCTCGGAACAGGAGGCGCTTTAACTTCAATTCACGCTATTGTAATCTGTTTGTAACGGACTGCGCGGTATTACTGGAGTTGACAATCTGGCCACATCCCCATGAAGAAAATCCTGCTGATTGAAGACGATTCCGACCTCTTCGCACTCCTGAAGTACAACCTGGAGAAAGAGGGATTCCAAATGGTGGGCGCGCAGACCGGGCGAGGCGCCGTGGATCTGTGCCGCCGCGAGCGTCCGGATCTCATCATTCTCGACATCATGCTGCCGGACTCCGATGGCCTGGACATCTGCAAGGGCATCCGGACACACCCCGAACTGGCCCACATCCCCGTCATCTTCCTGACCGCGCGCGCCTCGGAGACCGACCGTATCGTCGGCCTGGAGTTGGGCGCCAACGACTACATCGTCAAGCCGTTTTTCGTGCGCGAACTCATCGCGCGCATCAAGATTCAATTCCGCCAGTTGGCGCAACCAGTCCGCAAGCTGCAGGCCGGCCCGTTGGATCTCGACCGTTCAGCCTGCCGCGTGAGCCTGAACGGCAATCCACTGTCGCTCACCGCCACCGAATTCCGGCTGCTGGAGTTCCTGATGACGCGGCCCGGCGTTGTGTTTTCCCGGGAACAGTTGCTGGATGCGGTATGGGGGCACGATCGTGCCGTGACCGACCGTACCGTGGACGTCTACATCCTACGCTTGCGCCAGAAGATCGAGGACGATCCAGGCGCTCCGGCCTTCATCCGCTCAGTGCGTGGCTTCGGTTACTCTTTCAACGAGGCGGCCAACCAGCCCGCGGCTGCGATAGCGTGACCGAAACAAATAGCTCCCATCTCTTGCATACTTGACCAAAAGGTAATAGCCTTCACGATGGGTCCTCCGGAGGGGACCTTACAGTATGGCTATACCTGCATTCGTGGCGTACCACGGAAAATCCAGCGCGGAACACCAAAAACAATTCGACAAACTGTTCGCCGATGGGTTTCGCATCATTTCACTCAGCGTGTACGGAGATCCTGGCTCGGCCAGCTTCGCCGCCGTCTGGGTGAAACAATCGGGGCCCGCCTGGGCGGCCGTCCACAACATGGACGCCGCCGCCTACCAGAAGGCCTTCAACGATTGGACGAAGAAGGGATTCCTGCCTCGCATCCTGTCCGTGACCGGATCGGGCTCGGACCTGAAGTTTGCCGGAACCTTCGAAAAAGGCTCGGCTTCGGCGTGGCTCTGCAAGTTCGGTCTGACCGACGGTCCCGACACCCTTTCCGGGTCGTTAGCGTTCTATAACAAGTGGGCGATCCAGAATAACTGCATCCCTATCTCCGTCTCGATCTATGGGTCCGGTTCGAACCGGCGCTACGCCGCCGTCTGGATGCCGAACGACAAGCGAGTGATGTGGGGTTGGCGCGGCGCGGAGACGTCGGCCGGCTACCAGCAATGGTTCAACGCCTTCACCCAGATCCCGTTCCGGCCCGACTACGTCTCTCTGTCCGATGACAAGGTGTACAGCTCAATCTTCCGTGGCGACGGCATCGGCGAGTGGCAGGCGCGGCACAACATGACCGCGGCCGGCTATCAGGCCGAGTTCGACAAATGGACGAAACAGGGTTACCTGCCCATCCGCGTACAGGGCGGAGGCTCAGGCAGCGGCACACGCTACGCGGCCCTGTTCACCAAACAGGTGCTGCCTGATGAGAGGATCTGGACGGTCACCGGCGCGGCCAACTCCAAGCTGGTGAAGTTCGACAACGCCATCAAGGCCTTCATGCAGGCCAACGGCGTCCGTTCGGGCGAGTTCGCCATCGGCCGGGCGGGCAAAGTGATCTATGCGCGAGGCTACACCTGGGCGGAGCCGGACTCGATGATCGCGCAGCCCACCAGCATGATGCGTCTGGCCAGCATCAGCAAGGCGTTCTGTTGTGCCGGCATCCAGGCCTGCTATGACAAGAAGCTGCTGAAGAAGACCGACAAGATCTTCCCGCTTCTGGGCATCACGTCGAAGGCGTTGGCCTCGCAGACGCCGAACGCAAAGATCGACACCATCACGATCCAGAATCTGATCGACCATGCCGGCGGCTGGGACAGCACGATGGGCTTCGACGCGGTCTTCAGCATGCGCAAAATCGCCCTTGCGCTTGGCCTCAGCGGACCGGTGAGCAAACGCGACATCGCGCGGTATATGTATGGCGAGCCCCTCCAGTTCGCGCCCGGTTCGAAGTCGCAGTACTCCAACCTCGGATATCTTCTCCTCGGACTGGCGATCGAGAAGGTCACGGGGAAGTCCTTCATCGACTGGGTGAAGCAGGAGGTTCTCACGGCCGAAGGTCTGAACGACGAGGTCTTCGTCTCGCTCACGAACCGAGCCCAGAAGCGGGCCGACGAACTGCCTTGCGACGACCCCGGTCTTGGGCTGCCCGCCCAGGATCCGCAATCCGACCTTCTGGTGCCCTATTGCTATGGCGGTGAGGGTTGGATGTCGGAGCGCATGGACTCGGGCGGAGGACTCTGTTCGAGTGCCTCGGCGCTGGTCCGGTTCATCAGTAAGCACGCGGCCTGGGGCGTGGGTGGCCGCGCGGCCGGCTCCGCCCGTTCCGGCGGCATGGCGGGCGTCTCCAGTCTGATGGTGTCGCGTGGAGACGGCGTGGACTATGCGTACATCTTCAATACGCGCAAATTCCCCGCTGGTCCTCTGACCAACTTTGACACGCAGTTGGGCGGCCTGTTCGACACCGTGACAATCCCATCCTAACCGAGTCAATCATTCCTTGGGAGCCCTGTTTTCAGGGCTTCCAGGGGTTGCCCGCGATTCACGCAGTTGAAATCATCGTCATCCAACATTCACCCGCCGTTCGTCTTGTATACACCTGTCTTTCGCATGCTGAACAGGTGGCTTTCGCCACTCTGTGATGCTTCGTATTTCCCAACACTCACTCGCTCTCCATCTCCTCCTCAGTATTAGCCTCTGGGGCCAGTCACAAAAGGGTACGGTCTCAGGCACTGTCTTTGACGCGCAGACCTCGCGTCCCATCGTTGGAGCCAAGGTGTTTGTCGATGGCCAGACCGGCGATGGACTCACAACCGGTACCGATGGTACCTACCGCATCGAGCTTTCCCCAGGCAAGTACTCCCTCAAGTTCACGAGCGACAACTACCTGGACGTGACGCTCACCGATGTGAACATCAAGGCCGGCGAGTCCGTGGACGGCTCCACCATTTTGACCTCCAAGGGCATGACCACCACTGTGGAGGTCTCAGAAAGCATCAGCGCTGTTACTGCTACGGCCGAGGCCATGCTGTCGGAGCGGAAGCTGGCGGCCCAGGTGAGTGATTCCATCTCGAATGAGGAGATGAAGAAATCCACCGCTTCCGACGCCGCGCGCGCCCTCGAAAAGGTCACCGGTGTTTCGGTGGTGGAAGGCGGGTATGTGTATGTGCGCGGCCTGGGTGAACGGTACTCCGCGACGATGCTCAACAACGCCATGGTGCCGACCACCGAGGCCGAACGCCGCGTTGTCCCCCTGGATCTCTTCCCGGCGGCGATGATCGACAACATCCGGATTCTGAAGACATACACCCCCGATCTGCCCGGCGAGTTCTCAGGCGGCCTGGTGCAGATGACCACGGTGGAGTTCCCGGTGCAGAAGACCTTCCAGGTGAGCATGACCATGGGGTTCAACGACCGCACGACGTTCGGCCGTTTTACCAGCTATCCAGGTGGTTCGCTGGATCAGTTTGGATTTGACGATGGTACGCGCACCCTGCCCTCCGCGATTCCCACCAACCGCCGTGTTTCCATCGGTAGCGACAGCCGGCAACAGTTGGCGGACTACGCGAAGGCGTTCTCGAACAACTGGCAGCCGGTGTATACCGACTCCGTACGGCCCGCGCAGACCTACAGCGTAGTGGGCGGCGGCACCTTCGGCCGCTTCGGCATTGTCGGCGCGCTGACGTTTACCAACAAGCCGCAGTATCAGCAGGAACAGCAGACCTACTACCGCCGCGTCGGCGTGGGCGGCACCATCGCGCCGTATAGCGACTATCCGGATTTCAATCAATACGATCAAATGGCCCGGTTGGGCGGCGTGCTGAACGCGGCCATCAAACTGACCAACAATCACAAACTGCTCTTCCGCAATACCATGACCCGCGACAGCGACAAGGAAGCGCGCGAATTCTCGGGGTTCGACAACAACCAGGGCGGCATCATTCAGTCCCAGCGTCTGCGTTGGGTGGAACGGCGGCTGGTCTCCACCGGCCTGGAAGGCGACCACGCCCTACCCAAGCTCCGCGATCTTCTGGTGAAGTGGCAGTTCACCTACTCGCAGTCGGGACGGGACGAGCCGGATATGCGCGAGGTGCTGCGGTCGCAGCAGGAAGATGGCCGCTTCGCTTTCCTCAACATCGGCAACTCCGGGCAGCGCTTCTTCGATCAGTTCACTGACCGGATCTACGAACCTCAAGCTGAGATCAGCCAGCCGTTCTTCAAGGGCAAGCTCAGCGGCATCTGGAAAGTGGGCTTCCGCGCGACACTGCGCAACCGCGACTTCGACGCGCGCCGCTTTCGCTTCCAATTACAGAACCCGCAGCAGGTGAACGTCTACGCAGACTCAAACGAGCTGTTCGGAGCCGCGAATTTGCGGCCCGGGGCCTTTGAACTGCGTGAGGAGTCGCGCGGCACCGACCGCTATACGGCCGACATGAAGGTCTACGGCGGCTACGGCATGGTCGATTTCGGCATTGGGCCGCGCTGGCGATTCGTCACCGGCGTGCGCATCGAGGATGCCGATATCAACGTAGTCACTAGCGATCCGTTTCTGCCTGGCACCCCTTACGTGGCCAATCTTGCGAATCGGGACCCCCTGCCCTCCTTCAACGCGATCTACGCCCTGAAACCGCGGCAGAACCTGCGCTTCACCTACAGCCAGACCGTGTCGCGCCCCGATTTTCGCGAACTCTCGCCCTTCGAGTTCACGAATGTGCAGGGCGGCTTCAACGTGGCCGGCAATCCCAATCTGCGGCGCGCGAAGATCAACAACTACGACGCGCGGTGGGAGTGGTTTCCCGGAGGCAACCAGCTTCTGGCCGCCAGTTTCTTCGTGAAAGACTTCACTGACCCTATTGAGAGCACGGTGCAGCCGACCACCGACCTCCGCTCGTCGTTCCTGAACGCCCAGAGTGCTGTGAATCGCGGCGTGGAACTGGAACTGCGCAAGGGCCTGGGCACGATTCACCACACATTGCGGGACTGGAATCTGCAAGGCAACTTCACGTTTGTCGATTCGACGGTCACGATCCGGCCCGAAGACCAGGGCATTCTCACCTCCCTCAGCCGGCCTCTCGCCGGGCAGTCGCGCTACATCTTTAATGTCATCACCGAATGGACGAAGCCCAAACTGCGCTCGCAGGCCCGCTTTTATGTGAACAGCGTGTCGCGGCGCTTGTCCGACGTGGGGTCCATCGGATTGCCCGACATCTACCAGGAACGCAACCTGTTCCTCGATTTCGTCTATCAGTATTCGCTTGTGGAAAGCGGCAAGGCGACCATTCGCTTCAATGCCGAAAACCTTGGCGACAACAAATACCGCTGGACTCAGGCGGGTTTACCCACCCGCCAATACCAGACTGGCCGCACGTATACGGTCGGTCTGACCTACTCCATCTTTTAGGTTCGTGACTCGAAAGGAAGAAGCAGCAATCTATGTTGAAACGATCACTCCTCATGCTTACCGCCTCGGCGGTGGCATTGCAGGCGGGCGGCCTCGATAGCTTTACCCGGGTCGACCGGTCGGCTGCGGCACAACTGGCAGCGTCCACGGCCAGCCGCTCGGCTGCCGCGGTGGAACACTCGAACGTGACCATGTACATCTGGGCTGACAAGTACGTCTACCAGCCTGGTGAACCCCTCACCCTCAAGATGACAGCGCAAACCAACGATCCTTATCCCTACACCATCGTTGTGTTCCGGCAGAACAATCAGACCGGCAAGAAGACGTTCCTTGGGCCGGGCAGGGAGAGCGACACGCCCATCGACATCTATGGCCGTAGCGCGGATGAAGGCTTCCAGCCCGTGCGTGTGTCCGACAGGGCACGGGACGTGGTGGTTGGCGATGGCGGCTGGCTGAGCAACACGCCCTGGACCATTCCCTCGGAACTGGGCATGCATACGCTCACCGTGCAGTTGCGCGACTACACCGGTGGCCGCGTGCTGAAGGCCGCTTACTTCAAGATCGGCGTTGTAGACGGTCTGGTAGATGTGGGCGGAGTCATCAGCCAGGACACCACCTGGGTGAACACCAAGGCCTACCGCATCCAGTCCCTCACTCGCGTGGAGAACGCAATTCTCACCATCCAGCCCGGCACGTTCGTCATCGGCATGCCCAGGACGGACGATCCCACGGCGCTGATCATTACCAACAGTGCGCAGATCAACGCCCAGGGCACTCGTTCGCGGCCCATCATCATGACCAGCTCGCAGGCATTCGGCAACCGCGGCCGTGAAGACTGGGGTGGTCTCGTCATGCTCGGCAAGGCGAAGATCAACGTCACCGGCGGAACGAACTTCATCGAAGGTCTGGACAACCGGCCCTACCTGCAATACGGCGGCACCGACGACGCGCACAACTGCGGCGCTCTGGCCTATGTCCGCGTGGAGTACGCCGGGTCAGTCTTCACCACCAACAACGAAATCAACTCATTCACCTGGGGCGGCTGCGGCAGCAAGACCGTCGCCCACCACCTGCAAGCCATCTACGGCAAGGACGACGCGTTTGAGTGGTTTGGCGGCACCAGTGACCTGAAGTATGCCGTGGGCGCCTTCAACGCCGACGACTACCTCGACTGGCAGCTCGGCTGGCGCGGACGGGTCCAGTATATGGTTGCCATGCAGCATCCCGGCACCGGTCTTGGCAACCGCGGTATCGAAGCCGACAACAGCGAGTTCGGCGTGACCGATCAGCCCTACTCCAATCCTCAGGTTTGGAACATGACCTTCGTGGGACCGGGCGTGGCCGCCCAGGACGAGAACACCGGTGACGGGTCGCCGGGCATGTACCTGCGGCGCGGCACTCGCGGCTCAGTGAACAACGCGATTGTCACCAACTTCGGCTATCTCGGCCTGATGCTGCCCGATGCGGCGACCGTCGGCGAATTGAACTCCGGCGCCCTGTCGCTCAACGGCTTGCTCATGTGGAACAACAATCGTCTCAACCTGGCCCTCGAGAATACGGTTGCGGCCCAGGTGGGGCAGAAGCCGGCCGGCACCGACGTGGCTTCCTACGCCGCCGATCCGGCCCACAATTTCGTGGCCGCCGATCCGCAACTGCGCCGGCCGCTGGTCTACAGCGACCCCGATCTGCGCCCGGCCATCGGCTCGCCCGCCCTCCAACTCCGCTGGAATGCCCCGCCGGATGACGGCTTCTTCGACCAGTGGGCCAACTTCTGCGGCGCCTTCGACGGCGACAACGACTGGATGGAAGAATGGACGAGCTTCCTGCGCGACCAGGACATCGCGCCGGCGCCCGCTCAGTAGGTCAGAGCGTCAAGCAAAAAGGGCCCGGCGATCGTCCGGGCCCTCATCTTCGTATGAAACCACTCATTGCACTCCTGGGATTCACTCTCTGCGCCGCTACGCCTGGCGACGTCGTGGCGTTAGCCTCGAAATGTGACTTTGGGGGCCGCGCCGGCGTTCAGGCGCATCTCGAGAAACTACACGGAACGACCGTGATCGCCAACTGGGTCAAGGCGATTGACGTGCCGTTCTGGACCGTTGAGGTGCCGCGCATCGGGCGCTACTCCGTTCAAGTGGTCTACGCCGCCACGCCCGCCAGCGCCGGAGTGCCGTACACCATCACATTGCAGGGATACAGCACCGGTATGACCAAGGGTGTGGTACAGGCGACCAAGGGTGGGAAACTCCGGACGTTTCAGGTCGGCGACATGGAGCTTGAGCCCGGGCGCCACCGCCTGTTCGTGCAACCGGAAAACAAGGCTGGTCAACCCGCAATGATGCTGCAGCGGGTCGAACTTCACTACGTCGGCAACTAGGCGGCTTAGTGCCCCGGCTTGCCCTCTTCCGGCGCGTAGTAGCCTCTGCGAACCTGAACCTTCTGGTCTTTGTTCTTCGATCGGATCTCGACCTTGCGGAACGTGCCGTCCTTGGCCTGGTTGCTGGCCACATAGCCGACGGCATACTGGCTGCGCATCTCCTGCTGGATAGTGTTGTATATGTCTTCCAGCCGGTTTCTGCGGTCCACGCGGAAGACCCGCCCGCCGGTCTCCTCCGCCATGCGCCGCATCGGCCCTTCGCCGGAGGAACCGCCGTAGGCCATCGAGGTGTAGCGCGGATCCTCAAACAGCACCGAGTAAATGATGGCGTCGGAACGTTGCGCCTCTTCTATCGCCTTCTCAATCTTCACCCGGCTGCCGACGTCGTTGCCGTCCGTGATGACGATCAGCGCCTTGCGGCCGACTTCACTGCGCAACTTGTCCTTGGCCGCCAGCCAGACCGCCTCATACAGGACCGTGCCGCGGCCGCCGCCTGGCAACGGCGAGCCCGTCGGCGACATCCCGCTGACGCCGGCATTCAGCCGCAATCTCGACAGTCCATCGCGCAACAACCCGGGGGAGTTCGTGAAATCCTGCAGTAGCTCGCTGTCTACCCCGAAGCTGATGATGAACGCTTCATCCTTTTTGCGCAGCACCTGGGCCAGGAACTTGTACGAGGCGCTACGCTCTTCCTCGATCAGCGCGCCCTGGCTGCCGCTCACGTCCACCAATAGGCCGATGGTCAGCGGCAGGTCGGTTTCCCGTGTGAAGAACTTCACGGTCTGGGGCTTGCCATCCTCGATCACATCGAGGTCGTCCTTGGAGAGGTTGGAAACGTAGCCGCCTTTCTTCTCCCGGACACTGAAGAACACGTTCACCAGGTCGACATCCACTTTAATGGTGGGACCCTGGTCGTCTTCGGCTGGTTTGGGAGGAGCCTGGGCGTTCAGGCAGGGGAGCAGTGCGATTGCGGCTATCCAGCGCAAAGTCGTCAGCATCGTCATTGACTTCACCATGACATACTGAGGATGCGCGCCGCGCGCAACGTGTTACAACTCATCCTATGAGGAAGGCCGTCGACCATCTCACATCGGCAGATCCGAAGCTGGCTACTTGGATAGAACGGGTAGGCCCCTGCCAGATCGCCTTCCATCCGCCGGAGTTTTCCACACTCGCCCGCTCCGTCGTTTTTCAGCAGTTGAGCGGCAAGGCGGCTGCCACCATCTATAAGAGGTTGGAGGCTGCCCTCGGACCCAAAGGGGTCCGCCCGGAAGGCATCCTTACCCTGGAACCGGAACAGATGCGGCCATTGGGTTTGTCCGGTCAAAAAGCCAAATACCTGCGATCGCTGGCCGAAAAGACATTGGACGGAACCATCAACTTTGCCCAGTTGCCATCCATGCCCGACGAGGAGGTGATCGCCCACCTCACCTCGGCCAAGGGCGTGGGTGTCTGGACTGCCCAGATGTTTCTGATGTTCGCGCTCCAACGGCCTGACGTTCTGCCTTTGGGCGACTTGGGCATCCGCAACGCGATGCAGCGCCTTTACCGCCTGAGAACCCCGCCCAAGCCCGAGCGCATGGTGAAGATTGCCCGGCCGTGGCGCCCATACACCACCTATGCCTGCTGGTATCTCTGGCGGGGCCTGGATGGCGGCGCAAATCTGTAGATTCCTTCTACAGGTGCCGTCGGATTCCACCACGCCCTCCTAAGCCACCTTCTATCAGTGCTTTACGTCCAAGCAGCATTAATTAGGATAAATAGGTGTTGAAATCTTCAACATGGACCATTTGGAGCATGTTTTATAAAGCCAATAGAAACAGCTAGTTATGGGAAATCCTGATTTGGTCCTTCAACTGCCCTATAGAAAGCGTCCGGACACGCCGGGCAGAAGCAAAAGAGGATAAACCATCATGACCGTCCTACTAGTAATCGTCACTTTCTCGGTGTTCATTGCCGTCGACATGATTCTGAATCGCAAGCGAGTGCCCGCGCTGTCCATGGCTGAAGAGCCCGAGACCCTGGCCGCTCACGTGGACAACGAGATTCTGAGCGGTTTCCATGTGCCTGCCGCTCTCCGCTATCACCCCGGCCACACCTGGCTGCATCGCGAACGCAAGAACGTCCACCGCGTCGGCGCCGACGAGTTTGCGGCCATCCTGGCCGGTCCGGTCGACCGCATCGAACTACCGAAGCCCGGTCACTGGGTTCGTCAGGGCCAGAAAGTCATTTCGCTGTACCGCGGCGACGCCAAGATCGAAATGATCTCGCCCGTGGAAGGGGAAGTGGTGGAAGTAAACGCCGAACTGGCCAACAATCCGCACCTGCTGCGCGAAGACCCCTACGGCCAGGGTTGGCTGATGTCCGTGTTCGCTCCTGACGAAGAAGGTCCAACCCGCAACCTGCTGCCCGCCAACCTGCTTAGCTCCTGGATGAAGGAAGCCGCCGACGGTTTCTACGGCCTGCAACCGCAACTGGCCGGCGCGACTGCCGCCGACGGTGGCCGCCCGTCGAAAGACGCAACAGCCGACCTGCCTGTGGACGTATGGCACAAGGCCGCCAAACAGTACCTCTTGAGTTAAGTGCCTTTCATTGTAGAAAAATAGAACAATCGACCTGAAAGTCTGATATAGATAAGATAGAGCGACAAGAGGACCCCATGTCCAAGGCAATCCTTTACGACAGCACACTTTGCGTCGGATGCCGGCAGTGCGAAGAAGCCTGCTCGACCCGCTGGAAGCTGCCGTACAACGATAAGATCGCAGCCGAAGAGAAGATCTCTTCCCACAAGCTGACGACAATCCGCACCTTTGGGGAGAAGTTCTCCCGCAAGCTCTGCATGCACTGTCAGGACCCCGCCTGCGCTTCGGTTTGCCCCGTCGGTGCGTTGCAGAAAACAGCAGCCGGCCCGGTGGTCTATGACGAAGACCGCTGTATGGGCTGCCGGTACTGCATGGTTGCCTGCCCGTTCCAGGTGCCCACCTACGAGTGGGAAGCCCGGCTGCCCAAAGTCAGGAAATGCGACATGTGCAGCGATCGTGTACCCGGCGGCGGTGTCACACGGTGCAGTGAGGCATGCGCATATGGCGCCACCATCACAGGCAACCGGGATGAGTTGATCGCCGAAGCTCGCAAGCGCATCTCCGATAAACCCAAGGACTACTATCCGAAGATCTACGGGGTGGAGGAAGTGGGTGGAACGTCCGTTCTCATCCTCGCCTCCGTACCGTTCGACCAGATCGGCTACAACACGAAGGTCATTAAGTCGGCACTACCCGCCCTCACGTGGAACGCACTGCAACATGTGCCCGACGTGGTGGTGATGGGCTCTGTGCTGATGGGGGGCATCCACTGGATCTCCCACCGGAAGGAAGAAGTGGCGCGCGAGGAGGGACGGTCATGAGTAACGCCTTGCGTACCTATTTCTGGCGCGCCTCGTTTGCCGTCATCATGCTGGTGGCGGCCTATGCCACCTTCGTGCGGTTCTATTACGGTCTGGGCGCCTCCACAAACCTGAGCGACCAGTTCCCGTGGGGCATCTGGGTTGGGTTCGACGTTCTTTGCGGTGTCGGCCTGGCTGCCGGCGGCTTCACGCTGGCCGCCATCGTCCATATCTTCAATCTGAAGAGCTACAAAGCTGTGGTCCGGCCCGCGATCCTCACCGCGTTTCTCGGCTACCTGCTGGTGACCGTCGCGCTGATGTTCGACCTCGGCCGGCCTTACCGTGTGTGGCACCCGCTCATCATGTGGAACCCGCGGTCGGTGATGTTCGAGGTGGGTTGGTGCGTGACCCTGTACACGTCCGTCCTGTTCCTGGAATTCCTCCCGATGGTGCTGGAAAAGCTGGGTTTAGTGAAAGCTCACCGGGTGCTCAAGGGTGTCATGCTGCCCATCATCATCCTGGGTGTGATCCTCTCAACTCTGCACCAGAGTTCGCTGGGCAGCGTTTTCCTCATCATGCCCACCAAGCTGCATCCGCTGTGGTACTCGCCGCTGTTGCCGGTGCTGTTCTATGTGTCGGCCATCGCCACAGGCCTGGCCATGACGATCTTCGAATCCTGGCACAGTGCCAAGGCCTTTGGCCGCCAGTTGGAGTTCCCGCTGGTGCAGAAGATGACACGCGTTCTGGCCGTGGTGATCGCGGTCTATCTGACCATGCGCTTCCTGGACCTGTACCATCGCGGCGCCATGTCGACCCTGAACAATCCCGGCTGGGAGCGCTGGCTCTTCGGTCTGGAGATTGTGCTCATGGCCGTTCCCATGCTGATGTTCTTCCGGGAACGAACCCGTCAGAATCCGCAGGCGATCTATGTCGGCACGGTTCTCTTCCTGCTGGGCTTCGTCACTCACCGGTTGAACGTCAGCGTCACCGGCCTGGAAGCCTCCTCCGGTGTGCACTATATCCCCAAGTGGACGGAAGTGTCCATCACTCTCGCCATGGTGGCCGCCGGGTTCTTTGTCTTCCGCATGGCGGCTCACTACCTGCCGGTATTCGAGCCCGAAGAGCACGCACCAGTGCAGGCCGTACCCGTGCTGGAAGATCGCGACTACGCGCATTCACTGGCCCGGGGAGACTGAGACCGATTGACTCAGCACGCCATCCAGTTACCCCGCTTTGGCCTCGCGGCCAAGCTGGCGGGGTGTCTGCTGGCTGCCGTGATCGTCTGCTTTACCCTCTTTGCTTACGTACTCCAGCGCCTTGAGCAGAAACATCTCGAGGCGCTGGTCTCGCTTTCCGCCGAACGCATCTCCGACGTTGTCCACTCCTCCGCCTGGCAGGCGATGCTCCACAACGACCGCGAAATGCTCTACTCCATGATTCGCGACATCGGTCGCGAACCGGGCATCCGCAGGCTCCGCATCATCAACGAGGAAGGGCAGGTGCGCCACTCCACCGATCCCAAGGAGATCGGCTCGATGGTGGACAAGGGAGCCGAGAGTTGTTACGCCTGCCACGCTCAATCCCAACCGCTCACGAAACTCGCGCGCCACGACCGTGCCCGCATCTTCACCGATTCGCTGGGCCGCCGTACACTCGCCGTCATCCGGCCGATTGAGAACAGTCCGGATTGCTCCAACGCCGCCTGCCACGCCCATCCCGCCGAACGGCGCATCCTGGGTGTCATCGACGCTCACCTCGCGCTCGACGCGGTCGATGCCCAGTTGGCCGAGCATCGTTCCCAGGCCTATGGCTTCACCATCGCCACGGCGATCCTCGCCTGCCTGCTGTCCATTGGGTTTGTCTGGTACTTCGTGCACCAGCCCATGCGCGGGCTGATGCTGGGCACCAGCAAACTGGCCCAGGGCCACTTCGGCTACCGCATCCCGGTTCACTCCACCGACGAAATGGGCGTTTTGGCCACCTCCTTCAACGACATGGCCACTGAACTTGAGGAGGCACACTCCGAGCTGACGCGCTGGGCGCACACGCTGGAGACCCGCGTGCAGCAGAAGACGGCCGAACTCGAGACGGCGCACAAAGGGCTGATCCACACCGAGAAGATGGCGTCGCTCGGCCGGCTCGCCGCCACGGTGGCCCACGAGGTGAACAATCCCCTCTTCGGCATGCTCACCTACGCCCGCCTGACCATCAAGGACCTGAAGAAGCCCGACCTGGACCAGGCGACGCGCGAGCGCATGACGGAGAGCCTCCACGTCATCGAACGCGAAAGCCGCCGTTGCGGCGATCTCATGAAGAACCTGCTCGCCTTCGCGCGACAGAGCCCGCCGCAGCGTGCTCCAGTGCAGGTCAACATGGTGGTGGAGCGCGCGCTCACCCTCATCACGCATCAGCTCGATCTGGCGCAGACGGTGCTCATCAAGGATCTCAGCCCCACGTTGCCCGAAGTGCAGTGCGACGCCGGCCAGATCCAGCAGGTGCTCATCGTGCTGGTGGTCAACGCGTCAGAGGCCTTGGGGAAGGGCGGGGAAATCCGTGTCACCACCCAGCCGGCGGAATCGGGTCAAGGGATCGTGATCCGCGTCAAGGACAACGGGCCGGGGATCCCCAGCACCATCCAGCAGCAGATCTTCGAGCCGTTCTTCAGTACAAAGGACAATCAGCACCGCACCGGCCTTGGATTGGCCGTGGCCAAGGGCATTGTCGACCGTCACGGCGGAACGCTCGCCGTGCAATCCGCGCCGGGGGAGGGTGCCGAGTTCATCGTGCATCTGCCACTGTGCGCGCCGGCGGAGTCTACTGGCACGCCAGCGGCCGCCGACTTAACATCGCAAGGAACGAACGTATGAATAGCGGGAAACTCCTCATTGTCGACGACGACATCGTCGTGCGCGACTCCCTGGGGAAGTGGTTTGAGAGTGAAGGATTCGACGTCACCATTTCTCCCGGTGCAGCGCCCGCGTTGGAAATCCTCAGCCACGACCGCTTCGATCTCGCCCTCGTCGACATCAAGATGCCTGGCGTCGACGGCATCGAACTCCAGGCCCGGCTCAAGGAAGTGGATCCCGACATGCCCGTCATCATCATGACGGGCTACGCTTCAGTGGAGACGGCCGTCCGCGCCCTCAAGAACGGCGCCTACGACTACATCACCAAGCCCTTCGACCCCGACGAGCTGGTCCATCTGGTCTCCAACGCCATCTCCCACCGCACGGCTACCCGCGAGGTGGTGCGCCTGCGGGAGAATCTGAAGCAGATCTTTCCCGATACTCAATTGATTGGCCAGAGCGCGGCCATGAAGCACGTCATTGAGCTGGTGGAGACAGTGGCGCCCACCGATGCCACGGTTCTCATCACCGGCGAGAGCGGCACGGGCAAAGAGGTGGTGGCCCGCGCCATCCACGCCGCCAGCCCCCGGCGCTTCAATCCAATGGTGACCATCCACTGCGGTGCCCTCACGGAATCGCTGCTGGAAAGCGAACTCTTCGGCCACGAGCGTGGCGCCTTCACCGGAGCCCAGGCCCGCAAGAAAGGCAAGTTCGAAGTGGCCGACGGCGGCACCGTCTTCCTCGACGAAATCGCCGACATCAGCCTCCACGTGCAGACCGACCTCTTGCGCGTCCTGCAGCAGAAAGAGATTGTCCGAGTCGGAGATACGCAGCAGATCAAGGTGGATTTTCGAGCGATTGCCGCCACCAACAAGAGCCTCGAGCAACTTGTCGAGGAGCGTCTCTTCCGGCCCGATCTCTACTACCGCCTGAACGTCTTCGCCATCGACATTCCGCCCATTCGTTCCCGCCGCGAGGACATTCCCCTGCTGGTGGACCACTTCCTGCAGAAGTTCGCCGGACAGATGAACCGGCCCGTGCAGCGCATGGCCCCGCGGGCGCTCGAGGTCCTGATGGACTACAACTGGCCTGGCAATGTGCGAGAAATGGAAAATGCGATCGAGCGCGCCATGCTGATGAATCGGGAGACGGAACTGCGGCCCGAGGATTTCCCCTTTCAGTCGCATCCCTCGCTGCAGAACGGGGCCGCGGGCCAACGGCTGGAAGATATTGAGCGCACGCACATTGAGAAGATGCTGCAGGAGACGAGCTGGAACCTCTCCAAGACGGCGCGCATCCTCGATATTGATCGCACCACGCTCTACAACAAAATCAAGCGTTATGGTTTGAGAGACTCCGCGCCCAAGTGATCTCCGCCATCCACCTCGTCCCGCTATCCCTGGCGAGCGGCGAGGGATTGCCGCCACTCTCCGCGCTCGACGGCCTTTCCGCTTCCGCGGCCCGTTCGCTGTCGGTCTCGTGCCATGTCGAGACGCAGCCTGTCACCATCGACTACACCTTCGACGCCTATCGAATGCAGGCCTGGTCCACCCCCGTGCTGGCGCGGCTGAAGGAACGCAACCCACCCTCCGGCGTCGTCGTACTCGGCGTCACGGCGCTCGATCTGTACGTCCCGGTTCTTACGTTTGTGTTTGGGGAAGCGCAGTTGGCCGGTCCGGCCGCGGTGATCTCCACCCATCGTCTGCGCGACGAATATTACGGCCTGCCGCCCAATGAAGAGGCGTTATCCCAGCGCCTCTTCAAGGAACTACTCCACGAGGTCGGTCATACACAAGGCCTGAAGCACTGCACCGATTGGCGCTGCGTCATGTCCTCGGCTCACGCTGTGGAGCGCATCGATCTGCGTCAGGCCGCGTATTGCCGCGCTTGCGCGGCGCTGTTCCTCAGACGGTAACGGACCGGCTTACTTGTTCCGCGCGTCCGCCAGAAGGTCCACCAGCAGGTGCGAAATCGGGCCACTATCCGGCATGGTGGGGGCAAGGATGAAGTCATCGGGTTCGCCCGGTGCCGGCGGAGTCATAAAAAACCGTGGTTCGTACGCCATCGCGGGACAGTCCAGCAGCACCCTTTGGCGGCGAACAGCCCCTCCCAATAACAGGGACAAGACTGCGCGGTCCACGGATGTCTGATGGCTGACTGCCTGGCGTAAGTCGTCTTCGTTCACATCCCGTGAGATGCCGCACGACGGACAAGGGTTTCAGCTCTTTGGGTCCTGCCCCGTCACCTGGATGAGAGTAGGCCTCATCTGTTTCGGGTCAAAACCAAACGGACCCGGTCCGCTTTTGTAACGAACGTAACCACTTTTGTCGATCACATAGAGCCGATCCGGCCAGCCCGTGTAGGCTTGATCCACCGCATTGTCGAGGCCGTCGATCAACGCGGGCATCTCCAGCCCCAGCTTGCGAACGCACGCCGAAGCCACCAGCGACCGGTCCTGCTGTGTCTTCGGCAGCGCAAACAGGACACCGTCGCGCTCATTCGCCGACATCTGCCACATGTCACTGGCGTGTGCTTCCTGGATATACACGACATAGAAATCCACGCGGTCGCGGAACTCGCGGTACATCGCATTCAAGACGGGAACCTCCCGCCGGAAGGGCGGTCAAGTATAGCTCCCGAACACCAGCACCACCGGACGCACACCTCGCAACTCCGACAGCCGGACCTGGCCCTGCTGGTCCTGCCGCGGCAATGTGAAATCCGGAGCCAGGTCGCCCGGCTTCACCGTGCCTGCCCGCGCCTTCGCCCACATGGGTGGGAAAGGTGTGGCGTACATCAACGGTGTCGGAAGCACCATCATGAAGCGGCTGAATTCCATCGGTGACTTCGTCATGGCCGCGTACATCACGCCAAGAAACACGACGTAGATAGCCAGGATCGCCAAGCCAATTCGCAATGCCCAACGCTTCATCGCCCAGTCCCTCCTTTTCGCTTTACGCCGCGCGGTGACCCCGGCACCACCAGCGAGAAGATGAGCTTTTTCTCCACGGCGTCCACACGATCCAGCCGGACCCTCAGTTTATCCCCAATCCTGATCTCTTTGCGACTGCGTTCCGCCACGATGACGCGCGAATTCTCCTGGAAATTCCAGCGCTCGCCGGGCAGGAAGTCGATGGGCACCAACCCCTCGACAAAGAGCTCGTCCAATTCGACGAAGAAGCCGAACTTGGCCGTGGAGATCACCAGGGCGGGGAAGTCCTCGCCCACCCTGTCGATCATGAACTTCACTTTCTTCCACTCCAGTAACTCGCGCTCCGCCTCGGCCGCTCGCCGTTCGGTATCGGAGCTCTGCTCCGCCATCACCGGCAGCCCCACGATAGGTGCGGGCCGGCCGTCCAGCAGGCCGCCCAGCAGCCGGTGTACCAGTAGATCGGGATACCGCCGGATGGGCGACGTAAAGTGCGTGTAGGACTTCGCAGCCAATGCGAAGTGGCCCACGTTCTTGGTCGAATAGCGGGCCTGTTTCAGCGACCGCAGCATCAGGTAGCTGAGAATCCTCTCCTCCGGGCGGCCTTCCAACTTTTCCACCAGCTTCTGGTACATCTTCGAGGCAACGCGGAAACTGTCGTCCGCCCGTTCGATCACACGCATGATCCTGCGCCCATCGTTCTTCTTGTCCACCTGCCGGTATCTCTTCACTGGCATGGCAGGAATACCCAGCGAATAGCCAAAGCGGGACGCCACCTCTTCGAACTCCATCACGCGCTGAGGATCGGGAACCTCGTGCACGCGGTAGATCGACTCGTCCAGGTGCGACTCCAGATGGCTCGATACGGCCTCGTTCGCCGCCAGCATGAACTCCTCGATCAGGCGGTGCGCGATGTTCCTGGGAGTCCGCGCAATACCGGTCATGACGCCCTGCGCGTCAAATACCACGAGGGGCTCGGGCAGATCGAAGTCGATGGAGCCGCGCCGCATGCGCTGCTTGTTCAGAACCAGCGCGAGCTCTTTCATCAGCTCGAATTGCGGGATCAGCGTCTTGTATCGTTCGCGTTGCGCCTCGTCGCCTTCCAGCAGCAGATGGACGTTCGTATACGTCATGCGCTCCACGCTGCGGATCACGCCCCGGCAGAACTCCTGCTTCACCACCGTGCCCTGGCGGTCGATCTCCAACAGCGCGCTCATGCACAGCCGGTCCACCTGTGGCTTCAAGGAGCAGATCTCGGTGGATAGCTCCAGCGGCAGCATGGGCACGGCGCGGTCAGGGAAGTACACGCTGGTGCCCCGCGTCAAAGCCTCGATATCGATCGGCGTCCCCGGCCGCACGTAATGGCTGACGTCGGCGATATGCACGTGCAGCGCATAGTGGCCATTCTGCAGGTGGTCCACCCAGACGGCATCGTCGAAATCCCGCGCCGTCTCGCCGTCGATGGTGACAATCTCCATGCCGCGGAAATCGCGGCGGCCGTCCAGCTCGGCTTGCGTAATTACGCCCGGCACGCTCTGCGCCTGCTCCAAAACCTCGGCCGGAAACCGGTTTGGCAGGTGGTGCTTGCGGATCGTGACTTCCACATCCACGCCGAAGTCGTCCGGGTGGCCGAGCACTTCGACGACACGCCCCACCGGGTAATCGTCGCCGTCCTCCGGGTACTCGACGATCTCCACGTTGACGATCAAGCCGTCCAGATCCTCCGGCCCGTTCAGATTTAGCGGAGCGGCCCCGATGCGATCTGGATTTGCGCCCAGCTTCGGCAGTTCCATGCCGTCCGGGATCAGCACCCACTTCTGCAGCTTGCTGTCATGAGGCACGACGAAGTTCTGGCGGCGGCCTACCTTGAATTCGCCGACGACCGTGGGATGCGCGCGCCGCAGAATTTTGCGGATCTCGCCTTCGGCCCGGCCGGCATGCACGCGCGTGATCCGCGCCAGTACGCGATCGCCGTGCATCGCCGCGCCTTGCGAGTTCGGCGGCAGAAAGACGTCTCCACTCAAGCCGATCGGCTGCACTTCGGGGATTACGAACCCATAGCCGTCGCGGTGCATGTTCAGCCGCCCCACGGCGTACTCCTGCGTGCAGCGCGGCAGCACATACTGGCCGCCCTTCAGTTCGATCAGCGAGCCCTTGCGCGCCAGGCGGTCCAGCGCGTCTTCCAGTTCTTTCCGGTTCTCGCCCTTCAGGCCCAGCTCACGCACCAGGTGCTTATAGTTCGAGCGGCCGTGCGGCAACGTGGAGAACCGCTCCAGAATCTCGTTCTCCCACTGCCAGTCACTACGATGCATGATTTCTACTGTAGCGGCAAAACGCCTCAGTGAATCGTGCGGGTTTTGCGGTTGAGAAAGTCCATCAGCAGGTACTGGCCCAGGTTATACGGAGTCGTGAAATAGGCCTTGCCCCTGCACATCTCCGTTACCTTCTGCACGAACTGCACCAGCGAATAGTCGCTGGCCAGCATGAAGGTGTTGATCAGGATGCCGGCCCGCTTACACCGCCCAACTTCCTCCAGCGTCTTGCTCAGCACCAGCGGATCCAGGCCCATCGGGTTCTTGTAGATCCGTCCGTCCTCCAGTGTCAGGGCCGAAGGCTTGCCGTCCGTGATCATCACGATCTGCTTCATGTCCTTCTTTTCCGACGCCAGAATGCGTTGCGCCAGAATCAGGCCATCGCGCGTATTCGTGTAGTACGGGCCCACCTGCACGCGAGCCAGTTCGCCCAGACGCACCTCTTCCGCCGTGTCGTGAAACAGCACCAGGCGCAGCGAATCGCCGGGGAACTGCGTGCGGATCAGATGCGACAGGGCCAGCGCCACGCGCTTGGCGGGCGTAAAGCGGTCCTCCCCATAGAGGATCATCGAGTGGCTGCAATCCAGCATCAACACTGTCGCGCAGGAACTCTGATACTCGCTCTGATGCACATGCAGGTCGTCGTACTCGATCTCGAGCGGCAGCTTGGCGCCCTCGCGCTGTAACGCCGAAAACAGCGTCGCACTGGCGTCGAGATTCAGCGTGTCGCCGAACTCCCATTTCTTCGACGATCCGCTCGACTCCACGCCGGTCGAGAGGTCGCGCGTCTCGTGCGCTCCAAACGACGACCGCCCCAGGGCGCCCATCAGATCCTTCAGCGTCTTGAACCCCAGGAAATCGATGGCCTTGTCCGTGATTTCCACACGCACCGGCCGTTCTTTTTGTTCCTCCCGGTTCAGATAGCCCTCTTGTTCGAGCTTGGCGAGCAATCCGTCCAGAGCCTGTTCAATGCGCTGCTGGTCGAACTCGCCCCGCTCTTCCAACGCCCGCTTCAGCGCCTCGCGCAGTTCCTCCATCGTCAGCTCGCGCCATCCGTCGAAGCCGCTGTCCAGCATCAGGTCGCCCAACATCTGCATCAGATCCTCGGCCGAAAGGCCCAGGTCCGTTTCTTCGTAGCGTCCGTAGCGTATTTTTTTCATGGGAAGAGCAGTCAGCCTTCAGCTCTCAGCTATCAGCTTTGGGGCGGCCCGTTTTGCGAGTCGCCCTGGCCACCAGCGCGAAGCTGAAGGCTGATAGCTGACAGCTGATAGCTCGTTCGTCAGTTATAGTTCCGCTTCTTGTCCTTGCGCCTCCGCGGCGGCCACTCGTCGTCTTCTTCCTCGCCGCTCGCCCACTCCTGCGAATCCGACAACGAGCCGTCTCCACCCTGGAACCCCAGTTCCTCGCTGCGCCCAATGCGCTTCAAGGCGTAGAGCCCCTCCAGGATGAACTCGCCCGCGGCCGCCCGTATGCCATCGCTCTCGTTGTCCGAGAGGCCCAGATGCTTCGTCTTTTCCAGTAAGCCCGGAATCGCCGACAGCGCGTTCACCACCTCGGACGAAGTCGCCAGCTCATTGAGCTTGAGCGTCCCGCCGGCAGTGAAATGCTGAATTACCTCGCGCACGCTCACATTCTCGAAGTGCTTCTTGTAAACGCGGGCCAGCGACGCCTTGATCAGATCGCGAGCCACGGCATCGCCGCCCTTCAACTCACCCTCATACTCCAGTTCGAGCTTGCCCGTGATGGAAGGCAGCGCGGCATAGAGGTCGAGAATCCGTGGCACCGCGTCCGCGTCGCCCGTCAGCAGCGCGCGCCGCTCGGCATTCGATACGACGTTCTCCATCACCGAAATCGGCAGCCGCTGGCTCACTCCACTGCGTTTGTCCACGCGCTTGTCCTCGCGCGCCGCAAACGCCAGCGTCTCCACCACCTCGCGCATCCAGCCCGGCAGCGAGATGGACACGGCCGACTCGCGCTTGGTCCACGACTCGGCATTCGTGATCGCGATGCCCTGGTCCACCGTCAGCGGGTAGTGCGTCCGGATCTCGCTGCCGATGCGGTCTTTCAGCGGCGTGATGATCTTGCCGCGTGCCGTGTAGTCCTCGGGGTTTGCCGTGAACACCATCATCAGGTCCAGGGGGAGCCGCACGGGGTAGCCCTTGATCTGGACGTCGCCCTCCTGCAGGATGTTGAACAAACCCACCTGGATCTTGCCGGCCAGGTCCGGCAGTTCGTTGATGGCGAAGATCCCGCGATTGGCACGCGGCAACAGCCCGTAGTGCACCGTTAACTCATCGCTGATGTTCTGCCCTGAACGCGCCGCCTTGATCGGATCCAGATCGCCGATCATATCCGCGATCGTGACGTCTGGCGTCGCCAGCTTCTCCACATAACGCTGCTCCGGCGTCAGCCAGGCGATCGGGGTCTCCTCGCCCATCTCCTCCACGGTCTGGCGCCCGAACTTGCTCAGCGGCTGGTAGGGATTGTCGCGAATCTCGGAGCCCGCGATGTAGGGCATCGCCTCGTCCAAAAGCGACGTCAGCATGCGAATCAACTTCGTCTTCGCCTGCCCGCGCAGGCCCAGCAGGATGAAATTGTGCTTCGAGAGCACGGCGTTCACCACCTGCGGCACCACCGTATCCTCATAGCCGACAATGCCGGGAAACAGCCGTTTGCCCTGCTTCAGTTTGCAGATGAGGTTTTCGCGAATCTCGTCCTTGACGCTCCGGCAGCGGCAGCGCTGCTCCGACCACTCGCTGCGGCGCAGCGCGCCGAGGGTATGCGGCAATTCCCAGGTGTTGACGCCCATGTAGATCAGATGCACAAACTCGCTCCGGTGTTGCAGCGGCAGGCGTTTCCTTGTGATATACCTGATGAACCTAAGGATGAACGGGGATATGGCAAACGAACTTGCCGATGTAGATTACGAGAAATTCTGGCGCCGGCTTCAGCAGGTTGGGCTGAATGCCTATGAGGCGCGATCCTACGTGGTGCTCGTCGGTCATCCACGCTTCAAGGCGTTGGAACTGGCCGCGCGCGCGCGCGTACCTAGACAGAAGATTTACGAGGTGCTCGATAGCCTGGTCGAAAAGGGCTTCGCGCAAGTGGTGCAGGAAAAGACCAAGCTCTTCTCCGCCGTCGAACCTGGTTTGGCCATTCCGGCCTACCTCGAACGGCAGAAGGAAGACCTCGAACAACAACTTGACGGCCAAAGGCGCCACGGCCAGTCATTGGCCGCCGACCTCAGAACCGCCTACGCCGAAGGCCAGGGTGGACGCGGGACGCTCGACTATCTGCGCATCGTCAACGATCCGTCGCAGATCGCCGTTCACTACCGCTCCATGCTTTCCGGTGTCGAACGGGAGTTCATTGAGTTCTCCCGGCCGCCCTACGCCGTCGACCCTCTGGACGAACAACTGGTGAAACAGGCTGCCGCACGGGGTGTGCGCAGCCGAATCCTGGTGGAATCCGGAGCGCTCGACGACGAACACCGCGACCGCCTGCAGGACTACAAGTCCGTGGGCGTGGAGGTGCGGGAAGTGCTGTCGCTGCCCTTGAAACTGGCTTTGTTTGACTGCAGCCAGGGGTTGGTGGCGCTGCTTGACCCGGTGATCACGCGTCCGGCCTGGACGGCTGTGGTCTTTGACCATGGCGGGTTTGCCGAAGCCATGGCGGGCCTGTTTGAAGAGCGCTGGCGGCGCGCCATCACCCATTAGGGAGAACTGCTGAGGATTGCGGGCCGGCCTCTCCGCCGGCCTGTCCCCCGGGCGCTACTTGCCCTCGCTGGGGGTCTTTGCTTCCTGTTGCGAGCGTACTTCGCGAATCGCGTAGATGCGGCGTCCCTGGCTCTCGAAGTATGTCCGCATCATGATCTCGCCCAGCAGGCCTGTCGTGAGCATCACCAGGCCCACTAGCACCAGCAGGCCACCGGTAAACAGCAGCGGGCCGTGCTGCATGATGATCTCGTGACCCAGCAGCTTCTTCACCAGCAGAAAGAACAGAATGCCCCCGCCCATCGTGCCGCTGGCCAGGCCGATGCGGCCGAAGAAGTGCATGGGCCGCGTGAAGTACTTGAGCAGAAAGCGGATCGTGATGATGTCGAACATCACGTTGAAGGTCCGGCCAATGCCGTAGTGCGACGCCCCACCGGTGCGCGGTGGGTTCTGGATGGGCACCTCGGCGATGCGCGCGCCATAGACGCTGGCCAGTGCCGGGATGAACCGGTGCAGCTCGCCGTACAGATTGACGTCCTTGATCACCTCGGCCCGGTACGCCTTGTAGGTCGTGCCGAAGTCGTGAAGATTCACGCCGCTCACTTTCGACATCAGCCAGTTGGCGATCCGCGACGGAATCTTGCGCATCACCAGGTTGTCGTTGCGCTGTTTGCGCCAGCCGCTGGCGATGTCGTAGCCTTCGTCGATCTTGGCCAACAGCGCCGGCATATCCGCCGGATCATGCTGCAGGTCGCCGTCCATCGAAATGATGACCGATCCACGTGCCTCGTCAAAACCCGCGGATAGCGCCGCCGTCTGCCCGAAATTGCGTCGCAGCCGGATAACCTTCAACCGCGCATCGGTCTCCACCAGATTGGCCAGCAGGTCGAAACTGCGGTCTGTTGAGGCGTCGTCCACGAAGATCAACTCGTACGGTTGCTGGATGGTGTCCAGCACGGAGGTAAGCCCGTCGTACAGCCGCAGGATCGCGGGTTCCTCGTTGTGAATGGGAATGACGATGGAAAGCATGGCGGCTACTTTCAGGATATCAACAGGTTGCGGAGGTGGTCGAGCGATTCTTCCAGCTGTGGTTTCAGGAAGGTAAGGTCATAGCCCTTGCTCCACGAAGTCACCCGCAACGCCAGGCGTCCGGTTCCTTCCCAGTGAAACGCCTTGCATTCCAGCACTCCGCCGGCCGCATCCCAGCGGTAGCAGACCTCCTGGCCCGTATCGGTGAGGATCTCCCGCGGACGATCCGTCACCTTCAGCCAACGCCTCAACTCCCTGGGATCCTGATAGAAGGGCAGCGCTTTGCTCAGCGGACCGCTCCATGGAAGCTGAACCAACAGCGTCTGCCTGGGCTGCTCGCAGTAATTCTCCGCATAGTGCCGCATCAGCGCCATCGACATCAGCCAGCCTGACCGGACATCGGCCAAAGCCTCCGCTGCCGGAGCATGGTCAAGTCGCCACTGCTGTGTCACCGTCGCGCGGCTGCTGTGTCCCTCCAGATCCACCCGAAAATCCAGAATGTGGTCCGCGGCCTCCAGCGTCATGCGGACTTCGGGTGTCAGCTCCGTGATCTGGTAGTGAGCCTGCGCGCCCATCTCGTGGAACGTCCAGTAGTAGTCCCCGCCCATCCCGATGTCGCCCCAGGCGTGATCGCAAAACCACTGTTGTAGAAGCTCGGGTTCCGTCCAAGCTCGCCATAGCCGGGCAGCGGGCGCGGCGCTGAGCACGGACGCTTTCACAACGCACGATTTCAGTCCAGGTTGCATAGGTTAAGGCCCGATCTTTCAACGGCTTTGCTAAAATGATACTTGATCCATGCCGAATCCGCAGAACCCTGACGACCCGCAAGCGCCACCGCCGTCCGGGGGTGGCATCCAACTGCCCCTGGGCGATCGCAAGAACATTACGCCGATCAACATCGAAGACGAGATGCGCCGCTCGTATCTCGACTACTCGATGTCGGTCATCATTGGCCGCGCTCTGCCCGATGTGCGCGACGGGCTGAAGCCTGTCCATCGCCGCATCCTGTTTGGTATGAGCGAGATGGGCCTAACCTACAACCGGCCCACCAAGAAGTGCGCGCGCATCGTCGGCGACGTTCTCGGCAAGTTCCACCCGCACGGCGACTCTTCCGTCTACGACGCGTTGGTCCGCATGGCTCAACCCTTCTCCATGCGCTACCCGCTAGTGGATGGGCAGGGCAACTTCGGTTCGGTCGACGCCGACCCGCCAGCGGCCATGCGGTACACCGAGGCCCGCCTATCCAAGATCGCGGCCGTCATGCTGGAGGATCTCGATAAGGAAACGGTCGATTTCCGCGCCAACTACGACGACACGATGGTGGAGCCGGAAGTGCTGCCCACCCGCGTGCCCAATCTGCTGCTGAACGGCAGCGAGGGCATCGCCGTCGGCATGGCGACGCGCATTCCGCCGCACAACCTCACGGAGATCGTCAACGCCACCATCGAGTTGGTCAAGGATCCCCACGCGCCGCTCAGCCGGATCATGGAACTCGTGCCCGGCCCGGACTTCCCCACCGGCGGAATCCTGCTGGGTCGCCAGGGCATTCTGGACTACTTCACCCGCGGCCGCGGGTCGCTTAAGATCCGCGCCAAGGCCAGCACGGAAAAGTTCGGTAAGGACCGTGACGCAATCGTCATCACCGAACTGCCCTACCAGGTGAACAAAGCCAAGCTGGTGGAGCAGATCGCCCAACTGGTGAACGAGAAGCGGTTGGAAGGCATCTCCGATGTCCGCGACGAGAGCGACCGTGACGGCATGCGCGTTGTCATCGAGCTCAAGCGCAATGAGCAGACGGACATTGTTCTCAACAATCTCTACAAGTTGACGCAAATGCAGGTGAGCTTCGGCGTCATCCTGCTCTCCATCGTCAACGGCCAGCCGCGCGAGCTCGGCATCATCGACTGCCTCAAGCGCTTCATTGACCACCGTGTGGAAGTCGTCCGCCGGCGTACGGAATTCCTGCTGCGCAAGGCCCGCGACCGCGAGCACATCTTGCTGGGCTTCCAGAAAGCCCTGCAGAACCTGGATGCGGTCATCGAGGCGGTACGTGCCTCCCGCAACCCGCGGGAAGCCCGCGAGGCCCTCATGGGCCAGATGGAGTTCCCCGAGAATCCCCGCCTGCAGGAAGTGGTCGCCAAGTGGTCGCCCACCATCGCTTTCAACGGTGAGGCCATCTCCCGCTTCGACTTCTCTGAGAAACAGGCCCAGGCCATCATTGAGCTGCAACTCCAGCGCCTCACCGGCATGGAGCAGCAGAAGATTCTCGACGAGTTAGCCGAGATTCAGCGCCTCATCGCCGAATACCTCGAGATCCTCGGTTCCGACAAGGTCCTCCGCGCCCTGATCGTCAAGGAACTCAAGGAGGTCCAAAAGGACTTCGGTGACGAGCGCCGGACCGCTATCGTCGACGACGAAGGTGAAATCAGCCTCGAAGACCTCATCAAACCCGAAGACGTGGTGGTGACGGTCACCCGCGGCGGGTACCTCAAGCGGACGTCCCTCGACACCTACCGGCGCCAGACGCGCGGCGGCAAGGGCCGCATCGGCATGGCCACCCGCACGGAAGATGTCGTGGAACACCTGATGGTGGCCAACACGCACAGCTACCTGCTCATCTTCACCTCGATGGGCCGGCTCTACTGGCTGAAGGTCTACAATATTCCGGACGCCGGTGCCGCCTCCAAGGGCAAGAACATCAACGGCCTCATCAGCCTGCAGGAAGACGAGACGGTTCGTACATTCCTGTCGGTCAAGGAATTCACGCCGGATCGCTTCATCGTGATGGCCACCAAGTACGGTGTCATCAAGAAGTGCGAACTCACTGTCTTCGACAACCCCATGGCGCGCGGCATCATCGCCATCGGACTGAAGGACGGCGACGAACTCATCAGCGCCCGCATCTCTACCGGGAAGGACCTGATCTTCATTGCCACGCACGAAGGCATGGCCATCAAGTTCGATGAGAACGATGTCCGCGCCATGGGCCGGCCCGCCGCCGGTGTCACCTCGATGCGCCTGGATCTGGACGACTACATCATCGGCATGGAGGTCGTCACCGAAGAGAGCCTCATGCTCTCCGTCTCCGATCTCGGCTTCGGCAAGCGCACCAAGATCAGCGAATACCGTCTGCAGGGCCGCGCCGGCCGGGGCGTCATTAACATGAAGCTCACCAACAAGACCGGCCGCGTGCTCGCTGTCCTGGAAGTGAAGGAAGACACGGACGTCATCCTCATCACCCGTGATGGCAAGATCCTGCGCACTGAAGCGGAATCCATCCGCAAGACCGGCCGCTCCGCCTCCGGCGTGAAGCTGGTCTCGATGGAAGCCAGCGACGCCGTCGCCGCCGCCTGCGCCGTGCAGGAAGCGGAACAAGTGGAAGGCGAACCCGAGCCCGACAACGGTCAGGGCGACCTGCCGCTGCAGTAACCTCAACCAAACGGCCCGGAGCTCGACTCGCTCCGGGCCGTGCTGTCTCTTGGAAACACAGTGATTTAGGTGCCGCCGTGGCGTTCGCTGAACATGCGTCGCAGGCCCTTCACGACGCGTTCACTCCACGTGCCGAAGGGTTGGTCGGTGGTCGTGTAGGTCCAGACCGCGCCGCGTTCGTTGGGATCCAGGCCGCCCGCTTCCTCCGCCTGCAGGAGGCGGACTTCGATCTCCTCCGGCAGACTCGCTTCCAGTTCTTCGAACCACTGGTGCACTTGCCGCAGGTACTCCTGGTGCGGGTCCTTGCCGCCCCAGGAGATCCAGTGCACGCCGGTTCGAAAATCCGCCACTCGCGCCAGGTAGTCGGCCCAGAGATCGTCAATCGTCCGTAGGGTGACCAGTCGCTCCAGCTCAGAGGCGCAAGGAATTTCCCCTTCCAATACCGACTGACGGTAAGTGTGCAGTCGATGGCGCTGGCCTTCGATTGGCATCTCGTACTTCTGGAGGAACTGCCGAATGTCGAGGTTTTGCCCTTCCACGAACCGCTGTACCGTCGACGGTTCGTGGCGATAGCGCGGCAGGACGTCGCCGAACTTAACGATCAGGTCGTCTTCCAGGGAGACGAAGTAGCGGGAGCAGCCCGGGTCGCCTTGCCGGCCCGCGCGCCCACGCAATTGGTTGTCGATGCGGCGGCTTTCGTGCTTATTGGTTCCAATGACATACAGCCCGCCCAGCTCCGCCACACCGTCGCCCAACCGGATGTCGGTACCACGCCCGGCCATGTTGGTGGAGATGGTCACCGCGCCTCGTTCTCCGGCCCGGGCGATGATCGATGCTTCGGCCCGGTCGTTGCGGGCATTTAGGACCTCGTGAGGTACACCCGTTAGCAGGTGGCTGAGGTGTTCCGACTCGGCCACGCTGGCGGTACCCACGAGTACGGGTTGACCGCTCGCGTGAGCGCGCTGGATCTCCTCCAGCAGCGCGCGGTCCTTGGCCGTTTTGGTCGGGAAGACGGCATCGGGGTAGTCGATCCGGACAATGGGTTTGTTTGGTGGAATCACCTCCACGTCCAGCCCGTAGACCTTGGCGAACTCTTCCTTCTGGGTGGCCGCCGTCCCGGTCATCCCGCAAACCATTGGGTACAGGGCGATGAGGTGCTGCAGTGTGATGGAGCCGAGAATGGAACCCTGCGGTTTGGCCGACACACCCTCCTTGGCTTCGATGGCCGCGTGTAGCCCGGCCGGCCAACGGCGATCCAGGGCGATGCGGCCCTTGAACTCGTCGACAAGCTCGATGGATCCATCCTTGACCACATAGTCTACATCGCGGTGCAGCAGGCGATGGGCGTGCAGCGCGTCCTGCACGGCCGTGTGGAGTTGCAGGTTCCGCTCATCGAACAGATTGCCGCAGCCGAAGGCGCTTTCGACCGCGCGGATGCCGGCATCGGTGAGCGCCACATTCCGCTGCCCCGCATCCACCGTGGAATGCAGGTAGGGCTGTAGATGCCGCACTACCTGATCGGCTCGCAGGGCGATCCCGCCTTCGTCGTCCTGCCCGCCGGCAATCACCAGAGGAATGCGTGCCTCGTCGATCAGGATGGAGTCGGCTTCATCGATCACGGCCGACGCGAAGGGCCGGTGTACCTGTTCTTCCGGATAGAGTGCCAGGCGATCCCTGAGGAAATCGAACCCAATTTCATTGGCCGTCGAGTAGGTGATGTCGCAGGTGTAGGCGGCGCGGCGCTCGGCGCTGGTCATGCCCTGCTGCACGGCGCCGACGGTGAAGCCTAACCGTTTGTAGATAGGGCCCATCCAGGCGGCGTCGCGAGCGGCCAGATAGTCGTTCACGGTCATTACGTGGACGCCCTGCCGCGTTCGCGCGAACCACGAAATAGCCGGCACGGCGGCCAGCGTCTTGCCTTCGCCGGTCTGCATCTCGGCGATGCGGCCGTTGGTAAGCGCCAGGCTACCCAGGACTTGCACGTCGAACAGGGTGAAGCCGAGTTCACGTTCGGCCAACACGGCGGTGTAGGCAATCCAGGCGTTCAGCTTGTCCGGTGGCGCGGCGTCGGCACGGCGCCTGTACTCGGCGCGCAACTCATTGATTTCCTGGACGGCATTCGCTTCGCGCCGTGCGGCGGGCAGCAGAGATTGCAGGAATCGGCGAATGCGTCCTCCCAGCGATGCAGGCCCCTATTTAGCGGCTGCGTTCTTGCGCCGCTCCAGGAACCGCGTGATGAAGTGCGTGTCGATGGCCGCCGTCTGGAACTCCTCGTCGGCCAGAATCGCCTGATGCAGAGGGATCGACGTGTGGATTCCCTCGACTACGAACATGTCGAGCGCGCGCTGCATGCGGGCAACTGCCTCGGCCCGGTCGCGGCCATGCGTGATCAGCTTGGCTATCAGCGAATCGTAGTAGGGCGGAATTACGCCGTCGTTATAGGCGGCAGTGTCTACGCGAACACCGATGCCGCCCGGCAAATTCAGGGCCTGAATGCGGCCCGGCGACGGCGTGAACGTCACGGGATGCTCGGCGTTGATGCGGCACTCCAGGGCATGTCCTCTGATCTCTATCGGGCCGCCGAGAATGTCGGAGAGCTTCTCACCTTGGGCGACGCGGATCTGGGCCTTCACGAGATCGATGCCCGTGATGAGCTCAGTGACGGGATGCTCCACCTGGATGCGGGCATTCACCTCGATGAAGTACAGATTACCAGTCTCGTCCATCAGGAACTCAACCGTGCCGGCGTTGGTGTAACCGATGGCCGAGAGAGCCTTCTTCAACGCAGCGGCTGTCTTTTTGCGAAGCGCCGGCGAGACCGCGGCCGAGGGGGCCTCTTCGATCAGCTTCTGGTGGCGGCGCTGGATGGAGCATTCGCGTTCCCCCAGCACTTCCACGTTGCCGTGTTCGTCGGCGATGACCTGGAACTCGATGTGGCGCGGCTTCTCGATGAACTTCTCGCAATACATGTCGCCGTTCGAAAAGGCGCCCTGCGCTTCGTGCTGGGCCTGGGCGAGCAGGCCGGGCAGTTCTTCCGCCGAGCGGACGATGCGCATGCCGCGCCCTCCGCCGCCGGCGGAAGCCTTGAGAATCACCGGATAACCGATCTCGGCGGCGACCGCGAGACCGTGTTCGGGGCTTTCGATGATGCCGTCGGAGCCGGGCAGAATCGGGACCCCGTGCGCCTTCATCTTCTCCCGGGCAATCTGCTTCAAACCCATCGACCGGGTGACGTCCGGTTCCGGCCCGATGAACTTCAGGCCTGATGCCTTGCAGACCTCGGCAAAGTCGGAGTTCTCGCTCAGGAATCCATAGCCCGGATGGATGGCATCGACGTTGGTAATCTCGGCCGCACTGATGACGGAGGGGATGTTCAGATAGCTGAGAGCGCTCTTGGCCGGACCGATGCAAACGGCTTCGTCAGCAAAGCGGACGTGCAGCGAATAGCGGTCGGCCTCGGAGTACACGGCCACCGTCTTGATGCCCATGTCCTTGCAGGCGCAGATCACGCGCAGGGCGATCTCACCGCGATTGGCGATCAGAACTTTCTGGATCATGAGGGGTGCTTCCCGTTAGCTGGGCTTCACCAGAAACAATACTTCGCCGTATTCCACCGGCTGGCCGTTCTCGACAAGCCGCTTCACAATGGTGCCGGAGACCTCGGCTTCGATCTCGTTCATCAGCTTCATCGATTCGATGATGCACAGGACCTTGCCCGGTTTGATCGTGTCGCCAACCTTCACGAAATTCTCCGCGCCAGGCGCTCCGGCGGCATAGAACGTGCCTACGATGGGCGATTTGATCGGCTCCAGTGTCGGATCGGTCAGATCGGGCTCACCGGGCGCGGGTTGCGCGGACGGTGCGGCCACTGTCACTTGAGAGGGCGTGCCCGTCTGAACGGGGGCTGGAGCGGGCGCCGATGACTGTTGCGGCACGTGGATCTCCTGCGTGACGACACCTGCTGTCCGCTTGATCCAGACGCGGTTGTCGCCGCGCTGCACTTCCAGTTCGGCTACTCCTGTGGAGCAAACCGTTTGGATCAACTCACGAATCTCTTCAATGGTCATGATGCGAGTACCACAAATTCCTTTGTCGTCGGCGTGAGAACCTCGACGCCGGTCTCCGTCACCAGGACGGTGTCTTCAATGCGTACGCCCCCAAAGTCCTCGACATAAACGCCGGGCTCGATGGTAATGACCATGCCCGGCTGGAGGACGGTCTCCACTTTGGCGCCGATGCGCGGGATTTCGTGAATCTCAAGACCCAATCCATGGCCAGTGGAGTGCGTAAAGTATCGATCCAACTTGCGTTTTCTCAATGCGCCGCGGGCAGCTTCATCCACGTCCGCGCACGATGCGCCCGGCTTGACGGCGGCAATTGCTTGCAACTGCGCTTCCAGCACGGCTTCATACAAGCCGCGGATGCGGGCGCCCGGCTTACCCAGGTGGACCACTCGAGTCATGTCGCTCGCATAGCCGTCCAGGCTTGCGCCCATGTCTATCAATAGTACCTGATCGTTTTTCAGCTTTTCGGCTGTTGGCCGGGCATGCGGCAGAGCCGAACGAACCCCGGATGCCACGATGGTCTCGAAGGCCGCGGCTTCCGCGCCCAGCCCCCGCATGCGGTAGTCGAGATCGGCCGCGACTGCCAGTTCGGTCATGCCTGGTTTCACCCGTTTGAGGGTTTGCGCCAGCGCCTTGGAATTGACCTGCACAGACTGCCGGATGGTCGCGATCTCGCCGGGGGACTTGACCGAACGCAGCGACTCCACCACGCCCTGCATGGGCCTGAGCTTCACACCCTTACCGAGGAGCTTCGCCACCTCCAGCCAGTTGGCGTGAGGGATCTTGTCAGCTTCCAGCGCCACGGTGGGGAGTCGGCGTTTTGCGATCTCCCTGGCGACCTCCGGCCAAAGCGGCCCGCGCACGATTCGAACGGAACACTGCACTTCCTGGTGGGCCTGGATGTCGTAGCGGGGATCGGTGTAGAGCGTCGCTCCACGGCCTGAAATCAATAGGATAGCGTTGCTACCCGTGAAGCCGCTGAGGTAGCGGACATTGGGGAGATGAGTGATCGCGGCAGCGGAGGCTTTCTGCTTATCCAGCAGGTGCAGCAACCGCATACACCGGTCACGACAGGGATCGGGAACACGAGTCAAACCTCTCAATTGTAACATCCACCTGCTGTTGTGTTTCCAGGCACCAGGCCAAGGTTGTGCCGCGCCACGGAAAGCGCGCAGAATAGGCGAATGGCGCGCCTCGTACTCCCTTTCTCCGTCCCGGTTTCGGCCCTGTTCCTAATTGTCTCTCCAGCCGCGTGGGCGGTGGATGGTCCCAAAGCACCGACGATCGAGCAGTCGCTGAATTTCGCGGCGCCCGCTTCGGTGCGGATCTCGCCGGACGGCCAATCGGTGGTCTACACCGCCGGATCCGCGAATTGGGAGGAGAACGACTTCCGGACTCAGGTATGGCTTGTGAAGTCCAGCGCGGGCTCGCCCCTGCAACTCACCCGGCACGGGAAGGGTGCCTCGTCGCCCGAGTGGTCGCCGGATGGCAAGTGGGTTTCCTTTGTCACCGCGCGCGACGGCAAGAAGCACATCTGGCTGATTGCGCCGCAGGGCGGGGAAGCCTGGCAACTGACCTCGGGCGATGCCGAAGTGCAGTCATACGAATGGGCGCCCGATGGCAAACGCATCGCATTTACGTCGACCGGGCCGGAGTCGAAGGACAAGAAAGACCGGAAAGAGAAGTACGGCGAGTTTGAGGACGTGGGTGGCGACCACACCTACTCGCACCTGTATGTGGTCGACCTGCCGGCCGAGCCCGGAGCCAAAACGAAACCTGAGCCGTTGACGTCAGGCGAGAGTTTCACGGTGAACGGCTTTTCGTGGTCGCCGGATTCCACCCGCATTGCCTTCAGCGCACCCATCAATGACTCGCTGAGCGATGGATACAGCGCCGATCTCTATGTGCTGACGGTCAAGAACAAGAATCTGAACAAGATCGTGGCGACGCAGGGGCCGGACACCAATCCGCACTGGTCGCCCGACGGCAAGTGGATCGCTTATGAGACGGCCAATGGAGAGCCGTTCTTTTACTTCAAGAACTCACTCCTTGCCGCGGTTTCGGCCGACGGGGGCCCGTCGCGCATGCTGACGACGAACTTCGACGAGGAACCTTCGCTGATCGAATGGACGCAGGACGGTATCTGGTTCAGCGCGCAGCAGAAGACCGCGAGCACGGTGTTTCTGCTGGATCCGAAAGAGGGGACCTACCGCGCGGCGTTCGGGACTAGCGCCTTCTCGCCGGGCACGCCGTCGTTCAGCAAAGACCGTGCCCGGATGGCCTTCACCGGGTCGGCCCTGGACGACTTTGCCGAGGTCTACGTCTCGCCGGTGGCTCCATTTGAACCCAAGGCGCTGACCACCTTCCGGGATCAGTACAAGGAGTTCCGGTTGGCTACGCGGGAGGTGATCTCGTGGAAGTCGAAGGACGATCAGGTGATCGAGGGTGTCCTGATCAAGCCGGCGGACTTCCAGGTGGGGAAGAAGTACCCGCTGCTGGTGGTGATTCACGGAGGGCCGACTGGGGTTGACCGGCCTTACCGCTCGGCCGACCGTTACTATCCCGTGGAGCAGTTTGCCGCCAAGGGCGCGCTGATTCTGAAGCCGAACTACCGGGGCTCGGCCGGATATGGCGAGGCCTTTCGGTCGTTGAATGTCCGCAATCTGGGTGTCGGCGATGCCTGGGATGTGCTGAGTGGGGTCGATTCGCTGGTGGCGCAAGGGATGGTGGACCCGGAGCGCCTGGGCTGCATGGGCTGGAGCCAGGGGGGCTACATCAGCGCGTTTCTGACGACGAACAGCGACCGGTTCAAGGCCATCAGCGTCGGCGCGGGTATCAGCGACTGGATGACCTACTATGTGAACACCGACATTCACCCCTTCACGCGCCAATACCTGAAGGCGACGCCGTGGGACGATCCGGAGATTTACCGCAAGACTTCGCCGATCACGAATATCAAGCAGGCGCGGACGCCGACACTGATTCAGCACGGGGGCAACGACCAGCGGGTGCCGTTGCCGAACGCGTACGAACTGTACCAAGGGCTGAAGGATCAAGGGGTGGAAGCGCGGCTGGTGGTCTACAAGGGGTTCGGCCACGGTATTTCGAAGCCGAAGCAGCAGATGCATGTGATGGAAGACAATCTGGCGTGGTTCAGTAAGTGGGTTTTGGGGGCGGGGCAATAGGCGGCCGAAGGGCTCCAGAGTCCGGTGCGCCGCGGGATGGAGGAGGAGTACGCTGGAAGGGGACGCTGATGAACACCGATACACGCCGGCAGGTTCACGCACTAATTGATCAGTTGCCACCCACGCAACTGGCAGCCGTCCAGGGTCTGCTCGAAGCGATGATGGATCCTGTGGCCCGGTCCCTGGCATCGGCACCAGTCGATGACGAACCGCTCACCCAGGACGAAAGCGATGCCTTGGACCGTTCCGAAGAGTGGCTCAAGCACCACGAGCCGATACCCCACGAAGAGATTCTGGCCGAATTCGGACTGACGACGGCGGACTTTCCTCTGAAGAAAAATGGCGCGTAGGATCGTTTGGACCGACGAGGCTCGCGCCGACGTCCGCGCCCTCGACCGTCCTACGGCCATGCGTATTTCTGAACTTCTGCGTGATCGTGCAATTTTGCGATCACGCGGGGCTGTGCGCTGGTAAGGGGCGCGTTGCCGAGGGACACTTGCAGATACACGCAGCCGATGAGAGCTAGAATCGAACGCCTTGTTTCCCATGTTTGCTTCAACCAGATCATCGGCGAGCCCGGGCCTCAATCCCAGGCTGACTCGATACTTTACAGCGCTGCACTAATAAATAGGAGGACAGTATGATGAATATAATCCGAGGCATACTCTCCGACCTCCGCTTGGCGATACGCACCTGCACGAGGACGCCAAGTTTTACGATTACGGCATCCCTGACACTCGCCGTCGGAATCGCCGCCACGTCTACTATCTTCGCCATGGTAAATGGTGTGCTGCTTCGTTCTCTCCCGTTCGGCGATCCGGATCGACTGGTGGCGCTCTACGAGCATCATCGCACCATCGGAAAGCAGGGCATTTCTGCCCCGGACTACGAGGACTGGAGGAACTACGTCAAGTCGCTCCAAGGCTTGGCGGCGTATACCGAGGCCAATTACTTTGAACCGTGGCTGACCGGCGACGGCGGACCACCTGAGAAGATTAAGGCTACATTAGCCTCGCATAACTTGCTAACAGTTCTGGATGTACATCCGCAGCTTGGTCGCGACTTCACCCGTTCCGACGACGAAGGACACGAAAACTCGGTAGCAATTATTAGCGATCGATTTTGGCAGCGTCGCTTTCAGGCTTTGCCCACGATTATCGGTCGTTCCTTGGCGCTAGACGGTCGTAGCTACACTGTTATCGGAGTGCTTCCGCCCAGCGTTCGCCTGCCCGATTGGGCAGATGTCTGGATCCCCTTGTCGAATCTGGACACCAAAACCCTCCAGCGGAGGCAGTCGCACGTGCTGAATGGCGTAGGGCGCCTGAAAAGTGGGGTTAGCATGGAACACCTTGCTTCCGAACTCGATACCATCGTCAGCCAATTACGCCAGAAATACCCTTTGACCAATGGACCGACCACTTATGAGTGTCGTCCTCTGAGGGATGATCTCAGTGGTGAGTTGCGGTCGCCACTGCTGGCGCTAAGTTTAGCAGTTATCTTGGTCTTGGTTGTAGCTTCCTGCAATGTCGCCAGTTTACTTCAGACTAGATATTTAGCGAGGGAGGCCGAGTTTGCCATAAAGCGCGCTTTGGGCGCACGCGCCAGTACTATCCTCCGTCAACTTGTACTTGAGAGTTGGGTGCTTTCCTTGGTGGGAGCCACTGTGGGCTTAGTGATGACCGCCGGCGTAATTGTGGTTGTGCGCAAGCTCAGCGGCGGCCACTTCGTGCGCGCGGACCAGCTTAGCATTGACGCTTCTGTGGTTATGTTCGCAATGTGCCTGGCCGTTCTGACGAGCGTGATAGCAGCCTTTGGCCCAGTAGCTCAACTTGTGCGATCCGAGCACGCCTCTATGACGGTGCTTAAGTCCCGCGCCGGTACGCCGGTGAAACGACGGCGCGCGTTTGTGTTCCTCGCGGGACAGATAGCTATGTCCATGGCGGTTGTGGTGGTGGCGGGGTTGCTTGTTCATGACTTCAGGAGTATGGTAAACAAAAAGTTAGGTTTTAAGCGGGATGATCTCGTTACGTTATCGATCTCGCTTCGTCCAGATCTCTACTCCAACGATATTGTCGTTAGGCGTTACTATGACAACTTGCTCGCCCGCATCCGCGCCATTCCGGGTGTTGCGGCGAGCGCGCTCGTCAGTACCCCGCTTTTTACCAGGAATGGCGGTCGTTTTTGGATAGACGGGGTATCTGAGCCTGAGCCGGGCAATTTCCCGGTCGCCCAGGTGCGAGAGATATCGCCTGAATATTTCGCGGCAATGGGGATCGCACTTGTGCGTGGTCGCTATCTAGATGACTCGGATCAGGCTCCGGGAAATGTAGTGATCAATCAAACCTTGGCGCGGACTTACTTCCCAAACGACAGTGCAATCGGACGCTTCATCATACTCGGAGTATTCGGTTCGCAACGCATAAAACACCAGGTAGTAGGGGTAGTCGCGGATGCGACGGATGCGGACCTAAGCAGCAAGGCGCTGCCCACCTTCTATCGTATGCGTCCGGCGAACCCATTGCGGGCAGGCCGCGCTTGATCAGTGTGCCGTCGAATCGACTTACGCCTGGATGGGCTTCCAGTTACTTGGCAGTAACTCGTCCAGTTGCTGGATCGGGTGTTCCGCGATGCGCCCGAGCACATCGCATAGATACGCCCAAGGATCAATCTTCTTTCGCTGACACGTCGCCATGAAGCTCGTCAGCACAGCCGCCGTCCGGCCTCCACGATCACTCCCGAAAAACGTCCAATTCCGGCGTCCGACCGCGATGCCCCGCAGACTTCTCTCGGCCGCATTGTTATCAATCGACAGGTCGCCATCCTCCGTGTACCGGCACAGCGCCTGCCAGTTCGACAGCGTGTAGCCAATCGCCATCCCTTCCGGACTCTTCGGCAACACCAGTAGCTTCTCTCGCTCCAGATACTCCTTGAGATGTTCCAGCACAGGCACCGCGTGTTGCCGCCGCTGCCACCGGCGCTCGGCACCACTCAGTCCCCGCCAGCGCCGCTCCATCTTGTACAGCATGCCAATGTGCGACAGCACGGTCGTCGCACGCACCACGTCACTGGTGCGCGCCTCGTAGTGCTTGCGCCTCGCGTGCGCCCAGCACGCAACCTCCACCAGACCGCGCTCCGGGTCCTTGTACAGGGCGTCATAGCCACCATAGGCATCGGCCTGCAAATAGCCCTTGTAATCTTTCAAAAATTGGTCCGGCCCCTCCCTCGCTCGCGTCGGCGTGTAGTCGTACACCGTCGCTTCCTCGCCCACGTACGTCCAGATCCGCCCTTTCCGTGTGTGCATTCGGGTCGGATCCAACACCGCCACCGGCGTGTCGTCGGTTTGTACCACTTTCGAGTGCAGCGCCACCGCTTTCAGCCGTTCGTAGAGCGGCGTGAGCAAGTCCGCCGTCTGGCTCATCCACCCGCACATCGTTTTGCGCGAAAGCTCCACCCCGTGCCGCTGGAAGATCACCTCTTGCCTGTGTAGCGGGCAGTGGTCGGCATATTTCGCTACCGCCACCTGGGCCAGCAGCGAAGGCCCCGCCAGGCCCTTCTCAATCGGCTGCGCCGGTTTTGGAGCCGTCTTCACCGCTCCGCCGCACTGGCATCCATACTTCGCCCGCGCTTCCTCAATCACCTTCAGCGTGGCCGGCACGTATTCCAGCCGCTCGCTCACTTCCTCGCCGATGCGCTGCATGGTCGACTGGCAGTGCGGGCAGGCCCGCTCGGCCTCGCTCAATTCGTATTCGATCCGCTCGCGCGTCAGCGCCTTCGGCAAGGCCTTGCGGCCGTGACCCCGGCGTCTCTTGGGCGGCTTCACTGCCGCCAGCAGTTCGGAGTCCTCGCCCAGGTCTTCCTTCAGTTCGGTATGCAGGGACTCGGCATCACCGCCGCTGGCCTCATACTGCACAGCGAACAGGAAGAGCTGGCGTTCGTCGATCTTCTCGGCCTTGTGCCCGAACCGCCACGCCAGCATGATCTCCAGAATGTGCTGCACGCGAGCCAGGCGGCGTTCCTGCTCTTCCAGTTGCGAGGCCAGACCAGCTACGATTTCCCGCAGCAGATCGGGATCGTCCGGCAACCGGTTGAGGTCGAGCTTCACAACAAGAAGTATAGGTTTTGTTGTGGCTAAAACCAAGAGAAAAATGCGTCCGGAGCCAATGTTTATAGGGGTTCTACGCGCTCTGTTGCAACAGCGGGAGATACCGTTTTCGCACTTTTACGTTCCGCAGATCAAGCCCTTCCAGCAGGGCTCCGAGTTCGCCGGAAGTGATCTCCTTCCGGCCCGTCGACTCGAATGGATAGGCGTAGGTGCCGGCCTCGAGCCGCTTCGCCCACACCGCCCAGCCGTCGCGGTCCCAATACAAAATTTTGATTCGGTCGCGCCGCCGACCGCAAAACACGAACAAATGTCCGGCCAACGGGTCGACGCCGACCACATGAGCGGCGAGAGCTCTGAGCCCGTCGAAACCGCGCCGCATGTCGCAAGGCGCGGTGTAGAGATAGATGCGCAGGGCGGATGGAAGGCTGATCATGCCTTGGGCCGCAGTACGTCGATTACCAACCGCAACGTCTCTTTGTCCACACCCGGTCGAATGCGGAGATGCCAGCCATCGGCCGTTTCCAGTTCCAGGGCAGAATCCTCGTCGCCAGCATGCAGAGAGATGTCCTGCCCCAAAAGCACGAACTGTCCCGTCGTGTGTTCCTCTTGATCCTCGCGGGCCAGCACACGGCGCCAGTAGTAGAACTGAGCGACGTCGAGGCCGCGCGCCCGGCAGAACTCAGTCGGCCCCTGGCCACTTCTGCGAGATTCCTCAATCAACGCTCGCCATCGCGAATATCGTGCTTTCTGCTCGGCACGCCGAAGCTCACCGCTGCTCATTCCCTCAGTGTTGGGGAACCCTCAGCACCTCGCAAGATGGGTTCACTGGACGCGTACCTTCTATCTGCTTGGCTTCAATCCGAGTGCGACCGCGCTAGTTCGTTCTCGAGGCGGGGCGACCTCGCTCATCTCAGCTATACGACAGGAGGTAGATCGAATCGATCCTGGCCAACCCATCACTGATTCCGCGACTGTGCGTCAATTGTTGGCGCGACTGCTCGCCCGCCAATATTTTGCCGTTTGGTTGTTCGGCACTCTTTCAGCAATCGGTTTGGGCCTCGCTAGCCTGGGAGTCTATGGTGTCCTTTCAAACCAAATTGCCGAGAGGAGGAGAGAGATCGGAATTCGCCTGGCTATCGGCGCTGGTCCAGTAGACCTTTGCCGAGATCTGGTTGGCGGCATTAGTCGTCCGGTTGTAGCAGGGCTAGCCGGTGGTGTGGTCTTAGCAGTGGTATTCTCACGGCTCCTCAGGAGCGTTTTGCCGGGTGTTGATTCTGTAGATCTGTGGGCCTGCCTGCAGGCCACGTCGGTCAGCGTACTCGCCATTTTCGCCGGTACGGCAATCCCACTTCGACGCGCCCTCATTACCGATCCCACGGACTCATTGAGGGACGGCAAGTGATGTCTGTATCGCGTTCACGCGGCGCCACGTCCGAAGAAGTCTTGAAGGCATTAGTGCCGAACTGTCTAGGAACGGGAGATGGAAGCTATGCGAGACGCTGAGCGCCGGCTGTTCAACTCGCTTTTGCAAGCTAAAGGGGTAGCAACTGGACGGCGTACCACTGTGCGCCGCCTATCAGATACACGCAATTCACCGCTGTCGTATTCGCAAGAGAGGCTCTGGTTTCTCCACCAAATGGAACCGGAGGGTGCCGCCTACAACATTCCGGCCGCGATCCGGCTCAAGGGGAACTTCCGCCCCGCGGAGTTTAGGCGGACACTGAACGAGATAGTGCGACGGCACGAAGTATTGCGAACACGGATATTGGTCAAAGACGGCAAACCAATACAGGAGGTTCTGGATGTCACTGCTGTCCAAGATAGGACAGACCCGTCGCATCCAGTGTTGAATTCAAAGGGTTCCTGACCGGCAGCTGCTGGTTTCCTGAGGGGTGGTCTCCTTTCTACAAGGGTTGAGCCTGTCCAAGTCAGCACAGGGCGAGCGTCAATTGCTGCGGCGGCGGTGGCAGAGGTGGGGTTTCGAGCGGATCGTTCAGCCATTTCGTCAATTCGCGGTAGGTGAACAGGTTGAGCCGCAGCAACGAGGCCAGATTGGACAAGGACCAGTTGGCGCGGGAGAGGTGATGCAGCCACTTCAACAGCAGCAGCGCGATCAGGGCTGTCCAAATCTGGATGCGGAGAGCGTTCTCGCTGGTGCCAACGAAGGTCTTCACGGTCAAGTTTTGCTTGATCGCCTTAAAAAACAATTCCAGTTTCCAGCGGTCCTTGTAGATGGCGGCAATGGTCGTCGCGCCGAACTCCAGATGGTTGGTGAGGAGCACGATGACATCGTCCTTTTCGGGGACCCAGACCACGACGCGGCGTAGCAGATGCGGGCAGCCGGCGCGGCCTTTGGCCGAAGAGAGACGGATGATCTGGTCGACACAGATCGCGCTGTTCTGCGGCCTTGTCCGCTCCTCGACAATCTCAAACTGGGCATCGTCTTTCAGCCGGGTCACGAAGAAGACGCCGGCCTTCGTCCAGCGGCCAAACAGGGCGTAGTCGTTGTAGCCGCGATCCATGGCGACGATGGAGCCGGGATTGGGCAGGAAGGAGTCGGCCATTTTGACATCGCTCCGGCGGGCCTCGGTGAGCAGCACATAGGCGGGCAGGTAGTCGTCGTGATCAAGGAGGACATGCGCCTTCACGCCGCCTTTGGCGCGACGGAACTTTGCCCAGGGAAACAGGTTCAGGCACAGGGTAATCGTCGTCGAGTCCAGACTGAGCAGCTTGTTCTTGAAGCGGAACTTGTGTTTGCGCTGGCCGAGGGTCCCACTGTCGCGGAAGCGGGCCAGCGAGGTCCAGAAGAGATCCTCGAACAGGGCGGCAGGGCGGTGTTCATTGGCATAGGAAAGGGTGGAACGGCGGGGCGCTTTGGCGATGCCGAGGTGCACGAGTTTGCCGAGGCAGCAACTGAGCCCGTTGCAGATCTCGCGAAGGGAGTCGGCGCGGCCGAGTTGGCAGAAGAGCATGGAAACGAACTGGGTCCAGCAGGTGAAGCCCTTGGCGGAGCGTTCGGCGCCGTGCTTCTTGACGAGAGCGGCGAACTCGTTGCGGGGGAAGTGGTGCAGCAGTTGATTGAAGAGACTGGCGGCTTGTAGGATTGTCTTGCCCTCCTTGGGTGTGGCGCGGGCGCGGTCCCGGTGAGAAAACGAAACTGCGCCAACGCTTAATTGTAGGAGGGCACCCCTCTCAGCCGTCCAACCGGGCCCGATTCGTGGTTCGCGGATTTATCTTGGACAAGAGTGTCTGGATGTATTGGAGCTGGACGTCGCCGAGGTGGATCTGATTTGATGGGATCCACCGCTTCTCCGTCAGCGCGGAAGGCGATGTAAAAGCGCTGCAAGGCAAGCACGCCGGTACGTTTCGTCTACGGCTGGGCGACTACCGTGTTCTGTTCAAACCGACGGGTGAGGTGCTCCGAATCCTCCACGTCAAGCACCGTTCCGAAGCGTATCGGTGAAATAGGATGGGATCCGAAGCTGGATACTGAGACCGCCGGGCGCGTCAGATGTTGATGCCGACGCGCCAGAGGAGGTAGCCCAGAGCCTGACGGACGTAGAGCCATTGCTCGCGGAAGGTGCCCTGCTGCCGGTAGGGGCGGGGCGAGCCGTAGACCTTCATGCCCTCGTGCTCGAGAATCCGCTTCGCGCGGAAGATGTGGTAGCCGTCGCTGACGACGATGGCTGAGACGAGGCCCATGCGGCGCATGATTTCGCTCACCGCCAGGAGACTCCCCACGGTGGAGTCGCCCTGCCCCTCGACCACAATGGCCTCGGCGGCGATACCGCGGCGGACGAGGTAGTCGCGGCCCACCTGGCCTTCGGTGAACTGTTGGTCGCCACCCGCTCCGCCGGTGGTGAGGATGAGGTTCGAATGGCCTTTCTGGTAGAGGTCGAAGGCGTGATCCAGGCGGGCTTTCAGGACCGGCGAGGGGCGGCCGTTGTATTCGGCGGCGCCGAGAACGACGATGATGTCCGATTTTTGAGACTCGTCGATGACGGATTGCCCCTCGATCTGCTTGGCCACGACCACAAGGTATGTCGCCAACGGCAAACCGATGACCAGAAATGCAATGGCAATGAGCCGCCTCATCGTACGATATTGATTCTAGCGTTATGTCCCGTGCCGAAGTTATCACCAGCGCCCGCAACCCTCTGCTGAAAGAGGTGAGGCGTGCCCTGTCGCGAGGCACGCTGACGAGCGACGGGCTCTGCGTCGCCGAGACATTCCACCTGTTGGAGGAGGCGTTGCGGTCCGGCCTGGAGACGCCGGTGGTCGTGGCATCGGACAGTGTGCGGGGCGTCGTGGAGCGGCATGTGGGCAAGCTGCGCGATATTCGGATGATCACGGTGCCCGACGCGGTCTTCCAGGAAATCTCGGCCACTGAGACGGCGCAGGGCGTTCTGGCGCTGGTAAAGCCGCCGCAATGGACGATGGATCACGTGTTGCGCGGCCACTCCCTGGTGGTGGTGCTGGATGGTGTGCAGGATCCAGGCAATGCGGGCGCCATGGCCCGAGCGGCGGAGGCCTTTGGGGCCACGGGGCTGCTGCTGTTGAAGGGCACGGTGAGCCCCTGGAATGCGAAGACGCTGCGGGCGAGTGCGGGGTCTCTGTTCCGGGTGCCGTTCCTGGATGGAGTGGATCCCGACCTGGCGCGGAAGGCGCTCTTGCAGCACAAAGTGGAGATCTTCGTGGCGGCGCCGCGGGCCGCGCTCAGCCTGAAGAACGCCACGCTGAGCGGCCGCTGCGCGCTAGTGATTGGTAGTGAAGGACGAGGCGTCAGCAAAGCCATGGACGGGGCCGGACTTAGTTTGCATATCCCAACGACCGGGGTGGAGAGCCTGAACGCAGCTATGGCCGCTGGGATCCTGCTCTACGAGGCCTGGCGCCAGAGGACCGTCGAGTGAGCCTATTCGAAACGACTCCGGGGTTGCAGGACGACGCTCCGCGCCCGCTGGCGGAACGGATGCGGCCGACATCGCTGGACGGCTATGTCGGCCAGGAGCACATCCTGGGACCGGGCAAGCCGTTGCGCGTGCAGATCGAGAAGGACCGGCTGACATCGATCATTCTCTGGGGCCCACCGGGGGTCGGGAAGACGACGCTGGCCAGCCTGGTGGCGCGGCACACGCGCTGTGCCTTCATTCCGTTCAGTGCCGTGCTGAGCGGAATCAAGGAGATCAAAGCGGTGATGGTGGAGGCCGAGCGGAACCGGCGGCAAGGGTTGCGCACGGTGCTGTTCGTGGACGAGATTCACCGGTTCAACAAGGCCCAGCAGGACGCATTTCTGCCCTATGTGGAGCGTGGTGACATCATTCTGATCGGGGCGACCACCGAGAATCCCTCTTTCGAGGTGATCTCGGCGCTTCTGTCACGATCGAAGGTTTACGCTCTGCGCGCACTGACTCCGGAGGAAACGGTGGTGCTGCTCAAGCGGGCACTGCCGGTGGTGGGCATTCAGGCGGGTGATGACCTGCTGGAGCAGATTGCGGCTTACGCTGGGGGCGACGCCCGGACGGCGTACAACATTCTGGAGATTGCCGCCGCCGCGAGCGAGAGTGGGTCGCTGGAGACCCAGGCAGTGGAAGACGCGGTGCAGCGCAAGATGCTGCTCTACGACAAGAGCGGGGAAGAGCACTACAACCTGGTTTCCGCTCTGCACAAGAGCGTGCGGTCGTCGGATCCGGACGCGGCGCTCTATTGGCTGGCGCGCATGCTGGAGGCGGGCGAGGACCGGATGTACCTGGCCCGGCGGTTGGTGCGGATGGCCGTGGAGGATATCGGCCTGGCCGATCCGCGGGCCGCGGAACAGGCCATTGCGTGCATGCAGACCGTGCATTTCCTGGGGGTTCCGGAAGGCGACCAGGCGCTGGCGCAGATCGCGATCTATCTGGCTGTGGCGCCGAAGTCGGACGCGAGCTACCGTGCCTTGAGCAGCGCGATGGAGTTTGTACGGAACAATCCGGCATTGCCGGTGCCGATGCATTTGCGGAACGCACCGACACGGGCGATGAAGGACTGGGGCTACGCCAAGGGTTACCAGCATGCGCATGCAAACACCGCCGGCCTGACTGGCATGGATTGCCTGCCGGAGGGGCTTGCGGGCATTAAGTTTTATGAACCTACGGCTCGTGGCACCGAAGCGCGCATTAAAGATCGACTGGAAGAGATCCGCAAGTGGGTTGCGGAGCAGCGATCTAGCGAGCCTGACGCTTCCAAGCCGTAAAGGTGATCTCAATGCGAGAGGTACCAACGAGCTTGGCCACCCCAACTGTCGTACGGGCGGGGCGCGGCTGTGGGAAGAACTTCGTATAGACGGCGTTCATCCGGGAAAAGAGCTCCATGTCGGTGAGGTAGACCTGAACGGCCACGACGTCCTCGACGGAATAGCCGGCCTTCTTGAGGATCTCGTTGCCGGCGTCCAGTGCCGCTTTGACCTCATCTTCAAAGGCTTCCGGGGTTTTGCCGTCCTTGGTGCGGCCTGTCTGGCCGGAGCAGTAGAGAGTACCGCCGGCCTGGATGCCGGGGGAGAAGGGTCCTGAGGCCGAGGCGCCGTCCGGTACCACCGCGACCTTATCGGCGGCGGAGAGGACCAGAGACCCAGCCGCGACAAAGATGAGAAGAAAAAGGGTACGCATAGGGAAGATCATACCCGGTTGATAGCCTAGTGGGCGGTACCATCGTACTACTGGCAATTAAAACCAACGCCCCATTGAAGTTAGGGGTCGATTTGGGTAACTATGCTTTGTGGGCTTGACCATGAACACCTTCGCAACAGAACCAATCACTCCTGGCAGGCGGGGCAGGACGGATCGACGGACGTCGGATCGTTTCCCGATAGAGCGCGAGTTGCGCTTCAAACTGATGAGCAAGAGACTCGGTGGCGAGTCCGGCTCCGGGACCACTGTGAACCTGAGCAGCGGTGGGGTCCTGTTCCAGACGGAGCAGGCCCTGATTCCGGGAAAGCGCCTGGAGATGGCGATCAGTTGGCCCGCTCAGCTGGATAACCGATGCGCCCTCAAACTTGTGGCGCGCGGCCGGGTTGTCCGATGCGAGAAGGGTCTGGCTGCCGTCGAGATCCAGCAATACGAGTTTCGGACCGTTGGGGTGAATGGCCTAACCATATAAAGTTTCGATCGACTCTCTCTTCTCTTCCCTTCTGCAGGCCCCGGCGCGTTTCCGGGGCCTTTTTCTTTTGCCCGCCCTCGCCTCCCTGGATTGCGCGCCTGCGTCTATCGAAGCCATAGAAGAATCTGATTGACAGTCAGGGTGATTCACTGTTACAACCGTTTCCTATAGGTCTTTCGATAGCTCACCAGTTGCTCCACGATGCAGCAGCAGCGACTGAGCGTCCATCTCGTAGCTTCGCTCTAAATATCAATAAATAAGTGAGTTAGCGGCATATGTTGCGGCACTGTTGCCGGTGTGTCGGTGGCGCTGCGTTTTTTTCGATTCCATTGCGGTTACAAATGTATCTAATCGTCCATTGAGGTTTGTTACAGGGGAGTAGACATGAAGAGATTGCTTCTGGGGTTAGTGGGGCTGTTGGCCCTGCATCTGACGGCTTGGGGGCAGGCTGCGACTCAGGTCTCCGGGGTGGTGACCGATTCGTCGGGCGCTGTGGTGCCGGCGGCCGTCGTCGATCTGGAAAACGTCGATACGAGTCTGAAGCGCAGTACGGCGGCGGACCAGTCGGGGAGCTATGCCTTTCTGCAGGTGGTACCGGGCAAGTATCGCATTACGGTGAAGGCGACCGGGTTTCGTACTTCGACTGTCAATGGGGTCCAGTTGCTGGTGAACAATCCCGCCACGGTCAACATCAAGCTGGAAGTTGGGCAGCTGAGCGAAACGGTGGCGGTGGTGGCGGAAACCGAGAATCTGAATACCGTGGACGCCTCGGTCGGCAACGCCATTGGGAACAAGCCCATCGTCCAATTGCCCTTGAACGCGCGCAACATTGTGGGGTTGTTGGCGCTGCAGCCGGGCGTGGTGTTCACCAAGGAAGATGACACCGATTCGCGCAACGGTGCCGTCAACGGCGGCAAGAGTGATCAGGCAAACGTGACGTTGGACGGCATCGACGTGAATGACCAGATGGACCGCAACGCCTTTACGTCCGTACTGCGCATGACGCCCGATTCCGTGCAGGAGTTTCGCGTCACGACGTTGAATGCGAACGCCGACAGCGGCCGGTCGTCGGGCGCCCAGGTCGTGATGATGACCAAGAGCGGCACGAACGATCTGCACGGCAGCCTGTATGAATACCACCGCAACACGATCACCACGGCGAACGGGTTCTTCAACAACAAGGCTGGCATCGAACGTCCGAAACTAATCCGCAACATCTTTGGCGCCTCGCTGGGCGGGCCCATCAAGCGCAACAAGATGTTCGTGTTCGGCAATTGGGAAGGACGTCGCGATGCCAAGGACGGCACTGATATCCGCGATGTTCCCTCAATGGACATGCGCCAGGGGATCCTGCACTACGAGCAGGAGGACGGCAGCTTGGCCACCGTGACGCCGGCCGATATCAAGTCGCTGGTGGACGCGCGTGGAGTCAACCAGAACGTGCTCGCCATGCTCCAGAAGTATCCGGAGCCGAACGACTTCTCGGTCGGTGATGGCATGAATCTGGCGGGCTACCGGTTCAAGGCCTCGACGCCGCTCCGCTGGAATACCTACATCGCTAAGTTCGATTGGATGCTCGACTCGCAGGCGAAGCACACCCTGTTTGTTCGCGGCAATCTCCAGAACGATAACGAGCAGGGGCTGCCTCAATTTCCAGGGCAGCCCGCCAACAGCGTTCTGCTGCGGAACAACAAGGGCTACGGCATTGGCCTGACGAGCGTCTTCCGGCCGACCTTTGTCAGCAACTTCCGGTACGGCCTGACGCGCCAGGGCTTCGAGACGACCGGCATCGCAAACTTCTCGGCGGTGACTCTACGCGGCATTGATCCGCCAGTTGGCCTGACCCGCGGCGCGGTCTCCATCATTCCCGTCCACACCCTCAGCGAGGACCTGAACTGGATCAAGGGTTCTCACACGATTCAGTTTGGCGGTATCGCCCGGTTTAACCAGAACAAGCGAAACAATCTGGCGAATTCCTTCTCCAGCGCCACGGCGAACGCTTCGTGGCTGACCAGCAGCGGTGCCGATCTGACCGCCCCGTTCGAGAACCTGCCCAGCAGCCAGTACACCAACTTCCGCTATGCGATGACCGACGTGCTGGGCCTGGTGACGCAAGGTAACGCACAATACAACTACAAGGTAGACGGCACGGTACTGCCTGAAGGCGCTCCCGTGGTCCGCAACTTCAAAAACCAGGAGTATGAGTTTTACCTGCAGGACACCTGGCATGTCAGCCGCGCGCTGACCGTCACCGGTGGCATCCGCTACTCCCTCATGCCGCCCATCTATGAGGCCAACGGCCAGCAGGTTTCGCCGAACATCCCCATTGGTGACTGGTTCAACATGCGCGGTGGATTGGCCCAGCAGGGCCTGTCGCAGATGGGTGCGGGTCTGATCTCGTTCATTCCTAAGTCGGCCGGCGGGCGGGACCTCTACCCGTTCCACAAGGACAACTGGGCGCCGCGCATCTCCATGGCGTACTCGCCCCAGGGCGACAGCGGCCTGAGCAAGTTCCTCTTTGGCGGGCCGGGCAAGACTTCGATTCGGGCCGGCTGGGGCATGTTCTATGATCTGTTCGGCAGCGGCCTGATGCGGTCGTACGACGCGACGGCGTTCGGCCTCTCCAACGCGCTGACCAATCCGGCGGCCACTTTGGACATCAGTTCGGCTCCGCGCTTCACGGCGATCGACCAGATCCCGGCCGGCCTGCTGCCCGCCGCGCCCGCGGCGACGTTCCCGGCGACCTATCCGAACCTGTTCGCCATCACGAACGGACTGGACGACACGCTGAAGGCTCCTTACAACATGAACATGAACTTCAGCATCGGGCGCGAACTGAGCCATGGGTGGTTCGTGCAGGGTTCCTACGTGGGCCGCCTGTCACGGCGATCGCTCACCCGGCGCGACGCGGCGATGCCGACGGACCTGAAGGATCCTAAGTCGGGCCAAACCTACTTCCAGGCGGCGTCGATCCTGGCCCAGCAGGTGCTGGACGGCGTGCCCGTGGGGAACGTGCAGAAGGTCCCCTTCTGGGAGAACATGTTCAGCAAAGCTGCCACCGGTACGCAGTCGGCGACCCAGGTGGTCTACAATCGCTATGCGGCCAATACCTACGACTGGACCTACGCACTGTACCAGTTGGATACGGGGGCCGGTCAGGGCAACTGCGCCGTGCGTCTGCGCTGCTCCGACCAGGGCGCATACACCTTCTACAGCCCGCAGTTCTCCTACCTGTCGGTGTTCAGTTCCGTGGGCGGCGGCAGCTATCACGGCGCCCAGTTGAACGTGCGCAAGCGGTTCGGCAATGGCGACGTGATCGACGTGAACTATACATTCTCGAAGTCGATCGACCTGCGGTCGAATACTGAGCGGGCGGGGAGCTCCACCGGCGTGCTGTGGAATCCCTGGCAGCCGGGCCTGATGAAAGGCGTTTCGGACTACGACAACACGCACCTGTTCAACATGCTGGCTGTGTACAACTTGCCGGTGGGCCGCGGCAAGCGGTTCGCGACGGACATTCCACGCTGGGCCGATGCCGCTATCGGCGGCTGGCAACTCTCCGGCGTCTGGCGCTGGTCCAGCGGCTTCCCCATCAGCGTCTTTGAAACCGGCGTCTGGCCCACCAACTGGAACAACAACAACTGGGCACGCTGGACAGGGGCGCCTGTCTCCACGCAGCACGGCGAGAACATGTTCGCCAGCCCGGACTCGGCCATCAACGCGTTCGACTATGAACTGCCGGGCGGCATCGGGACGCGCAATGGGCTGCGCGGCGACGGAATCTTCAACATCGATCTGAACCTCTCCAAGCGGTTTGTGATGCCGTTCAACGAAAAGCACTCTCTTCAGTTCCGCTGGGAGACGTTCAACCTGACGAACACGACCCGATTCGACGTGAACAGCGCTTCGCTCGACATCTCCACCGGGGGTACCTTCGGCGCGTATAGTGAGCTGTTGACATCTCCGCGCGTGATGCAGTTCGGGCTGCGCTACGAGTTTTAGCCCAGCCTAGCCATCCCAACTTACGGGCCGGCGCTTCTCCCAGCGGAGGAGCGCCGGCCCTTTCGCTTTCAGTGCTCGGACCCTGCCGCGGCCAGCACCCGATAGACTTCCGTGGTGCGCGGTGCGATCGGGACGTTCCAGGTCTTGCCAGTGGCCTGAACATCCTCGCGGCATCCGATCTCGCAGTGAAGCGACACCGCGGCCGGTCCCTCCGATGGGATCGAGAGCGTCTCCGGCGCGGCGCCACCATGGACGATTACAAGGAATCTCTCCTGGCCAGCCTCACGCAGGAAAGCGTAAGCGGACTCCGATGCATAGACCGGCCGGGTGGTGCCTTCCCGCAGGGCACGCGAGCCGGCTCGAAGGCGCGTGAGCTTCCGGATGTGGTCGTGGAGTTTGTTTTCCGCCGATGTACGGCCGGCTGCCTCGAAGGCGTTGTGGGGATCGTCGGCCCAGCCTCCGGGGAAGTCGTGGCGGTTCTCGGGATCGTCTCCGCCCGCCATGCCGATTTCGTCGCCGTAGTAGATCATGGGGATGCCTCGGGTGGTGAAGAGAAACGTGAAGGCATTGGCGAGGTCGTCCAGGGTGGCTCCGTCTTCGCTCATGAAGCGTTTTGTATCGTGCAGTCCGAGCAGCGTCACCAGGCGTTGCGGCTGCGCGTAGAGGCTGTCGTGGGCCAGCAGTCGGGCGAGGGCAAGGGGCGACTGGTGGCGTGCGAAGACATCGCGGATGGCGAAATAGAGGGGGAAGTCGAAGACGCTGTCCAGGCCCGTGTCGATTCCGTCGAAGCCGGAGCGACCGCCTTGGTAGAACGAGGTGAGCGCCGGATCGGGGTCGAGGATTTCGCCGACGATTTTCAGGTGAGGGAACGACTGATGGAGGGCTGCTGACCAGTCGCGCCAGAAGGCGCGCGGCGCGTATGGTACGGTGTCTTGCCGGATGGCGTCGGCTCCGGTGCGGGCGATCCACCAGGTCGAGTTCTGGATGAGGTAGCGCGCCACTTGGGGGTCGTCCTGATTCAGGTCGGGCAGGATGCCCGCGAACCAGCCATCCAATACGCCACGTAACAGAGGGCCGGCCTGCGGGTCGAGCAGCAGCCAGGTCTGCCAGGTTTCCTCTATGTGTTGCTCGCGCGTACCGTGGAGCCACTCGGCGCGAGGTGGGGTTTCGACCCAGGGATGCCGCGGGCCGACGTGGTTCTCGACGTGGTCCTGAATGACCTTGAGACCCAGGCGGTGCGCTTCGTCGACCAGGGCGCGGTAGTCGTCCAGCGTGCCGAAGTGATCCTCGACGGCATAGAGATCGGTGGCGCCGTAGCCGTGGTAGCTGGTCAGCTGCTCTCCGGCGTAGCTCTCCTTCGGGTCGAGGCGATTGTAGTTCTCGTAGATGGGGGTGAGCCAGATGGCGGTGACGCCGAGGTCCTTCAGATAGGGCAGCCGCTTGCGGATGCCGGCGAAGTCGCCGCCGTGATAGTACCTGCGATGTTTGCGGTCGAAGAGGCCGGGTGAGGTTCGGGGATCGTCATTCGAGGGATCGCCGTTGGCGAAGCGGTCGGGCATGATCAGGTAGATCACGTCGTCGTTCGAGAAGCCCTGGAAGCGGCCCGCGGTGGGTAGCGGTGCCGACAGCTCGAAGGGGATGCTGGCCGTGCCCGCGGGGTTCCGGGCCGAACAAGGATACCGGCCGGGTTTCGCGGCGGCCGGAATGGTCAGGTCGAATAGGACATGGGTGCCGGAGCGGTTGATTTCCGCCGGGCCGGCCTGTAGCGGGCTGGCACATTCTATGCGCACGCCCTGCAGTTGGGTGCCCGAGAGGACGATCAACTGGCGTTGCGCAGCTTCGGCGGTGAACCAGTCGGGCGGTTCGATTTTGTTCAGTGTGGGCGGCTGGGCGGCCGCGGTGAGGCACACGGTCAGAGTCAGGACGAGGACTTCAGGATGGCGTTTCATCGGAGCGGTAGCGAAGGCTCAGTGTAGTGGCGGGCGAGGGCGAAGGCCAGCGTTGGAAGGAGAAAGAGAGGATGGCCGGACCGCCATCCTCTCCTCCTATCGAACTAGAACGTGACGCGCAGAGCGAATTGGATCTGGCGTTCACTGGACAACGCGGTGCTGGTGATTCTGCCGAAGTTGCCGTCGAAGTAGTTCCCGTTGGGATTGGCATAGCGGGCGTGATTGGCGAGGTTGTAGAACTCGGCCCGGAACTGGGTCTTGATCTTCTCGGTGACAGCGAAGTCCTTGAAGACCGAGAGGTCGACGTTGAGCGTGCCGGGTCCGGTAAGGATGTTGCGGCCCGCATTGCCAGGGGCCAGATAGACGCCGCCGGAGTTCTGCGCGACGGGGCTGAAGGCGCTGGTATCGAAGTACATCGACGGGCTGCCGTAGACGGTAACCGGCCCATTGACGTTCGGACGCTGGTCGCCGCCGGTGGTGATGTTGAAGGGCTGACCGCTGGCCCAGGTCCAGATGCCGTTCATCTGCCATTGGCCCAGGGCGAGGTCGAGCGGCTTGCTCCAGTTGGAGCCGAACTGGCGGCCGTGTCCGAAGGGTAGTTCGTAGAGGCTGCTGAGGACGAAACGGTTGCGCTGGTCGAGGGCCGAGAGGGCGTAATCCGAAGCAAAGCTGCGGATGTCCTGCGGCTTGCCGCTGTCGAAAGCTCCGTCGCTGTCGCTCTGGACCTTGGAGTAGGTGTAGGCGGCGCGGAACTGCAGGCCCTTGCTGAAGCGGCGCTCCAGGTCGACCTGCAGTGAGTTGTAGTTGGAAGTGCCGCGATCGGCCTGCACGGTGACGTCGCCGAGATTGGGGTAGGCCTTCGTGTTGGACGGAGCGTTGAAGACCTGCTGGTTGGCGTTGTAGTAGAAGCTGAGGCGGCGGCCGGCGGTGCCAACGTAGCCGACACTGAGAACGGTATTCGCCGCTAGCTGGTGCTGCACCTGGAAGTTGTACTGCTGCACATAGGAGTTGCGGTTGTTCTGCAGCACCGCCAGGGGAGCGATGTTCACGGGGTTGGTGGGATCGAAGCCCTGGAAGCCGCGCGCGGGCAACGGCAGCGTGGCGGCGGTACTGTCGAGGTTGCCGGCCGGCGCCAGGCCCGAAAGCGTGATGTGGTAGCCATCGGCATAGTTGTACACCGAGACGCCGCTGTAGGGGGCGTTCTGCGCCAACTGATTGCTGATGCCGCCGCGGTCGAGGAAGTAGAAGATTCCGTAGCCGCCGCGGAGGACGGTCTTGCCGTCGCCTTTCAGGTCGTAAGCGAAGCCGATGCGCGGTGCCCAGTTGTTCTGCGGGGTGTCGACCAGACTCTGGCTGTTGCCGTTCTGTCCGGCGAGCATGATCTGGCCCGTGCCGAGGTTGAAGTTGGTCTGGCGGTCATAGACTTCGCGCGGCCAGGTGTAGAGGTCATAGCGCAGGCCGAGGTTCAAGGTGAGCCTGCGGGTGACGCGCCAGTCGTCCTGCGCGTAGTAGCCCGTCTCCCAGTTGCGCGTGCCGAAGAAGCCGGTCTGGCTGCCCAACTGGTAGTTGTTCACGAAACCGGCCAGGACGTCGGCGGTCTCGTAGCCGGTGGAGCCTTGCGCTACGCCGGCCCCGTTCGAGCCGTTGCCGAACAGGTTGAAGTAACCCTTGCCGGCCAACGGACGGAACAGGTTCACCTGGCGCTGAATTAGGTTTGCGCCAAATTTGAAGGTATGGCCGCCGTGGATCCAGGTGAAGCCGTCGGCGAGCTGGTAGGTGTTCTGCGGCACGAGATAGGCGCCGTAGTCGCCGGTGTACTCGAGTTGCCCGTTGTAGCCTCCGATAAGCGCTCCGCCACCGAGAGCCGGGCTGACATTGGCGTTCACGATGCCAAGGTTGGCCGAAACGGTCTGGTCCTGGAAGGGCGGATTGTAGCCGAAGAATTGGCGGGTCCAGCCCAGGCGCAGTTCGTTGGTCATGTTTGGCGAGAAGATGTGGGTTTCGCCGAGGACGAAGCCGCGGGGCTGAGCGAAGTTCTCACCGGAGCCAAATCCCGCGGGGAGATTCGGCAGACGCGAGGTGGTGGTGGAGTTGTCGTTGCCGAAGCTGAAGCGGCCGAATAGGACGTCCTTGGTGCCAAGATAGGTGTCGCCCTTAATGTCGAAGTCGTTGAACTCCTGGATCTGCTTGCGCTGCACGGAGTAGTTCTGCTGCACTCCGGGCAGGTTCGGCAGCGGATAGGCATTCAGGTAGTTCACGCCGGCTTTGTTCAAACGGTTGGTGGGGATGACATTGCCGGGAAACGGATTGCCCGTGACGATGTCCTTAATGGGGAACGTCTGCGAGAGGCGTGAAACCGAGGTGTCGAGCAGTTCGGAGAAGTCACCCGCGCGCATCTTGGAGGTGGGCACGCTGGCGAGATCGACCTGCAGGGGCGTGTCCTGACGCAAGCCTTGATAGTCGCCGAAGAGGAAGAACTTGTTCTTGATCACGGCTCCGCCGAGCGACGCACCGAACTGATTGCGCTTGAAGGGATCCTTGGAAGCAGCGAACGTGGGGCGGGCGTCGAGTTGGGAGTTACGGAGGAACTCGAAGGCACTGCCGTGAATCTCGTTGGTGCCTGAGCGCAATGAGGTGTTGACGATCGCCCCGCCGGCGCGGCCGAATTCGGCCGGGGCGACGCTGGTCTGGACCCGGAACTCCTGGATGGCGTCGGCCGGCGGGAAGAAGACGATGGTGTTGACGAGGCTCTCGTTGTTGTCAATACCGTCGAGCAGGAAGTTGTTGGCCTGGGGGCGAAGTCCGTTGACGGAGAGGGCGGCCCCGCCGACGTTGCCGTACCGGAAGGTCTCGGCGGCACCGTTGGCGCCGGTTGCCTGGCCATCAGCCACGCCGCGGGAGACGCCAGGCATCAAGGTGGCGAGTTGGGTGAAGTTGCGGCCGTTGAGGGGCAGTTCGGTGACCTGCCGGCCTCGAATAGTACTACCGACGTCGGAGCTGCTGGAGGAGACGAGAGCAGCTTCGGAACTCACCTCAATGGTCTGCGAGAGGTCGCCGGGGGTAAGGACGATGGTGGTGTTGGACACTTGGCCGGGATCGAGGTGGGCGTTCTGGGTATACGTCTTGAAGCCCGAGGCCTCGACGCGGATGGAGTAATCCCCGATGGGCAGCCCGGGGAAGGAGAAAGCTCCATCGTCGGCGGTAGTTGCATTCAGCACCCGGCCGGTGGCCGTGCTGGATACGACGACCTTGGCGGCAGTGATGACGCCGCCTGTGGAGTCCTGCACGATGCCTTGCAGGCGGGCGGAGTCGGTTTGGGCGATCAGCGGCATCAGGACTGCCGCGAAAGAGAGGAGCGGGATCCACGGTGATCCAAGCCTACGTTGCTGTTTCATAGAAGTTCTCTCTGGGGCGGAGTAAGGCGAGACAGGGTTGGATGCTCTTTCCGGCCGCAGAACTACCCATAGGATGAATGCCTGCAGGGGGCTGAAAAAGTTCGAAACCGTTACGAAACCGCTAACGCGAATAAAGCACTGAAAGTCAGCGAGATAGAGAGATGCGGTAACCTGTTGATACATGGTTTCGTGTCACAAAATCGAGTTACCATGAAGGGGCCAGAGGGAAATCACGCTCCTGTGGACGAGCGGCGCGAGTGTGTGGAGCGCATTCTGGCGAATCCGATACTGCATGGTTCGGATTCGTTGAATAAACTCCTGCGCTATCTTGCGGATCACGCGCTATCGGGCGATCTCGAGCAGATCAAGGAGTACCAGATCGCTCGCGAGGTCTTCGGCCGTGGAGACGATTTTGATCCCAGGCTCGACTCGATCGCCCGGGTGCAGGCCAGTCGGTTGCGTACGAAACTCGCCGAATACTACGCCGGCGAAGGCGCGCACGACACGTGGCACATTGAGCTGCCGCGTGGCGGCTATACGCTCACCTTCAAGCACCGCGAAGAGCCGGCGATGTTGCCCGAGCCAGCAGTGGTTCCGGTGGTGGCGAAAAGCTCCTATGGGCAGCCGTTCCGAATTGCCGTCGGGGTGGCCGCGGCTCTGGCGATTCTGCTGGGGGTCAGCACCTATCGTCTGTTGCGGACTCCGCGAAATGGGCCGCCGAGCACCAGCCCGGCGCTGACGGAGTTTTGGGGCTCCCTGCTGCGGAGTGAGGAGTCGCCACTGGTGATCTATAGCAACGCGGAATTCGTAGGCCGGCCGGAGACGGGCCTGCGCTATCGCCGCCCGGAAGATCCCGACGTCAGCGTCTTCGAGAGCTACACCGGCGTGGGCGAAGTGATGGCAGTCGACACGCTGAATAAGGTTTTCAACCGGCTTGGCCGCGCCTTGAGCGTGAAACGCGCCCGTCTGTTGAACTGGGATGAGACGAAGAATCGTGCGGTCATCTTCATCGGTTCCCCTTCCGAGAACCTGCCCGTGCGGGATCTGCCCCTCAGCCGCCACTTCGCTTTCCGCTTTTCGGAGGGGCCGGAAAGGAAGGGCGACCTGGGCATCGTCAACCTGCATCCGCAACCGGGCGAGCAGAAGGTCTACTACGCGTCGGGCACGTTTCAGGTCACCGAGGAGTACGCGCTGATTGAGGCGGCGTCGGGACCCTCGGCGTCGCAGACGCTGCTGCTGCTGGCGGGCACGACGACCTACGGTACACAGGGGGCGGCCGAGTTTGTATGCACGGAGGATCAGGTGGCTGCCTTGTTGAAGCGCCTGGATCCAACGCACCTCAACAAGCCGCGGCAGTTCTCGGCGCTCATCCGAGTACGAGTGCAACGAGGGGTGCCCCTGCAGAGTGAAGTGGTCGCGATGCGGAGGGATTGAGGCGCCGGCCCATCCGGGCCGAGCGGTTGCTATCGGCTGATTAACAGTATCCAGGGTCCGAAAATCTGTTATTTTGTTGCCAGTATGATCACGGATCCGTCGGAACTCTACGCGCAACGGCTGCACCGCTATGTCACGGCGATGAGAAATGGGAAGCCCGACCGCGTGCCGCTGCGCCCGTTTGCGGCGGAGTTCACCGCTACCTATGCCGGATTCACGGCGCAGCAGGTGACGCACGACTACAACCAAGCGTTTGAAGCCGTGATCCGAACCTGCGCCGGATTCGATTGGGACGCGGCCGTGCCCAACATGGTCTATGTGTGGACAGGCCTGACGCAGGCCGCCAATCTGCGCTACTACGCGACGCCTGGTATCGATGTTGGTCCGGATATCGGATTCCAATACAGGGAACCGGAGCAGGACAACGCGTGGATGCGCCGCGAAGAGTATGACGAGTTGATAGATGACCCGGTGGGCTTCCTCTATCGCACATGGCTGCCGCGTGTTTCGGCCGACTTCGCGTTGGGGCCGTACCGACAGAGCCTGGCTTTGGTGAAGAGCACATGGGCGATGGCCAACTACTTCAATGCGTTTGGTCCGCAGGTGGAGAGGATGCGCAGAGAGACCGGTACGGTGTCGGCGATCTGCGGCATGTTGAAAGCGCCTCTGGATGTGCTGGCCGACAAGTTTCGCGGCTACCTTGGGCTGGCCTTCGACCTGATGGAGATTCCGGAAAAGGTGGAGGCAGCCTGCAGGGCATTGATGCCGCATCTGGCGCAGATCGCCATCGGCAGCCTGGATCCCACACGGATGACGCCGATCCCCATCTGGATGCACCGTGGCTGCGTGCCATTCATTTCTCGAGAACACTTCAATTCGATTTACTGGCCCACGCTGAAGCCTATCGTCGAGGCGATCTGGGCCCGGGGCAACCAGACCTTGTTCTATGCGGAGGGCAAGTGGGACGCCCACCTGGACGCGTTCGCGGAACTCCCGGCCGGCAGCATCATCTTCCATCTCGACCGCAGCGATTTTCGATTGGCCCACGAGAAGTTGGGTAGCCGCTTCTGCCTCAGTGGCGGCGTTCCGAATTCGCTGCTGGCGTTCGGCACTCCTCAACAGGTAAAAGACCACTGCCGCCTTCTGATCGATACGTGCGCCGGGAACGGCGGCTTCATCATGGACGCCAGCGCGATTATGCAGAATGATGCGACAGTCGAAAATGTGAGGGCGATGACGGACTGTACGAGGGATTACGGTCAGTACTCACGGTTCGCCTGTTCCGATGCACCGCCGGAACCAACGGCTGTCCGGCCGCCCGCGCCGGCGTGGGCCATTGGCCGCATTCCGCCGGGAGCTTGTCTTCCGTGGGTAGAGAAGACAAAAGAATTGCCGGTGATCAGTGGCGATCCGGACTTGTGCCGCAAGGTCTGGGAAGACGTTGATTCGTTGGCCTATCTCTACATTTGGCATCTGGTGCTGAGCTTCTAGCGTTGCCGGCCCGCGATCGAAAGGCTGGGCGATGCGATTGGACTTCTGGCCGGAAGGGTGGCACACTACCTCTCATAGTTCAGTTGGAGGAGGTGAGGCCCCTGGTTCGTCGATGCGCCCTATTGACTGCACTTGTGTGCATCCCCGCGTTTGCGCTCCCCATCTACTCCGTGTATACAGGACCGGTTGCCGCCACGGTGGAGGCTGTTGTGTTCCCCGGCGTCTCACAGGCACAAGGTTCCCTCCAGGTCGCGGGCATCCCCACAGGCGCCACGATCAAGGCTGCCTATCTCTACACGAGCGATTGGTTTTCCACGGCACCGCTGCAGGCAACGTTCGGCTCGCAGAGTCTCGGCAGTTCCGATCCAGCTTCGACCGATGGGCAGTTCAGCAACTACCGCTGGGACGTCACGAGTGCGATCACCGGCAACGGGAGCTATGACTTCGACCTGACCGGTGGCACGCAGATCTATTCGGTTGCCCTGGCGATCGTCTATTCAGAGCCGGGGATGCCCGACAGAGTAGTGACCCTTACTGATTTCTCGCACGAAGTTGGTGCACCGGCGGACCACGCCGTGGCCGGCGCCGACCCCAACCCGTCGGTGAGTCTCGAAGCCATGTACGGCGGACTGGGGACACTCTGGCTGCTGACCAATGCCGACGATTCGGCCTCGACGGGCGAGGGCATCTACTTCAACACAAATCAGGTGGGCGGCCCGGTCGACAGCAATCTGGGACTCTACGGCAGTCTCTTCCGCCTGCCAGTGAATGTGCAGGCCGGGACCAACGTTGTCTCGATGACTTCGAACGGTGACTGGTACGGGTGGTCCTTGGCGATTCTTGATGCGCCCAGTTCCGTGGTGCCGGAGCCCGCGAGCATTCTCCTGACGATGACCGGGCTCGGGGCCCTCCTCCTCTGCCGCCGCCGCCGTTCGTAGGCGTTCCCCACCGCTTCGACCCATCCTGCGCGCGGTCTTCAACACGGCGCACGCGAGGCAGGTAAAATAGATATATCCATGAACAGCGTGAATTCCTTCGGCAGCGCTGCCGCCCTTCGTGTGAGCGGCCGCGACTATCAGATTCATCGGCTTGCCGCACTGGGCGCCGCAGGCTACGACCTGAAACGAATTCCTTACAGCATCAAAGTTCTGCTGGAGAACCTGCTGCGCCAGGAAGACGGCGTGGTGGTGAAGAAGAGTGACATCGAGTACGTGGCCAAGTGGGATCCGGCAGGCCGCGCCGAAGAGATCCAGTTCATGCCCGCGCGCGTGATCCTGCAGGATTTCACGGGCGTGCCGTGCGTCGTCGACCTGGCGGCCATGCGCGACGCGCTGGCACGCATGGGCGCCGACCCGCAAAAGGCAAATCCGCTGATCCCAGTGGACCTCGTCATCGATCACTCGGTGCAGGTGGACGAGTTCGGCAATCCGAGGGCGTTCGATCAGAACGTGCTGCTGGAATACCAGCGCAACTCCGAGCGCTACTCGTTGCTGCGCTGGGCGCAGAAGGCATTCTCGAATTTTCGCGCCGTGCCGCCCGGTACCGGCATTGTGCACCAGGTGAACCTGGAGTACCTGGCTCCGGTCGTGTTCACCAAGAGCGAAGGTGGCCAGACGTTCGCCTATCCCGACACCGTGGTGGGTACGGACTCGCACACCACAATGATCAATGGCCTGGGCGTCGTGGGCTGGGGCGTGGGCGGCATCGAGGCTGAGGCCTGCATGCTGGGCCAGCCCGTGTCGATGCTGCTGCCACAGGTGGTGGGCTTCAAGCTCCACGGCAAGCTGCGGGAAGGCGTGACCGCGACCGACCTGGTGCTCACCGTGGTCCAAATGCTGCGCAAGAAGGGCGTCGTGGGCAAGTTCGTGGAGTTCTACGGACCCGGCGTGCTGCACCTGCCCCTGGCCGACCGCGCCACCATCGCCAACATGGGCCCCGAGTATGGTGCCACCATCGGCGTCTTCCCGGTGGATGCGCAGACGCTGTCCTACCTGCGCATGTCCAACCGGCCGAAGGACCTCATCGAGCTGGTGGAGGCGTACTACACCGAGCAGGGCATGTTCCTCACGGCCGATTCGCCCGATCCGGTGTTCACCGATACGCTGGAGCTGGATCTGGCGAGCGTGGTGCCTTCCATGGCGGGCCCGAAGCGTCCGCAGGACCGGTTGACCCTGCCGCAGGTGCGCGAGAATTTCCTGGCCACGTTGACCGCACCCAAACAGGAAACGCCCGTGGTCAGCGACGGCGCGGTGGTGATCGCCGCCATCACGAGCTGCACGAATACGTCGAACCCGTCGGTGATGCTCGGTGCCGGTCTGGTGGCGAAGAAGGCCGTCGAGAAGGGACTGGAGGTCAAACCCTGGGTGAAGACCTCGCTGGCGCCCGGCTCGAAGGTGGTCACCGACTACCTGAAGGAAGCCGGACTGATGCCCTATCTCGAGGCGCTGAAGTTCCACCTGGTGGGTTACGGCTGTACCACGTGCATCGGCAATTCGGGGCCGCTGCCTGAGGACGTATCCAAAGCAGTGACCGATCACAAGCTGGTGGTGGCCAGCGTGCTCTCCGGCAACCGCAATTTTGAAGGCCGTGTGAATCCGCAGGTCCGCGCCAACTACCTCGCCTCTCCGCCGCTGGTGGTGGCCTATGCCCTGGCTGGACGGGTCGACATCGATCTGACCACGGATCCGCTGGGTACGGGCAAAGACGGCCAGCCCGTGTTCCTCTCCGACATCTGGCCTACTACGCAGGAAGTGCTGGACGCGGTGAATGCCAGCGTAAAGCCCGAGATGTTCGAGACCCAGTATGGCAAGGTGTTCGAGGGCGACACGATGTGGCGTTCCGTGAAGACGCCCGAGGGTGCGACCTTCGCCTGGGATGCGGCATCGACGTACGTCAAGAACCCGCCGTATTTCGACCTCATGCGTGACCCGTCTGCCCCGCTGGAGGACTTGTCGGGCCTGCGCGTGCTGGCGATGCTGGCCGACTCCATCACGACGGACCACATCTCTCCAGCCGGTAACATCGCCAAGGACAGCCCGGCGGCCCGCTTCCTGATGGAACGTGGCGTCAAGCCGGCCGACTTCAACAGCTACGGCTCGCGCCGCGGTAACGATGATGTGATGGTGCGCGGCACGCTCGCCAACATCCGGTTGAAGAATGAGCTGGTGCCCGGCGTCGAGGGCGGCTACACGACTCTCGCGCAGGGCGGCGAGAAGATGTCGATCTTCGATGCCAGCGCGAAGTATCTGGCCGAAGGTACGCCGCTGATGATCGTGGCCGGCAAGGAGTACGGTTCGGGCTCGTCGCGCGACTGGGCGGCCAAGGGCGTGGCGCTGCTGGGCGTCAAGGCGGTGATCGCCGAGAGCTTTGAGCGCATCCACCGCTCGAATCTGGTCGGCATGGGCGTGCTGCCTTTGGAGTTCATGAACGGCGACACCCGGCAGTCCCTGGGGCTGACCGGCTTCGAGACTTACTCGGTTGAAGGTGTGTCCGACGCGATCGAGTCGGGTTCGAAGATCGCTACGGTGAAGGCGGGCGACAAGACCTTCCAGGCCAAGGTCCGCATCGATACGCCTCGCGAAGTGGATTACTTCCGCAGCGGCGGCATCCTGCCTTACGTGCTGCGGCAGTTGGCCAAGTAGTTCCAGTCAAAACCGGAACGCGGCGTTGGATCCCCTCGATCCGGCGCCGCGTTTTCCTTTATGGTTCGTCAGAAGAATTCGTGGGTCGATTCCGGCTCGGGCAACTTGCCAAGCGAGTGATAGAGCGCAAGTTCGAGGCAGCGGAAGGTGCGGAAACCATAGGATTTTCTCATAGTGACCTTAGCCTTGTTGTTCAGACCCTCGACAACTCCGCTGGAAAGCAGCTTCTGAGCGCGGAAATAGTTGAGGATCAGTTCGCGGTGCTGGCGGAGTGACCGGGCGATTTTCTTCATGGGCTCGATGCGCGAGCGCATCACTTGCCGACACCAGTCATCGAGAAACTTTTCGGCCCATGCGGGCGAGTTGTAATCCCAGAGCTGCTGAAAGGCTTCCTTCAGAAGGTAAGCACGTACGGTCTTCAGGTTGTACCGGAGCAGATCGCGCAACCGGAAGCGCTGTTCCGTCTTCAGATTCTCTTCGCGTTTGAGCAGCAGCCAGCGCGACTTCTTCAGCACGGGTACGCCGCCCTCGCTCGCTATGCGGCGCGATTCTCCGGCACGGACCTCGTCCAGCACCTTGTTCATCTTCGCCACGATGTGAAAGCGATCGAGGATGTGAAGTGCGTCGGAGCATTTCTCCCGAACGACTTTCAAATAGGGTTCCCACATGTCAGAGCAGACGAATACAATCTTCGAAGCCAGTTCGTCGCCGATGACGGTGAAAAATCCCCGAAAGGATTCGATGGTTCTTTCGCGGCCCACCCAAAGCAGGCACGTGACGTCGAGATCGATCTGATAAACCAGAGTCAAGTACTTGTGGCCTTTGGCATATTGGATCTCATCGACGCCGACCGCATCGATTTGGCCTAGCACCCGGTGCTCCAGCCCGAAGGTGACGACGTGTTCCACCGCGTCGAAGACCTTGTCCCAGGAGGTGCGAAAGGCCTCCGCCGTCTCTTTCCATGACAGCCGCCGCGCCCAACGGGCTAAGAAGAGCATGTAGGCTTTGGTCAGTGTGCGTTTGCCGTCGCCCCAGGGAACTTCTTCGACAGCCACAATGCCGCAGCGGCGACAGTTGACGCGCCGCATGGTGTACAGAAGGAAGACGAGAAACCCCCACAGGGGAATGAACTCAGAGCGCCGTTCGGCGAGCTGGTCGTAACCGGGCGCCGGCAAATGGCAGCGCGAGCAGACTGCCGCCGAACCTTTGCGCGGTCGCACGGCCACTTCGATACTCTTCTTGTCGGCACTGAAGTGGGCGTGCTGGTAGACAAAACCTCGAAAACGATGGCAGCGGTTCAGAATCGTGATCAGTTCCATGGCGCGGAAGCGGGCGGCGGCGAATCTCTACCATAAACCGCTCCAGACCCGCGAGCCGCGGGATCGATAAACGCTGAGCGACAAGGCAGGAGCTATTGCTTCAGAACGTCAGGTTCCGGACCACCTGCTAGAGGCCAAAGTCCGAGATAGGGCGACCTCTCGTCCAAGCGGACATAACACCGGATTGTCGGGAGTGAATCGGAAGCGAGGAAAGGCGGCTAATTATCCAAGGAAATAGACCCCTCGTTCATCCCGAAATATAGCCATTGAGAGACATAGCGCACGTCGTGGACGTCGGTTCCGTCCGGGCAGAGACGAACATCGATGATGGGAGCGCGTCCGGCTGATTAGGGTTGATGATCACATCTTGACAATCAAGAGGAAGCCGCGCTACTGTCGGATAGATTCTCCGGAGCGTTTATGGACGATTCAAATACCGACGTGATTCAGGGCACGCTTGACATGCTCATCCTCAAGACGCTGAGCATCGAGCCTATGCATGGCTTCGGCATCTCGCGGCGCGTCGAGCAGATCTCGCGTGGAGTGTTCAAGGTGAACCCGGGATCGCTTCTCACCGCCTTGCAGCGGCTGGAGCGCGCGGGATGGCTCGACGCCGCGTGGCGCCAGACGGAGAACTCGCGTCGCGCCAAGTTCTACTCCCTCACTCGTTCCGGAAGGAAGCAACTGGAGGTCGAGACCGCGGACTGGACACGTCGCACGTCGGCCATTGCGCGGCTGCTGAAGGCGGAGGGCTAAACGATGTCTCTCTGGCGCCAGCTAACGCGCGGCCTTCGCGTACTCACACACCGGGAGGCCGCTGATCGGGATGTTGCCGATGAGGTGCGGGACTACCTCGAACAGGCCGCTGCCGCGTTGGAGGAGAGCGGACTCTCTCCTGACGATGCGCGGCGTGCCGCGCGGCTGGCGTTCGGCAATCCAACCGTCATCCACGAACAGGTACGCTCCTACGGATGGGAACACCTGTTCGGAACGCTCGCCGCCGATCTGCAGTATGGCGCGCGTCAACTGCTCCACAATCCCGGCTTTGCACTGGTCAGCATTCTTACGCTGGCGCTCGGCATCGGCGCCAGTACCGCGATCTTCAGTGCGGTGAATCCCATCTTGTTCCAGCCGCTGCCGTATCCGCATGCCGGCCGGCTGATGATGATCCAGGAGATGCGGAACAACGGCGCGCCCCGGCGCCCGACATTTGCTACTTTTCACGGGTTGGCGGAGGGAAGCCACACCTTCGACGCGATGGCGGTGGTGAAGCCGTGGCAGCCCACAATGGTTGGGACCGGCCAGCCGGAGCGATTCGAGGGTCAACGAGTGAGCGCGGGCTACTTCCGTGTGCTCGGCATTTTGCCGTCGATGGGACGAGACTTCCAGGCGCCTGACGACCAATTCCGTGGTCCCAATGTGGTTATCCTGAGCGACCGCCTATGGCGGCGGAACTTCGCTGGAGACAGCACGATTCTTGGCAAACAGGTTACGCTCGATGACAGCCTTTTCACCGTGATCGGCATAATGCCGAGTTCCTTCGAGAATGTGCTGGCACCTGCGGCGGAGCTCTGGGCGCCGCTGCAGTACAATCCATCCCTTCCCGCACAGGGCAGGGAGTGGGGGCATCACTTGCGCATGGTGGGACTGCTGCGCCCGGACGTGAGCGCGAATCAGGCCGGCGATGAACTCAAAGGGATGCTGCGCCCATTTACTCAGATATACGCGAAGGGGTATGACTGCTGCGGTGGCGCTCCGGATAGGATGGTTGTGAGTCGGCTGCAGGACGAGATCACACGCGGCGTCAAGCCGGCGCTGCTGGCAATTCTCGGCGCTGTTGTTCTGGTGCTCGTCATCGTGTGCGTGAACGTGACCAATCTCCTGCTGGCGCGTAGCGCGCGACGGCGCAGTGAATTCGCCCTGCGCGCCGCACTTGGTGCCGGACGAATGCGTTTGATCCGGCAACTGCTTGCGGAGAGTTTGCTTCTTGCAGCCATGGGCGGCATTCTTGGAATGGTCATCGCGGAGATTGGCGTGCGAGCGTTGGTGGCGCTGAGTCCACCCGGACTGCCTCGTATCGGCGCGATCAGCGTCGATGGCGCAGTCTTCGCCTTCGGATTCGGAATCACCTCACTGGTTGGTCTCATCGTGGGGCTGGCGCCAGCGCTTCGGGCGTCGCACAGCGATCCGCAAAACGCGCTGCAACAAAACTCCCGGACAACTGCTGGCGGGCATCAGTTGACCCGCCGGATGCTGGTTGTCTCCGAGGTCGCGCTCGCTCTTGTACTGCTCGTCGGCGCCGGACTGCTGCTGCGCAGTCTCGAACACCTGTTTGCGATCGATCCGGGCTTTGATAGCGCACATCTATTGACGATGCAGGTGCAGGAGTCCGGCCGCCGGTTCAACGAGGATAGCGTCCGCGCCCGGTTCTTTACGCAGGCCCTGGAGGCGGTGCGCAAAGTTCCCGGCGTCACCGCGGCAGCGTTCACAAGCCAACTGCCCTTGAGCGGAGACTTTGCCGTGTATAACATGCAGCTTGAGTCGCACCCCAACGACAACTCCGAAGGCCTGCTGCAATATGCCGTGAGTCCAGGCTACTTCGACACGATGAGCATTCCGCTCCGAGGTGGCCGCCTGCTGGACGAACGCGACCGTGCAGGCGCGCCCACGGCAGTTCTGATCAGTGAGTCATTTGCGAAACGCAAGTTCCCCCGCCAAACTCCGATCGGACAGCGTGTCCGCGTTGGCGCTGCCGTAGGACACGCAGACAGTCCGTGGGCCACCATTGTCGGAGTGGTGGGCGACGTGAAACAGACGTCCCTCGCGGTGAGTGCATCGGATGCTTTCTACACCACAACCACCCAGTGGGATTGGGTGGACACTGCGCAGTCGCTCGTGGTCCGCACACGCGGCGATGCAGCGGCGCTGGCTCCAGCCATCAGAAAGGCAATCTGGTCCGTGGACAAGGACCAGCCGGTCGTGCGTGTTGCCACAATGGACACCCTGCTCGCCACGTCGCAGGCCGAACGCCATTTTGCGCTGATCCTGTTCGAGGCGTTCGGTATAGTGGCGTTAGTGCTCGCAGCCGTCGGCATCTATGGAGTCCTCTCCGGCAGTGTCACGGAACGAATACGTGAGATCGGCGTTCGATCCGCACTGGGCGCGTCTCGCCGCGACATCCTGGTGTTGATTCTTCGCCAGGGAATGACGCTCACCGGAATCGGTGTCGTGATCGGACTGGGTGTAGCCGTAGCTGCGAGCCAGGCCATCCTTTCGATGCTGTACGGGATCTCACGATTTGATCCCGTCACCTACTTCGGCGTGATCGCGCTGCTCGCGAGCGTGTCGGGGATTGCGTGCTGGGTGCCCGCGTGGCGTGCCGCCAAGGTCGATCCGTCGATCACGTTCAGGGCTGGGTAATGGCCCGGTACTGGGGCACCGGTTCGCATCGGCACTGTTTATGAAGATTTCCGGCTATCGATTGCCACTGGCAATGGAGGGAATGAGGATGATTTCTTCGTCGTTCCTGGAAGGCGTAGGTTTTGCCGCCGGGCAAGCGGATGTCTTCATCGATGACGTAGATGTGATCAGGCGGCGGAACTTGCCTTAGTCACCGTTGATCTGCGTGGATGCCGGAGATGTCCTCGGCCCAGCCTTCGCAGGCGACGATCATCTAGTTCGACCGCGCGGCTGTCGGCCAACCCGATCCAAAGCACTTGGACGTATAACATAACGCCTGTTGCTGACATTTGCTGGTCACTGCGAGATAGATCCTCCCTGACGGCGTGGTGGCGATCAGAGAATCCACAGAGCCCGGTCAAGCCGAAGACGATGGATCACTCGCCCCTTGGCGACCACTGCGGGTCTATTCAAGCACAACCAATATCACAGTAGGCATGCGTAGTGATCTCAACCTAACCTGTAAGGCCGTGCTGTTCGATATGGACGGTACTTTAGTCGACTCTACAGCTGTCGTGGAACGCGCCTGGAGGTGGTGGGCTGCACGGCATGGGATTCCGCTTGAGGCCGCGTGCTCTCGTTTGCACACGGACGCCCGACGATCGCCACTATGGAGCACTTCTTGCCAGCGCGAGACCATACCGAAGAACTGGAAGAAATGGATTGTGACGAGGAGGCACAGCTTGAAGGCATTCTGGCTGTGCCAGGAGCCACGCAAGTTGTGCATGCGCTCCAAAACCGCTCGTGGGCTATATTGACTTCCGAGTGGAGGATGCCTGCAGAGGCGCGCGTCTTAGCTGCAGGTTTGCCGCTCCCGAAGGTAATTGTGCCTGTCGACGAGATCCGTAACGGTAAGCCGCACCCGGAGGGCTTTCTGCAGGCCGCCGAGCGGTTGGGCGTAGCACCAAGAGAATGCCTTGTTTTCGAGGACACACGTCCCGGCATTGAGGCCGGAGTGAGTGCCGGGATTGCAGGTCGTGGCCCTTCTCACAACTACTCCAGCACACCATCTGAAGCATCGTCCGCTCATCCGGGATTTTCGCGATGTGAGAATCCAGCCTGACGCCGAACGTATAAAGGTTGAACTAAAAGGCGTACCCTGAGCTGAGTAGATCATGTGTGACGGCGTAGCGTTTACCGGAGAGGGCAAACTAGCTCGAAAGGCAACTGGCTACGAACAGGAAAGCTGAAGCCGCGCTATCCAACATCTGGTTCGCGGGCTGCGCGAGCCGAGCTTCCGACGCCCATTGGAGCGTACCGGTGACCCACAGATTTCTCCGACGAAGCTCCTTTATAGGCAGGTGCCTGTGTAACATGTGACCCCTCCAGGGCCCCGGCGTCTTGACTGGCCGCCTCCGCTGCCATAGTCTAACTATGGAAGTCGTCTTCCGAGGCCGAACCGCCACCTGAGAAGGATCCCCGCATGAACTGGGTGCTTGAACTCCTGCGCCGTCTTCGTTTCCGATTCCAGCGTTCGCGCTTCGACCAGGACCTGGCCGAAGAGATGCGGCTGCACCAGGATCTCCGGGCGCAGGAGTTCCAATCCGATGGAGTGGCGGCCGCCGAGGCCCGGTTGGCCGCACGGAGAAAGTTCGGCAACGAAGCGCGCATCGGCGAGGACAGCCGCGAGGCCTGGAGTTGGATCTTCCTCGACCGCCTGCAGCAGGACCTGCGCTACGGCCTGCGGGCGCTGGCCGCCAATCCTGGCTTCACGCTCACGGCGGTCCTGTCGCTTGCCTTGGGTATCGGCGCGAACACGGCCATCTTCAGCATCATCAATGCCGTGATGCTGCGGACACTGCCTGTGGAGGACCCGCAGGCGTTGGTCCAGCTCAAACTGGGCGGAGGCGGTGACGACGAGCTGAATACGCCGCTCTGGGAACAGATCCGCGACCACCAGCAATCGTTCTCCGGGGTCCTCGCCTACGCCTCCGAACGCCTGTCGCTGGGCGCCCCGTCGGACAGCCGCTTCGCCCAGGGGCTCTGGGTGAGCGGCGACTTCTTCCGCGTTCTCGGTGTGCCCGCCATGCAGGGCCGCACCTTCACGGCAGACGACGACCGCTGGGGCGGCGGCACGCAAGGCCCGGTCGCGGTCATCAGCTACCGCTTCGCCCGGGCACACTTCGCCGATGGCGAACAGGTAATTGGGAAAACGATCCAGCTCAACCGGAAGCCGTTCGTCATCGTCGGCGTGACTCCGCCGTGGTTCACCGGTCTCGATCTGGAGCAGTCCTACGACATAGCAATCCCCATCGGCTGCCAGCCTGTCCTGCGGGCCGGCGCCACTACGGAGGACGAGATCCACCACTGGTGGCTGCGCATCGTCGGCCGCGTACCCGCCGGCCGCACTCTCAAGGAAGCGGACGAGCGTCTCCAGGCAATCACGCCGGACATCCTGAAGGCCACCACGCCGCCGGAGCAGAGCGCCCGCGATCAGGCGGAGTATCGCAAGACCACTTTCGGCCTGCGCCCCGCCGGGCTTGGCTTTTCCGCCACTCGCACGCAGTACCGGACCGCACTCTACGTTCTCATGGGCACTGTCGGTCTGGTCCTCCTCATCGCCTGCGCCAACATCGCGAATCTTCTGCTGGCCCGCGCCGCGGCCCGCCAGAGGGAGCTCTCGGTGCGCATCGCCATCGGCGCCAGCCGCCTGCGCATCATCCGTCAGTTGATGACCGAGAGCCTGCTGCTTGCCCTCATGGGCGCGGGCGGAGGATTCCTGCTCTCGCTCTGGGGCAGCCGCGCACTGGTTCGTATGCTGTCCACCTCTGCGCGGGTCGTGGATCTCGACACCTCGCCCGACCTGCGGCTGCTGGCCTTCACCATCGCCGTCGCCGGGCTCACGGCCGTCATCTTCGGCCTGGCGCCCGCCATCCGCGGCACGCGCCTGGGCGTCCACACGGCACTGAAAGAGCAGGATCGAGGAACCCTGCGCGGCACGCAGCGTATGGCCCTGGGCAAGGCCCTGGTGGCCGGCCAGGTGGCCCTCTCGCTGGTACTGGTGGCCGGCGCCGGAATGTTCGTCGTATCTCTACGGAATCTGCTCAACGTCGACGCCGGCTTCGACCGCAACAACGTCCTCCTCGTCGGCCTCAATCTGCAGGAAGGCGTGCCGCAGGCTCGCCGCGCGGCCGTCCACCAGGAGGTGCTCCAACGGCTGGAATCCACGCCAGGTGTCGCCTCGGTCGCCAGTTCCCTGTTCCAGCCCATCGGCAGCTCGGGTTGGGCGCAGGGCGTCGAGCCGGAGGGCTTCACCCCCAAGTCCCGCCGCGACGGACTGCTCTTCCTCAACCGTGTCTCTCCCGGGTATTTCCGGACCTTCGGCACGGCCCTGTTGGCCGGCCGCGAGTTCAACGAGCGCGACACCCTCACCGCTCCTCTGGGCCTGATCATCAACGAAACGGCCGCGCGCCAGTTCTTTGGTACCACCAACGCCGTGGGCCGCACCATCCGCATGAACAAGCTCGGCAGCCGCACCGAGAAGGACAGCTACGAAGTCGTGGGCGTGGTCAAAGACGCGAAGTACAACCGCATGGACGAGGCTCCGCGCCGCATCGGCTATCTGGCCCTCTGGCAGGACCCCGATCCGGGCACGTCCATTCGTCTGGCGATTCGCTCCGGCACGTCGATGGATGCTCTCGTGCCCTCTGTGCGGGCCGCGATCCTCGGCGTGCAGCGCGACGCCGCCCTGGAGTTCAGCAGCTTCGAAGCCCGCGTGAACGACTCGTTGCTGCAGCCGCGGCTCGTCGCCGTGCTGTCCTCCATCTTCGGAGCCCTGGCGCTCCTGCTGGCCGTGGTGGGCCTGTACGGCGTCACGGCCTACTCCGTCGCTCGGCGGCGCGGCGAGATCGGGATCCGCATCGCCTTGGGCGCCCAGCGCGGGTCGGTCGTCTGGCTGATGCTGCGCGATGTCGGCGCGCTGCTGCTCGCGGGCCTGCTGGCAGGGACGCTCATCTCACTCGGGGCAGGAAGGCTGGTTGGGACACTTCTCTATGGCCTGAAGCCGGGTGATCCGCTCGTCCTCAGCGGCGCCGCGGTCCTGCTTTGCACCGTCACCGCGCTGGCTGCCTACCTGCCGGCCCGCCGCGCCGCTCGAATCGATCCCATGGCCGCCTTGCGAGAGGAGTAATCGGCACGCGGGGTAGAATGACGGTGTACACGATATTCCAGGGAAGTTACTGGTTCAGCATTCATGAGAGCATTACTTGCCGGCGGGGCCCTCGCCGCGATTGCGACCGCAATGGTCTACTCAGCGCCGCCTGCCTCGGTGCCACGAATGGAACAAGGCGCGTTTTACGTCCGCTTGGTGGAGCACCGGGACGGTGGAGAGCGCACCAGCCACTGGGCCCGGCGCGGCGACGGCTGGCTGGCGCACACCACTTCCAAAGAGAGCCGTGAGTTGATCAGCGGTACGGGCACGGTGATTATTGTCAGTGACCCGGTGAAGGCGCGGTCGACGTTTGACCGGGTGTCGCGCGGCTTGTCGCCCTTTGCGTCTCCGGCTTCGAACTGTGCGCAGGTCGATGGTGGACGCCCCACACGCGGCCAGCCGGCCGGTGAGACCAGTATTGAAGGTCAACGAGTGGTGATGTTCCAGGAGCTGCGCAACCCGCGTGTCCGCTGGACCGATTGGGCCGCGCCGGAACTGGGTTGCCTGGTCCTGCAGTCGACAGGCGAGATCAGGAAATCCCCTGACGAGCCCTGGCGGCTGGCAGTCTATCTCAAGACCGAAGCCGTTGAGTCGGGTACCTATCCGAATTGGATGTTCTCGCTGCCGCCGGACTACCGCGAGATGAGCCCGGGCCAGGTGGTGTCGTTGATCACGAACGGGCGAGGCGAAAGCTCCGATGCCCTGCGCAGTGTCGATGCGTCGTACTACGCCAATCCGGCGCGGATGAACGACGCGTCGCGCCAGCAGACCGAAAAGTAGCCGGACGGATCAGGCCAGGCGCCAGAGCCAGCCGCCGAGCCAGAAGCAGCACGCCACCGCCGCATAGGCGGCCCCCCCCAGGCGCAGAGCGCGTTCCATGGTTCCCTGGCCTTTCGGCACAAGGCCCAGCCAGAGCAGCGAAGCTCCAAAGAGGAGCATGCCAAGGACCAGCCACGGGCCCAGGGCATTCAACGAGAAGGCCTGGCTCCACTGGCCGCAAACCGACAGAATGACCGCGCGGGTGAGTCCGCAGCCCGGGCAGGGATGGCCTGTATGCACGCGAAAGGCGCAGGCCAGCCCGGGGTCGCGGCCGAAGATGGTCACCCAGTCGTCACCCGCGCGGCAAAACAGGCGCAGTGCGGCCACATGCAGCAGTAGTACCGCGCCCGTCACCAGCGGAGCCATCCGGAAACGCGTCGCGATGGGTGCCGACGCCGTCATTGCTCGTTCATCACCACGAAGCTACCCACCGCCTTGTCATGCAGAGTCTGGCGAGCCGGATCCCACAGCGGCCACAGCAGGTCCACCAAGCCGAGGAAGGGAATGAACCCAAGACCCACCTGGGCCAGCAGACGGATGCCCGCGGTCTGCTGCGACAGCAGTTGCCCGTTGGCGTCGACGACCTTCACCTTCACGACGCCCTGCCCGATGGAGTAGCCGCGCTGACTGACCAGGATGACGCGGTTATAGATGCCCACGATCAGGAAGGAGATGGGGAAGATGCTCAAAGTGCAGCAGCAGCCGAGCCCGCCGAGACCGGAGAGGCCGTCGGAGTCGAGCATGCGACCCATCCCCATGCCCGCGCCGAAGATGACGCCAGCCACCGCGTATAGGGCGAAGACAACCACCATAACGAAGATGCTATCGATGATGTAGCCGAGCACACGCGTGGCCCAGGGGGCACACACCATACCCGCGGGCCCCAGGGATGGTGCCGGCGCCGGTGTGAAACCGCCGTACGACGGCTGTGGCGGCGGTGCCGCCTGCTGTTGCTGGCCCGCGCCCATCGGGCGGCCGCAGTTTGTGCAGAATGGTTGCCCGTCCGGCACGTTTGCGCCGCAGTTGGAACAGTACATTTCTCCTCCCACTAGCCCACGAGGTTAAGCAGGAATCATTGCACAGCCCACTTGTGGGGTCAAACCTTAGCGGGAAGTATCGCGTTTGTGGGGGCTGGCCTTCTCCAGTTTCACGCGCCAGCGCCATGGCAACAGTTCGCCAAAGGCCGCGCCCAGACGGTACTTCCAGTTGGGAATGACGAAGAGCCGGCCGGCCTCCAGGCCTTTCAGCGACTCTTCCACCACATAGTCGGCGGGCATCCAGAGAGCCTTGGGGATGGCGGCACGATCCGCGCCCATCGTGTCGTGGAACTCCGTGTAGGTGAAGCCGGGACAAAGTGCCTGCACGTTCACCGCGGAGCCCGCGCTGTCCAATTCCACTCGGAGCCCTTCCGTGAAATCGTTGATCCATCCTTTGGTGGCGCAGTAGCTCACGTTACCCGCGCTACGCCAGAATCCCGCCACCGACGCGACGTTGATGATGCCCCCATGGCCGCGTTGCATCATGCCCGGCAGCACGGCCTTGGTCAGGCGCATCGTGGCCAGAACATGTACGTTCACCATATCCACCTGGCGGCTGTAGTCGGTGTCCACGAACCGGCCGAGCGTTCCGAAGCCCGCGTTGTTCACTAGTAATTCGACGGGCCGCTGTTCCAGATGGGCGGCGAGCCGCTCGGTGTCCTGGGTGGATGCCAAGTCGCAAGGGAAGCACTCCACGGCCGCGTGCGCCGTATGTTCCAGGTTTGTGCGAAGCTCCTCCAGACGGCCGGCGCGGCGAGCCACGAGGATCAGACGGTAGCCTCTTTGAGCCAGTTTCCGGGCAAATACCTCACCCAGGCCGCTGGACGCTCCGGTGACTATCGCGATCTTGTCCGCAAGTTCCATGGTTCCGCTTGCTATCATCTCACTTGATGGAAGCGCAGGCTCTGCATCTTCATACCTACTTCCTGTTCCCCTTCTCGGTGGACAAGGAAGCGGTCATGGAGGATCATCAGCGTGTTTGGTCCCGCCACGACTATTGGGTGGAGGGATTGGACGACTGGATTGCGGACCACGGGCAATCCGCCGGCAGCCCCGTCCCCGGACGCCTGGGCAAATGGCAGCGCGACGCGTTCAAGCGCTTCGACATGGACTCGTTCGCCTACCAGGACATGGTCTTTTTCCATCCCTTCGTGCGGCGCGTCTTCTTCGATACGGGCGACAGCTTCAGCGCCGAGTGCGGCGAGACCGAGAACATGGTGCACTGCTACACCATTCCGCTGCTGCACCTGGGGGAGACCGGCCGCAGCCTGGTCTTCGAGGCGGAAGACGCGCGGGGCCGACAGGCTTCGGTGCGCGTGTCGGACCTTCGCCTGTTCATGTTCTCCAACGGCATTGGGATCCTCACGCTCGGCATCGAGGCCGCGCACCTGCCGGTAGCCGATGCGCTGTGGATCAATGAGATGATGCGCAAGGTGTACCCTTCCAGCGGACGCCAGCTCCGCGAAGGACGGACACCGTCGCGCCTTACCCTCAAGCTGGAGGGCGGCGGCGAGACACAGGTCATCGTCGAAGAGACATTCGGCAAGTGCGTGATGCGCGGCTATCTGCCGCCGCTGGCGCGTACGATCACCGAATTGCTGTACTTCCTGAACTACACCAAACAGGAGTTCGAGCCGCTGCTGGACGAGCGGATGATCGTCTATTCCTACCTCTCGGTGGATGGGGCCTCCGTGCCCCCGGAATTCCACATGAGTGAGGACTACGAGATTCTGATGTCGCGCCTGCTCTTTGTCGACCGCTGGGCCGAGGACTACCGCTACGACGCCGACTTCACGCGCGAGGCCCTGCGCAAACAGGTTTACCGCCGCTGGGCGCACCAGGGGACTCTCTACGGGTTCACCAGCTACTCGAATGTGACCATGGTGCTGGGCCGGTTCGACTGCGACGAGCACCAGTTGAAAGAGGGCTTCCTGGTCCATCGCATGTTCATGTCGCGGTACTACCTGACGGCGATTGTGGCTCTGTTCTACCGTGCCACCCTGCTGGACTTCAGCGAGCGCACCGCTCTGGTTTCGCGCGCGCTCGGCCGCCGGTTCGGCTCCGCCAAGGTGACCGATGAGGACACGCGTAATGTGGCGAAGCTGATGGGCGAATTCCAGTTGTTCTCCAACTACTGGCACTTCAGTGAACTGGCGAACAAGGACGAGGAGATCGAGCACTTCCAGATGCAGTGCGACGCGTTTCGCCTGGGTCCGATGAAGAACGAGGTGGAGCAGGAGATCGAGAAGCTGAACTACTCGCTGGACCGCATCTATCAGTTGCGTAACACCGAGTCGATCAACCGCTTGGCCATGCTGAGCATGATCCTGGGCGGCGGGGCCATGGTCACGGGCTATTTCGGCATGAACTTTGGCCAGGAGTTCGAGCGCCTCTTCTTCAATCCGCCGGGTGGCGGCTGGGTGCATTCCCTCGCCATCGTCCTGGTCACTCTGGTCACGGTGAGTTCCGTGCTGTTCACCGTCTTCCTTGTTATCAGCAATTGGCAGGATTACCGGAAGATCCTGTTGCCGCCGCGCATCGCCAAGATGGCGAGCCTGCGACGCACTATCGGTCAGGACGACGACGGCGAGTAGCGAATCGGGGCCGGCCTTAGTCCTCACGTTCGGAAGTACGGTGACGTATTTGCGCCACAGCCGTTAGCTATACCGGAGCGGGCTGATTGCTGAGTGCTGATCGCTGACAGCTTGCTGCCGATATGTGTGCGAACTTCCGAGACGATGTACTTAGTGTCCGGCCCCGGATTCCACTGCTACCAGATCACTCGCAATGCCACCTGAACGTTGCGGGGGCTGTTGGCCTGGCTGGTGATGAGGCCAAACCCCGCGCTTCCTACCGAGGTGCTCGGCCCATTGAACACCGGATGGTTGGGGAGGTTGTAGGCCTCTCCGCGCAATTGCAGCCGGACACCCTCCCAGACCATGAAGTTCTTCATGATCGAGACGTCGATGTTGCTCTTCGCTGGGCTCCGGATGTTGTCGGTAAGCCGCGCGACGTCGCCGAATTCGAAGGACAGGGGTTGACGGAACGCAGCCGCGTTCAGAAACCCGCTGCCGCCCGATACCCCACCCAACCGGCTCTCGATATCGCCGCTCGTTTGCGGACTCACCGTGGAAGACGTGTAGCTGGGGCGGGAGCCTGCGAACGAGGCCGCCCCGGAGTTGGAGAAGTTCAACGGGAAGCCGCTGTTGAACGACATCACCGTGTTCATCTGCCACCCGCCCGCCAGGGCGTCCATCCAACGGCTCATGCTGGAACCGTGGGCCTTACCGCGGCCAAAGGGCAGTTCGTAGTTGGCGCTGACGACGAGACGATGCGGGATGTCAGTAGCCAGCACCGACCTCTCGATATTGCGGTTGAAGTCGTTCTGGAAGCCCGGCGTGCCCACGTCGAGAAAGCCGGTGGTCAGATTGTTGGCGACGCCCAGGTTCTTCGACCAGGTGTAGGAAGACAACAGCGACAGGCCGTGGCTCATGCTCTTCTGTACGGTCACCTGAAGTGAGTTGTAGCTGGATGTGGCCTGCGCCAGATAGTTCTGTCCAACCCCTGTGAACTGCGGGAATGCGCGCAGCAGCGAGACCCGTTGAATGGTGGCGGCGGCCAGGCTGCCACTGGTGATGATGCCGCTGAACGGATTCTTGACGAGCTGCGTCAGGTAGGCCACCTGAGACTGGTCACCAGGTGCGCCGTAGTACTGCAAGGGCAGGGAATTCGGATTGTAGTTCAACGGCAGCTTCGCACTCTCGCTGCCCGCGTAGGCCACGTTGACGAGCAACTTCCACGGCAGCTCCTGCTGAATGCCGAAGTTCCACTGCTGGGTGTACGACATGGGGCTGTCGTACAGCAGGCCACTGACTCCGGCGCCTGCCAGGGTGAGCGGGCCATTGGCCGAGCCCGCGAGGGGAATCGTGCCTGTGGGGAATGGATTGCTGATAGTCCCAACCGGAGTTACCCCGTCTATGCTGCTCACGAAGGGCGTCGACACCTGGAATCCCGGATTCCCGCTGCCGTAGCCGCGTTGCGAGGTCGGCAGGAAGAAGATGCCGAAGCCGCTGCGGACGACGGTCTTCGGCGTGATCTGATAGGCCAGGCCGACACGCGGCGAGAAGTTGTTCTTGTCCGTCTTCCAGAGGTTGCGTGGCTGCCCGCCCACACCACTGAACGCCACACCGCCGGTAAGCGGCAGGCCGGTCTGCTGAGCTAGGGGCGTAGCGAGGCTCGGATCGAACCACGCCTGGCGGTTGTACCGTTCCGTGAAGCCGGTCTCGAGTTCATACCGCACGCCGAGGTTCAGCGTGAGCTTGCGGGACAGATGCCAGTCGTCCTGAACGTAGAAGCCATGGTAATACTGCTGGCGTGCCCAGGTGTCGCTGTAGCCGATGCTGCCGCTGGATGGCAGGCCGAGCAGGTACGTGGCGTAGGCACCGAAAGTGGACTGTCCAGCCGGTACGGCCGCTCGTGGGTTGGGGCCGTTGGCGAAACCGGCCGAGTAAGAGAAGTTACCCGCGCCGCCGTCCAGGGTAAGCTCGTTGTCGCGCAGCAACCGGCCATCCCAGCCGAATTTCACGGTGTGTCCACCATGAATCCAACTCAGATTCGCCGACAACGCGTGAGTGTAGCGCGACCAGTTGCGCAGGCTGTCGAATCCGATACTGCGGAGTCCGGATACGTTGAGGAGTGGAACTGCGTGGACCGTCTGCTGGGCGGCGAACGACTTGTCGAAGCCCAGTTCCGTCACGTCCACGCCCACCGAATCCGGAAGGAACTGATTCCGCTGGATGGCAAATCCATAGCGCAGATCCATCACCAGCGCCGGGCTCAGTACCTTCATGTAGCTGAGCACGAAGGTGTTCGCGTGGATCGCTTGCGACCAGCCGGAGATGCCGTTCTCCCAATCGCCGTTCTTATAGCTGTCGTCCGTTACGCTCCAGCGGGCAAACAGACGGTTCGCGGGGTTGAAGTTGTGGTCGACCCGAACCGTGCCCTGCGCATCGTCCGTCCCCAACGATTGAACCCAGTTGAAGTTGTTCACGGCGCCGGCCGCATTCTGCACTGGGAAGAACGAATTGTAGTTCCTGGTGATCGCATTCTGCCGGTCGGCCGGGATCACATTGTTGGGGAACGGGGATCGGATGTACTGCCCGGCGTTGTTTGGATCGGCTTGCGTGGTGGCCGGGTCGTAGATGGAGGCGGTGCCTTCGCTGAAGTTTCCGGCCCGCATCAGGGCTGTCGGTACCGTCGAGTTCACATATCCGTACTGGCGGACATTGGTGCCCTCATAGCCGCCGAAGAAGAAGGTCTTGTCTTTGCCGGAGTAAAGTTTGGGGATCTCCAGCGGTCCGCCCACCGTGAATCCGTACTGGTTGTAGCGCAGCGGCGTCCGGTAGTCGTCGCGGCCTGGGATCGGTGGTTTCCCCGCGCGGTTGGTGAACCAGTTTGCCGCGCTCAGTTGGTCGTTGCGCAGAAACTCATAGACGCCGCCGTGGAAGGCGTTGCCACCGGACTTGGTTACCAAGTTAAGAATCCCACCGCTGGTGCGCCCGAACTCCGCCGTGGATGCGTTGGTCTGGATCTTAAACTCCTGGGTCACCTCGACAGACGGGATGATGGCCGGCTGGCCCTGGCAGCAGACCGTGATCGGTACGCCGTCGAGCAAGACTTCGTTGCTGCCCGCGATGCCACCGTTGGCCATGAAGTTATTCGCGCCCGCCATCTGTGCCGCCATGCGGGTGGCATTGAGCCCTACGCCGAACGAACCCAGCGGCACCACGCCTGCGCTCAGCGAAGCCAGGGCGAAAGGATTACGCCCGTTCAGTGGCAGCTCTTCCACCTGCTTGTTGCTGATGACTTGGCCCAGGGAAGAGGTCTCACTCTCAATCAGCACCGACTGTTCGCTGACAGTTACGGTGGAGGAGACTTCACCTATCTCCAAAGCTGCGTCGATACGCACCGTCTGATTGACCGCGAGTTCGAACTGCGACAGGAACTTCTTGAAGCCCGACTTGGAGACCTCCATTCGATAGCTGCCCGGCTGTACTAGCGTAAATACGTAAAGCCCTTCGGCGTTCGTTTGGGTTGTTTGGGTGGTCCCGGTACGGACATTCATCAGAGCCACCGCTGTATCCGGGATAAACGCCGCGGCGGTGTCGGTGACACGCCCGCTGACGGTGCCCGTGGTCGTCTGGGCGGCGGCCACCAGACTGAAGAATATGAAGATCGAAACGAGGATAGGACCTCTTTTGGCGAACATAGCCTTACTCCCACTTGGACGGTATATAGGGCCGTCGAAATGCCGCAACACGAGCGGCTGCCCTTGGTGCAATGCTAAAGGTGAAGCTTCGGTAACCGGGAGAGAAGCGCAGTACGATAACCGTCAATTAACTTGTGAAGTCCTGTATTTTGTGCGTCTTGTGAGTTGCTTCAGGCTATGTAATAATGAACGCTACAATGGGTCTGAGGCCTGAGATGTGGGTGTAACCCCTCCACGATGAACGATCCGGCCGAGTCCGCTACCAACCCGCAGCCCATTCCGGATGAGGCCGTCCGGTTTCAGCTTGAGACGATTCTGGGACAGGAGCCCTTCCGGGAATCGCCTACTCTTCAGCGACTACTGCGTCATATTGTCGACCAAACATTGGCCACGGGTGGCAAGGACCTGAAGGAGTACAGCCTCGGAGTTTCGGTCTTTAAACGCGGCCCGGAGTTCGACCCGCGCACCGATTCAATCGTCCGTGTTCAGGTCGGTGTGTTGCGCCGGAAGCTGGCTGCTTACTATGGAAGCCAGGGTCAGTCGGACCAGGTCCTGATTGAGATCCCTAGAGGGCACTACACCGCGCGATTCCGGTCGAGGAGCGACGAGTCTGTCGAGGCTCCGGCTCAGACCTTGCGCCGCTCGCGGACCCGCGACCTTCTGCTTGCTGGGGCCGGTTTGTTGATCGGGTTGTTACTCTGGATACCCTTCCGGAATCCCGCGAGCGCTCCAACACAGCCATTCGAATGGCAACAGCATCCGTTGTGGCACGGGTTTTTCGACTCGGACTCCTCCACCCAACTGGTGATGGGCGCGCCGATGTTCGTGATGGTCAATGGCATGTACGTCCGCGACTCCACGGTGAATACCCCCGAAGATCTGGCTGGCAAGAACCGGATCCGGCAGTTGGCGGACTTCTTCCACTCCACAATGCGGACTGAGGAGATCTACACAGGACTTGGTGAGGCTGCCGGTCTGTACACTCTCGGCCGCTTCTTCACGCGAGGCGGGAAGGAGCTGCCGCTGGTCCGCAACCGGCTGGCCCGCTGGCAGGATGTGGCGCACGGCAATCTCGTGCTTTTCTCCTCTTTCCGGTTCCGCAGCCTGGGCCAGGAACTGCCTCTGCCCCGGGACTTCGAATTCGATGGTCCGCACACGGCAATCAACAATGTGAGACCCCGCCAGGGTGAGGCGGCGGTGTACCTACCGAAGTTTGGCGACACCGGAGAAGAGTATGACTACGCGGTGATTTCGGTGTGGCCCAGCCCGCAGCAGGGACGCAGAATCATGTCGCTGAGCGGCGTGTACACCTGGGGCACTCAGGGAGCGGCCGAGTACGTCGTCGATCCGCCAAGTCTGCGCGAACTTGGCCGACGCCTGCAGTCGCAAGGCATACCCCAGCGCGACGCCGGACTCCAGGTGCTGGTGAAGGTCCTGGTGAAGGACCGCCAGCCGGTGGCCACCAGCTATGTCACGCACCATTGGTTGGCTGAACAGCCCGCCCGCTGACGTCCGGCCAGGTCGGTCTTGGCGTAGATATAATCACTCCACCTATGAACCAACGATGCCTGCCCTTGCTGCTGCTTTCCGCCGCCGGACTGTTCGCGCAGAACGCCACGCAGGCCGGCCGTTTTGTTGTCGAACATCCCACCTTGCTGAATCTCGGCTTTGAGTGGGCTATTCAGGGCGACGCGAATCGCAATGCCACGGTGAGTGTCGAGTTCCGCCCCAGCGGCGAGACCGCCTGGCGCAAGGCCCTGTCGCTGGTCCGCATCGGTGGCGAGAACGTGTTCCGGCGGCGTGAGAATCTGGATTACACCGTGCCAGACGGGTTTGCCGGCAGCATCCTGAATCTGAAGCCGGGCACCGAATATGAGTGCCGATTCAAAATGGCCGATCCGGATGGCGTCTCGGGCACTACGGAGCAGGCCGTTAAGGTCAGGACGCGCACGGAGCCTCAGCCTTCCACCGCCGGCCGCACTCTGCATGTTTACCCGCCCGACTACCAGGGCGTGCGTCAGGAGCCCAGCTTCACGGGGATTCTGCAGGCTTACTACGGGGCCGGCTTAGGCGACTGGAACGTGGTGTGGGAACGGCGCGCACAGGCCGGCGACACGCTGCTGGTCCATGCGGGTCTCTACAAGCCGGAGCGGCTCAACTACGTGGATCCGATGATGGCTCCGTTCGACGGCACGCTGTTGCTGACGCTGAAAGCGACGGCGGAGAAGCCCATCACCATCAAGGCGGCTGGCGATGGAGAAGTGATCTTCGACGGTGATGGGAACCACGAACTGTTCGATGTGATGGCCACCAGCTATCACATCTTTGACGGCCTGACGTTTCGCAATACCGATGTCGCGATTCTGGCCGGGAAGAAGGAAGTTCTGGGCGCCGTGGGCCTCGCCGTGAAGAACTGCCGGTTTGAGAATGTGGGCTTCGGCGTGTGGACCGAGTATGCCGGTTCCAGCGATTTCTACATCGCCGATAACCTCATCCTCGGCCGCGAAGACCGCATGCGGCTGATCGGCTGGACCTACCCCGGTGCGATGAGCGCGGGTGTCTACGGATCACACGGTCTGAAGAGCTACTACGCCATCAAGGTCTATGGCCCCGGGCACGTCATCGCCCACAACGCGATTGCATACTTCCACGACGGCATCGGCATATCGACGTACGGAACCCCCGAGAAGGATCCGGAACGCCGCGCCTCGTCCATCGACATCTACAACAATGACATCCACCTGTCGAACGACGACATCCTGGAGACCGACGGCGGCGTGCACAACGTGCGCGTCTTCAATAATCGTGGGGTGAATGCGACCCATGGCGGATATAGCTCGCAGCCCGTGTTTGGCGGTCCCGTCTACTTCATCCGGAACATCCTCTATAACGTGCCCGGAGGCGTGGCCTTCAAGTTCTCGGCCAAGCCGGCGGGCCTGTTCGTGTGGCACAACACGATCATCGCGGAGCAGACCGTGCGCGATCCATCATCCAACATGCACTTCCGGAACAACCTGTTTCTTGGGCGCGACACTCCGAACCGCGGCATCATGACATGGGCGAACGCTACCGATGCCTACAGCTCCGACTACGATGGATTCCGGCCCAATCGCGGCGTGGCCGCGCAGTATGCATGGTTGGGACCTGCCGCGGGCCAGAAGCTGTACGAACCAAAGCCCACCGACTGGAAGACATTCGGGACGCTGGCGGAGTTTCGCGCGGCTACGGGCCAGGAGGCGCACGGCGTCGAGGTGGACTTCGATATCTTCGAACACGTCACCCCACCGGATCCCTCGAAACGACATGCCGTCTATCACGCCGCCGACCTGGACTTCCGCCTCAAGCCGGGTAGCAAGGCCGTGGATGCCGGTGACCGGATCCCCACTGTCAATGACGGGTTCACAGGCAAGGCTCCGGATCTGGGCGCCCTGGAACTCGGCCAGCCGGAGCCGCACTATGGGCCCCGGTGGCTGACGTGGGCTCCGTTCTACCGGTAGGGTCTGCTCACGTCCTGCCCCAATCCGGCTTGTCGAGATCCACGCGGTCCTGGGTCTCAGTCATCCACCGCTTCAGCAGTTGCCGCAGCTCACGAACCTTGTGAGCATGCGACGCATCAGTGGCCAGGTTCTTCTGCTCCAGGGGGTCGGTCAGCAGGTCGAAGAGCTGCACGGTCTCCTGCCCCTTGACGTTGTAAACGATGAGCTTCCATCGATCGGTGCGCACGCCTCGTTGAAAGTCGCGGTAGGCGAGAAACACCGAGTCGCGGATGCTGGTCTTGTGCCCCGTGAGGAGGGGCATGAGGCTGCGGCCTTCCACGTTGGACGGCGCCTTCAGGGCGGCCGCATCGCAGAATGTGGGGTAGAGATCCATCAGGTAGCACAAGGCGTCTGAGCGTTTGCCGGCCGGCAGCCCCGGTCCGCCCACGATGAGCGGCACGCGAACGCTGTGATCGTAGAGGCTCTGTTTGCCCATCAGACCATGCTGGCCGAGTGCGAGGCCATTGTCGCCTGCCATGACAATGATCGTATTCTCCGCTCGGCCGCTTCTTTCCAGGGCCTGAACCACTCGCCCCATCTGTTCGTCTACCTCCGTGATCATCGCGTAGTAAGCCGCGATGTTCTGCTTGACGACGTCCGGTGTTCTGGGAAACGGCGCGAGCATCTCGTCGCGGATCCGCAGTTCCCCGTTGTCGAAGGGATGTTGTGGAAGGAAGTTGGCCGGCAGCTTGATGTCCTGCCACGGGTAGCGGTCCAGATAGCGCTTCGGCGCCATGCGGGGATCATGCGGTGCCGTGTAGGCGACATACATCACGAACGGGTCGTCGCCCTTATAGCGATCCAGGAAGTCCACCGCCGAGTCGGAGAAGAGCTCGCTGGAGAACTTGCGCCCGGTGTAGCGCTTCTGTTTGGGATATTTACCGGAAGGATCGTAGTCGGCAATCGGGACCCTTAGATGATCCGACATGCCGCCGAAGAAGATGTTGCCTCCGTCCGTGAAGCACCGTGCGTATAACGGCTCGCCGTTGTGCCACTTGCCCGTGCCGAACGTGCGGTAGCCGTTCCTGCGGAATAGCTCCGGGAACATCTCGAAGGGACGCGCCACGGAATCAGGCCCGCTGCGCGGCGTGACGATGCTGTCCGTCACATGGAAGAGCGATTGCCCTGTCAACAGCATGGCGCGGCTGGGGGAGCAGACCGCGGGGATGGTGCCGCCCATGATGCACCCATGGGTGAACGTGGTGCCCCGGCTGGCGAGACGATCCATCGTGGGCGTCTGCACCTCTGGATTGTTGATGGCGTGCAAGGTGGAGAAGCGCTGATCGTCCGTGAGCAGGACGAGGATATTCGGCCGCTTCTTCGGTTGGGCGTCCAGGCGAGGAACCAGCCCGGCCGCCGCAGTCATGATCTGCCGGCGAGTGAAAGTCACGATGAGACCCTTCCTAGAACATAACCTTGAGGCCCAACTGTATCTGGCGGGCCGTGCTGATGGTGGAACTCACCCTTCCAAACTGCGGGCTGGTGAATGTCGTCTGTGGAATTCCGAAGGTGGGATGATTCAGCAGATTGAACATCTCAACCCGGAGTTGGGCGTGAACACGTTCTGTGATCCGGTCTTCGCGGAAGAGCGAGAGGTCCAGATTCTCAAAGCCGTCCGTTCTGAGTTGGTTCCGGCCCGAAGTGCCGAAAGTGTACGTGGCTGGGGAAGCGTACGCCGACTTGCTGAACCAGGCTTCCGGTGTGGGATTGGCGAGGTGCGGGTCGCCCACCTGATTCGGCCGCGTCGTGTTGGCGCCGATGTTGGCGACGTCGACACCCATCGCGAGGCTGTACGGCTGGCCGCTGCGTAGCCCAACAATGGTGTTCATCTGCCAGCTCCCGGCGATGCGCGACGCCAACCCGCTGCTGATCCAGCGCTGCCCTGGTCCGAAGGGTAGCTGGTAGACCAGGGCAGCGGTGAAGTTGTGCGGGATATCGTAACCGGAGACCGAGCGGTCGGCATCCACGTCATATGGATTTTGCAGTGACTGGCTCTCCACTCCGAACTGTCCTGAGGACGCCAGATCCATCGACTTGCTCCAGGTATAGGAAACGAGATAGGAGAGGCCGCGCGCGAAACGCTGCTCCGCCTTCACCTGCAGGCCGTGGTAGCCGCTGCGCCCGATGCTGCGGTCGTAATTGGTTACCGGTGCGTTGGGCCACAGAGCCCTTGCGCGCACGGCACCGGGCCCGGGCGTGAGGGCTGTGTTGTAGTTGCCGCTCACCGGTGAGAACACATTGTGAGAGCCGACGTAGCCCAACGTCAGATTGACGATACCCTTCAAGTCCCTTTGCATCTCGAGGTTCCACTGCAGCGAGCGGGGGTTTCTGAAGTTTGGATCGAAGAAGAAGGCCGAGGCGTTCTCCGGCGTGGCCGTGGGCACCCGGGGATCGACGCCATTGAAGGGATCGTTGATCGTTGCCTGCACGGTCGTGCGGTTCTGATTCACCCCGCGGATGAGGTTGGTGCTGGGCCAGGCTCCGCTGGCGTTCTGGGCCTGTTGCATGACGCCGGCCTGCAGGTCATAGAAGAGGCCCGCGCCCGCGCGAACCACCCAGTTTGGGCGGACCATATAGGCGACACCCAAACGGGGGCCGAACATCTTGTAGTCGTCGTCACGGATCTTGCTGGAACCCGTGAACCTTACATACTGGCTCACATACGCCGAACTGGGATCCGGCAGGCAGGGTGCGACCTGTGTGCCACTGCACGCCGGAGGCTTGGCGCTGCCCACGATGAACTGCCCGGTATTGAAGTCCCAAGTGGATGGGTAGTTCAAACTGAAGGCCGGGTTGCGCAGCAGATCCCAACGGAGGCCGAAGTTCACTGTCAACGCACTGGTGACTTTCCACGAGTCCTGCGCGTAGAAACTCCAGAGTTGGGATTCGTACTTATACGCGCGGTTGCGGTACTCCCACGTATCGTGCAGGCCGAGGACAAACGACGCCAGATCGTTGCCCGTGGTGCCTGGCGAGTTCAGATCGGCGGTCTGGATGGAGTTGAACGCGAAATTGCCATCGTATGTATCGTCGGCGAACAACTGGCGGACGGCCTCCCCGCCGAACTTCAGATTGTGGCGCCCCCGGATCAGGGAGAGGTCGCCCCGGTACTGATAGCCTTCCTGGGGTCCCAGGAAATCGACGCGGCTGGTGAGGCTGCCCCATGTGCTGGGTACTGCGATACCTGGCGCCGTTAGCCCGGTTCTGGCTGGGAACCCCTTGAACAGGCCCTCGTCGAACATGTTGCGGCTGGAGAGGAAAGGAACGCTGTTCTCCGTCAGGCCGCTGTAGCCGAAGAGCCCGGTGAGCAGCGTATTGGGTCCGAACAAATGGGTATAGCCCAACCCCGCGTTCTTCGCGGGCCGTTCAATCACGTTCTGGACCCCGGGGATCACTTGGGCGCTGCTGACATCCTGCGTGCCCCAGGAATAGCGGGCCCACAGGATGTCCGATTGTGAGAAGTTGTGGTCGACCCGCAGACTGTACTGGTCTGCGGGAAACGTCTGCGCAGCGGTGTTTCTGGAGTTGTAGGCCGGGTTGCCGGTATCGATGGGGGCCGGCAGAATCGCCTTGGCCCACTGCTGGATGGAGGAGTTCAGCATCGACGTGGGGATGCGATTGGATGGAAACGGATCGCGTAGGTACTTGCTGGCGTTGCTCGGATCGGGTCTCGTGGAGAACGGGTCGAAAATAGCCCGGCTGGAGCTGCTGAAGTTGCCGCCGAGTTGATCGGCCGTGGGCACCACAGTCAGTGCGGAGGAGGTGTTCTTCTGGCGGTAACCCTCGTAGGAAAAGAAGAAGAAGGTCTTGTCCCGCAGGATGGGACCACCCAGGTTCGCGCCAAACTGGTTCTGGCGCAGCACCGGCTTGCTGGCGGTGAAGAAACCGCGCGCATCCAGGGCATCGTTGCGGACGAACTCATAGACGCCCCCGTGAAACTGGTTGGTCCCGCCACGGGTCAGGATGTTAACGACACCCCCGCTGACCCCGCCGAACTCCGCCTGGTCGCTGTGTGACTGCACCTTGAACTGCGTCAGCGCATCCACATTCGGGGCTAGCGCGTAGGTGCCCATCCAGGGTGCGTTGTTGTACACGCCGTCGAGAGTGAACGAGTTGCTGCGGTTGCTCTGGCCATTGATGGCCGGGAACACGATGGTGCCCACCCTCTGCACCTGGCCGCCGCCGGAGTTCTGGCCCACGCTCACCGGTGTGGCGCCGGGGGTCAACGTCAGAAGTTGTGTGAAGTTGCGGCCGTTCAGCGGCAGGTCAGTGATCTTTTCCTGGGTGATAACTGTTCCGAGTTGGGCATTACTGGCCTCGAGCGAGGCCGCTTCGGCACTCACCTGTACGCTGTCGCTCACCGCACCGAGTGTCAGCTTGAAGTTGAGCGTGGCGCGCTGGTTCACATCCAGGGTCACGTCGGAGACGACCGACTCCTGGAACCCTTGCTTGCGCACCTTCACCTGGTAACGTCCCGGATTCAGGTTGGCCGCCACGAAGACGCCCGATACATTGGATTCCACGGCGCGTGGCACCTGGGTGTCGAGGTTGATGACGAGAATCTGCGCGCCAGGCACCAGAGCGCCCACCTGGTCGGTAACCGTGCCATTGAGCTCGGCGTTCTGCGTTTGAGCTGCAAGTCGAGGTTGCGATATCGTAAGGGCCACGACTGTGGCCGTGAGGGCAAACAGAAATCGAATTTGGCGCAATACATTGCGGCTGGGCTGCGACATAGCGAAACTCCTCCCGGGTCTGTACGATAACCGGAGGGGCCGCGCTGTTGATAGGTAAGTCACTGACAAATCTTGTGCGACACATGTGAGTAACAACGATGGGCATGCGATGACCGGGGATTCAGGGTCGGAGTTAACGCATCTCGAGGAGTTGGGCCACGACGAGCGGGGCGCGCTCGCCGTGCGCATCCTGCAAAGCCGTGCGTTCTCGAAGTCCCCACGGCTGCGTGAGTTCTTCCACTTTGTCGCCGCGCGGACCATTCAGGGCCATCAGGATCAGATCAGCGAACTGGAGATCGGGCGCCGGATCTTCGGACGCGATGGCGACTACGTCCCTTCCGAAGACAGTGTCGTGCGTGTCAGTGCTCGCCAACTCAGGGCCAAGCTCAAGGACTACTTCGAGACGGAAGGCGCTTCAGAGACCTGGCAGGTGGAGATCCCGCGGGGCGGGTATGTTCCGGTTTTCGCCCGGCGGCCGGAAGTTGAGCCCGCGCATCCGCTGGTATTTCCGCCCAGCGCTAGCCCGGAACGGCGGTCCAGATGGGCGACCCGCGTACTCGTTGCCGCCGCGGCCCTGAATGTGATCCTGCTGGCTTGGCTGCTGGTGGATCGGTTCTCCTCAGCTCGGCACGCCGCGACAGAGTCCCAGCACCCGCCTAACCTCGTCTCCACCTTTCTTGACCGATCGGACGGGCCGGTGAAGGTGGTGGTCTCCGACTTTTCGTACGTCTTGATGAGAACCATCGGGCACAATCCTCCGCTCTCATTGGATAACTACTCCGCCTGGAACTACGAGAGCCTGCGCCCGGAGCCCAACGCCGACGGGCGATTGCAGACGCTCTTCGACATCCTGCGAACCCACCGCATCACACGGCTAGGCGACCTGAGTATTACGTCTCTGATCCAGAAGCAGTCCCGGACTCCGGACCGGATCCAGGTGCGGCATGCCCGCGATGTCGCGGCGCGTGAGTTCAAGTCGGGCTGGCACATCCTGTTGGGTAATGCGCAATCCACCACTTGGATCGCTCTTTTCGAGGATCGCCTGAACTTCCAGTACATCCTCGAAAAAGGCAGGGCGGGCTTTCTCAACCGCCAGCCACGGGGCAACGAGCTGCCTGCTTACCTGGCCAATCAGCCCGGCTCCGAGCAGGGAACCAATTACGGTCGGCTTGCCTACCTCCCGAATCTCAGCGGCCAGGGTGGGGTTCTGCTGATCAATGGGGTCAATATGGTGACCATGGAGGCGACCGGAGAGTTTGCGGCCAATCCCGGTTCTGCCGCGTCGATCCTTTCGGCCGTAGGGGCCACTCGGCTGGACGACCTGCCCTACTTCGAAATGATGCTGGAAACCCACGCCGTGGACAATACGCCAAACCGGGCCCGGATTGTGGCAGCCCGGGTCATCGGCCCGGTGCCGGGTCACCCGAGGTAACCGGCCGGGCCGCTCACCAGGAGGTGGCCGCCGGGGACGTCTGTCGAGTTCGAAATTACGGACACGTATCTGCGACACAGCAGTCAGCGATCAGCCTTCAGCCGCGCGGGCTGATTGCTGACTGCTGATCGCTGAGAGCTTACCCACAGCGGCTCCGCCACCCACGGCAGGAGCCAGCCCCAAGACGTGCAATCTAATTTGCACGGAAGCAGAAGCGGGTGTATTGTTCTTGGAATCGGGGGAGCAAACTAGATCCGACGGTGTCGGAGCAGTTTGCTTTCAGATCCCGCATGATGCGGGAGGTTCGTTGATCGAAGGAGGAGATCGATGACTTACAGGCAAGCTGTATTGAGACACGCCGCGCGCCTCGCGGCTGGTTGCCTGCTGATGGGGCTGCTGCCCGCATTGGCGGATGTGCAGGTGATTCCACAAGTTGCCGACGGCGGAGGCTGGTCGACGACAATTGTGCTGTCCAACAAGACGTCGACGGCGCAGAACGTCACATTGAGCTTCCATCGGGCTATCCCTGAAACCAACGGGACGACGGAACTTTGGACTCCGCCATTTATTGAGAGCGTTGCCCTGCCAACCATCAGCTTGGCTGCCGGTTCATCACTTTTCCTGCATACCCCCGGAACGGCTAATACGCTGTCCCAGGGCTGGGGGGAACTGAACGCCGCTGCCGGAGTCTCCGGCTACGCCATCTTTACAGCCCAGGGTCAGGATGCCACGGCGCCTGCGGTTTCGGCGGCCAGCCGCATCCTGGTCCCATTCGACAACACATCCGACCTGGTCACGGCGGTTGCCGTGGCGAATCCGAACGCCAGCGCGGAGACCATTCAGGTCAACATCAAGACATCGGATGGAGCCGTGAGCACAGGCGCCCTGCCGGAAATGCCAGCCCTGGGGCACAGGGCTTTTGTCCTGCCGGACCTGTTCCCGGCGACCAAGGGGAAGCGTGGGCTAGCCGAGTTCTACATAGCATCGGGTTCGTTCTCAATCATCGCTCTGCGATTCAATCCGACCTCTGCATTCACTTCGGCCCCGGTGTACTCCCAAACCGGCGCGTCCATCATCGGCGCAACGGTCACCAACGCGCCGGCCACCGCTCCGCGGACCCAGGTGATCCCGCAGGTGGCCGACGGTAGCAACTGGTCCACGACCATTGTCCTTACCAACACAACGACCGCTAACCTGACCGGCGCCTTGACCTTCAGAACTTCGATCGCCGGTGGAGGGGGTTCGACGGCAGCTTGGAACCTGGCGTTCCTGGAGAACGCTTCGACATCCAGCTTCACCATCCCCGCCGGTTCCACGATGTTCCTGCAGACGCCCGGTACGGCGGAAGGTCTTTCGCAGGGCTATGCGGCATTAACCGCCGACGCGGGCGTGGAAGGCTACGCCATCTTCACGAGCCGCGCCGGGGGAAAAGCCCAGGACGGTACCGCGTCCGCGGTTTCTGGTTCCAGCCGTCTCCTGGTCCCGTTCGACAACGCGTCCGGCCTGGTCACGGCACTCGCCATCGTGAACCCGAACGACGGCGCCGAATCGGTCTCGGTCAACCTTCGCACCGCGGATGGGGCCACCAGCGTCGGCGCTGGTATTAATCTACCCGCGCAAGGGCATATCGCAGTCGTCATGCCGGAGCTATTTCCAGGAACCGCCGGAAAACGCGGGCTGGCCGAGCTCTATGTCTCCTCGGGTACGATTGCATTCATCGCGCTGCGGTTCAGCGGAAGTGGAGCTTTCGCCTCAGCTCCGGCTTACTTCGAGAGCGGGACCCCGGTCATCTCTACCGGCGGCGGGGGTGGCGGCAATAGTGGGGGCAGCAGCGACATGAATCCCACTCCCGCCGAAATTGAGAGCTGGATTGCGCGAGGATACTACACCTCAGGCGCGTTGACGCTGACCAGAGCCACCGCCTACGCAACGACAGACACCATCGGCGCGGGGGGCGTGACAGCGGTGACTGCCCTGACGAAGGCCGATTCGTTCTCTGCCCAGTTCAGCCGGTTCGGGGGCGCGGACCTCGGCAAGATCCTGCGCGGCGAACTGCCGCCGGGCTACCCCAACTTGAATCCGGCCGCTGGGAGTTGCGTCGTCTACACAATCAGCTCACAGACGAATCCGTATCCTAACATTACGTCGGTGGGCCTGGATGCCGGTCCACAAGTGACCTCCAGTGGTCCGAACGGCAACCAGGCGGCTCTACGGCAAACGCACCAAGTCAGCGGATTTACATACAACGCATCCAACGTTCCGAACACTTATCTCGCCGCTGGCCAGTACTCGCTGGCCGGCCCGGGCGGGGCCGATGTTGGGTCGTTTACCGGTACGTTGAACATCGTGCCCGACCTGGTGGTCACGAATAATCCGGATGACCTCAAGGTCATCAACCGGAGCAGCGGGGTCACGCTTCGGTGGACTGGAGGGGAATCCTCTACGTTCCTGACCATCACCGGTAGCAGCGTGGCCAGTCTGACGGACGGCGCCGCCTTTGTGTGCATCCAGAACACGTCAGCGGGCCAGTTCACGGTGCCGTCAAGTGTGCTCGCGCAGTTGCCCGCCAGCGCCGTGATCGGGGCCGGAGGGTTCAACTTCGTCACGCGAGGCACCATCAGCGTCACCGCCGCCGGCAAGGGCGCGCGCTTCGCCTCGCCGTCGGGGTTGGATATCCTCACGGCAAACAACTACTGGAGCTGGAGCTACACGCCGCAGTACCAATAGCGCGGGCAACGCAGTGCCGCTGGAGACGGTGAATCGGCAGTGGAGGTTCGCCGTCTCCGGAGGGGCACTATTTCCGCCGCCACATGGCGAAGCCCGCCGCGCGGCGCGCAGTGGGCCGTGTCAACATTTCTTTCCCGGGACAGGCTTCGAATGAGGTGTGTCTGTCAGGTTCTGCAAAAGCTCAAGGCATAACGAGGGGTTGGGGTTCCATTCCCGGGGCGGGCTTCGAACGAATTGTGTCTGTCAGGTTCTGCAAAAGCTCAAGGGATAACGAGGGGTTGGGGGTTCCATTCCCCCGGCCACCGGCCGGGGCCCGTCGCAATCCCAGCCATACTCGACAGACGAAACACGACGCTCCATCCTGTGTCCGGCCCCACGCGGCGCGACTCAGGTCCCCCAAGGACTTCGGATGCACCAATCTACGTCTCGATCTCCGCCTTGTCAGGAGCCGGAGGGGACTTTGACCGGCCCGGTCTTTGGTACCAGTCCGATTGAGAGCAAACCGTAGGCGTCCGCAGCTAACCGTCTGGACGAACCCCCGGATCCGAAGCGATCTTGAGCCTCATGCGGCTGGACAGTGATGCCCCCGAACTTGACGAGACAACCGCGCGGAAGACGCGCCGCCGACAGGCGGTGGAGGAGAAACGTCGGATCTTCGAAGAGTTGCCCAAGCCACCGCCTCCCCAACCCGCCCGCCCGTTATGCCGAGTGGGGAGGCCTCGGTGATCCAAAAGCAGGAACGCCAGACGACATGGCCTTCGCCCGGGCCCTGGCCGCCTGCAGCGCCCGCCCCCATCCCAGTCCCGGCGAGCGCGGCCACGCCTTACCCGTCCACGCGGGAGTCCCGTATGGCCCTGCGGGCGCCAAAGTGGATGAAGCCGCGTTACGAACCCCAACCGTAAGGGAGGGATCTCCGCTCGCTGCGAACCGCGCACGTCAGTAAGCGGGTACCAGTTCCGGGAGCGTCTTCAATGGAGTCCCGCATGGCCCTGCGGGCCGCCAAAGTGGATGAAGCCGCATTACGAACCCCAACCGTAAGGGAGTCCCGCATGGCCCTGCGGGCCGCAAAAGTGGATGAAGCCGCGTTACGAACCCCAACCGTAAGGGAGGGGTCTCCGCTCGCTGCGAACCGCGCACGTCAGTAAGCGGGCACCAGTTCCGGGAGCGTCTTCAATGGAGTCCCGCATGGCCCTGCGGGCCGCAAAAGTGGATGAAGCCGCGTTACGAACCCCAACCGTAAGGGAGGGGTCTCCGCTCGCTGCGAACCGCGCACGTCAGTAAGCGGGTACCAGTTGCGCACGCGTCTTCAACGGAGCGGGCACCGGTTGCGAACGCGTCTTCAATGGAGAGCCCAAGCCCAGGCTGTTCTAGGCACGCAAAGTGGCCGAATCCCTCGATCCCCGGTTGCCCGGACCGTGGCTGTCCGTCCACCGCGCCGGCCCCGCGCCAGCCCCACAGCCTGCCTCGTCGACCCGCCCCCCATCCCAGTCCCGGAACGTGAGTGACGGGCTAAGCGCGGACCAGGCCGTCGTCTCGGACCAGCGCAAACACGGCTCCGAAGCCGCTCCCCAACAGGCGCCGCCAATGGCGTTCTTCTGCGTTCAAGCGTCACGGTCCCAACCCACTCCGGAAGCGAGCGAGCAAGCTTGCCAGTACCCCAACACCACCCACCAAACGAATCGTCCGTGGGGTCTTCCTCCAGCATCGCGATCCGGTTCCACGCCGATCTTCTTCGCTACCGGGGCTCCCGGCGCCTGCCCCCTTCACTGCGGAGCGGATCCAGGCGTGTGCGTGTAGCTTCTGAGGCCTCACGCTGACTTGGCCTTGGACAACGATCAGACCAGTGGTGCCCGATAACGGCCTTCACTCTACCGTTTCCGCGCCCCGCATAGGTAGGAGGGATTCCAGCCAGGGATAGCGGCACCGGTCTCGCTATGGCGAAGCGGTCGATCTGTCATTTCCCCTCATGGATTTATCACCGCGATGTTGTCCCCACTCAATATCAAGTCAACGCGCGCTAACAGCTCCCGCTGCGAGAACGGCTTCTGAACAAAGTGCGCACCACGATTGACCAACTGTTGAGTGTCGGTTAGTTCCTCCGGACAGCCGGAAATTAGCAGGAGCTTTAGGCTGGGGCGCGTCTTTGCTAGCGTCAGCGCCAGGGCCGGTCCGTCCATGACGGGCATGACCACGTCAGTGATGAGCAGGTCAATCGGCTCTTCGTACAGCTCGGCCTGCAGGACCCCTTCCGCGCCGTCGCGCGCCTCGATGACGTGATAACCTCGCTTCTCCAGGGAATTGTGTAGCAGAACTCTAATTCCGTCGTCGTCCTCCACCAGCAGGATCGTCCGCCGATTTTCGGATTGCTTCGCAACGGCTGGAGCCGGGGCCATTGGAGCATCTTCATCCAACCGAGGGAGAAGCAGTACAAACGCCACACCCACTTCACCCGCGCTCTCGACCGAGAGTTGCCCCTTTGCCGCGCTAATTACGTTTCGGATCGCAAACAAACCAAGGCCCGAAGGCCTGCCTTGGCCTGTTGCCCAGGTAGGCTCAAAGAGCCTCTCGGCCGGCACCCCCCTCAAACTAGGCCCTCCGTCCTTCACCGTCAGCTTGACGTAGTGCCTGAGATGCCGCGCCCTATTGTTTCCATCCATTGTCACGTTGGCCGTCGCCACCTCGATCTTGCCTCCGGTAGGCATGCGATCGCGGCAATAGCCGATGAGGTCCATTAACGCCTGTTCCGTCTGGGCCGAATCGACAGCCACCGAACCGAGATTCGTCTCCAACGACATCGTTAGTTCTATGTTGTGTGGTAGCGCACCCTTGAGCTTCTCCCTGACGCCTCCGAGCAGCGTGTTCAGATTGATCGTCTCGGGAAAGAGTACTGCTCGGCCGCTGAGAGAGAGCAATTGGCGCGTGATGGTACCGATCTTCTCGGCGGCTCGCCGGATCTCAGCCATGCCGGCCCCAAGTTGCGGCACGCCTGGGCATAGTTCTTCGATCGCCTCACTTTGCCCTATTATTTCGGTCAACAGACCGTTCAAGTCATGGGCGACGGATCCCGCCAATTGTCCGATCGCGCGCATCTTCTGTTCTTCCCGTCGCTGAAGCTCATCCTGGTTCCGAGCGGTGACATCACGGAAGGTGACTACCGCACCAGTGACGGATCCGCTGCCGCTGCAGACGCAGATCTCTCCCTCCACTTGTCTTGGCGTGCCAATGTGCGGCCTCAGGGTCAGATCTTTGCCCAGCGTGACTGGCTCCTCGCTCACAATTGCGAGTGCCACAAGATCCCCATGGACCGAGCTTCCATCACTCTCTTCCAGTCGAAGGACATCGTGCAACTGCTGCCCTCCAGCCGCGGCACTCCCCATCCCGACCAGTTGTTCGGCCACCCGATTGAGGAACTCCACTCTCCCAAGTAAATCTGTGACGATTACGCCATCGCCCGCCGACTGGAGCGTCGTTGCGAGCCGCGCCGTAGTCATTCCAGGTATGTGATCCTGTGAGCGAACGGACGCGTCCCGGCGATCCGCATCATCATGTTGCTTTCGCGTCATGTAAGCATCCCTTTCTCATTTAGCCTCGAAGGCAGCACCCTGAACAACAGGCAACGTGAACGGGCACGCGCTGAAACTCCCGTCAAGATATGTCAGAACCCTGCTCAATACCAATCAGGCCGGCACCTGGCTGTCGATCTGTCCGCTCCCGAATGCACCAACGAATGACAGGGAGGATGGCGATATCGCCTGCTCCTCCTACACTCGACAAACGACCGGCACAAGTAGTAGATCCATTCGCAATTTGTCGACCATTGCGCGAAACTTCGCGCTCGGCGAACGGGAATCGAACCGGACAACCTCCATCTCGCATCGATACGATGAGTCGTAGTACGGCGGCAACATTGTGTCCTCCCACATGAGGCTGCTGCCCCCAAGTCGGCGCAGGATCGATGCCGATCCATGCCGGACGGTCGCTGTGCTCAGGCCAAGACAACCGCCCAGCAATTCGCCAAAAGCATAGCTGCCCAGCGCAATGTGTAGGGCTTCAGTGGTACAACGCAACTCTGGAAGCAGTGCCCAACCACCGGCTTCAATGAACAGGATGTTCTCGGCCTGGGCGCGCTGTAACTCAGCAGCTATCGACAGGCGAAGGGCTGATCCCCACTCGGAGCACTGAGCTTGCGCTGACTGCGCCACAGCCAGCGCCGAGAAGGCAATTGTCGGCTCAAACACTCGCAGGCGGGCGCACCCCAGCACCTTGTCGCCTTCGACACTGAGGAAGTGCCAGCTCTCTTCGTCGGAGTCGACGCAATGACGTCCGTCTCCAGTCAACTGCCAGGCCTCTATCGCGCCATCCTCAAGGTACAAGCTCCCTCGCAAACGCTGCAGCTTGGCCAGCAGCCCGGCATATTCCGTCGAGTTCAGCGCTACCCGCGCGAAGGTTGTCGGCACAAGTACGGATGAGGGAGCCAGCAGGGCAAAAGTTCGAGACGCGCGAGATCCACTCACCATACGGCAGTCCTCGAGGTTTCAACGCCGTCGGAGGCATCAGAGTCGTGATCGACATCGCCTTCTGGCGCCAGACGCCGGACCTTCCGGTTGAGGGCGATAGGACCAACAATCGTGATCCTCGTGGATTCCTCCTTCAGCATCGATAGCCGCGAAGCGTCCCTCGGAGACGAGGGAAGGGAATATCTCTCCGCGCTAAGCCCCACATGCGAACGTGCCGGCGGCCCGTTCTGGCTCTGCGCGAAGGCGGATTCGAGCAAGGTTGGCAGCGCGGCGCGGGTCGGCAGAAACGATTCCTTTCGTTACTGTGGTTGAGACAAACCACGACCAGAGAGTATTTCTCTCCGGCTCCTAATCCGGTGTTGTCCGGAGCTCGATTCCGAAATATCGGTAAGCCCCGAGACAGTTCAAATCCGTACGCTGTCGTCATGATATACCATGCAGGAACGAACCCTGCCGCAATGTCCGGGCTCACCGGACATTCAAAAGCACCCTGGGTCCGGGATCCCGCCGCGACGCGTCCAGCGCAGCCCCGTCGGAATCCCAACGTCGCCCGCACGGGGCGTGGCTTGGTCCGGAGTCACCAGAACCTCTGGACGCCCAGGAAAGTACGGCGGTCCCCCGGGACCGCGCGGGAGCCCCGGCTCCCGCCCAAGCCGCGGCGGTGCCGGGCGGGCCACGCTCTACCCATCGTCCGCGATGAGTTCCGGCCGGCTATTCCTCGATCGGGTGGCTCGCCAGCATGGCCCGTCTCCGCTTCATCGGCCCGCCCACACGACCATGCACATTTGAAAAAGGGTCCTGACAGCCGGCTGAATAGTTCATCCCCGAGCCGATTCTCACATCTCAGAGGATCGGAACTCTCACACAAATGTCCTCGATCACGAGAACAGAATTGCCAGTGGGCGGCGCCACCGTCCTAACGGCCCCTGTCTCGCTATCGTGCCTGTAGGTGGTGAAGTTAGCTGCCATGTCGGTTGCTGCGCCGACAAGAGCCCATCCGATAAGGGGAGCCCCCCCAATACCGTCTCAATCAAAACTCCACAGCAGCGCGCAATCGAACCCGGGCAATTCATTGAATCTTCGAATCTGCTTCTGATGAGTAGAAAACAGAGCGCTTTGGCAAAACTCACCATCTCTGGTTCTCACGGTAGGCAAAACTGCGCGGCCAGGAATCAGCACTGTTGGCGCGCTGCGAACTCACCGCTCTGATTCCCCATAATAGCGAGAAGTAAGATATGCATACGTCCCTACGCTCGCTTGCCAAATCGCAAAACCAATAGACATTTGAACCGGATTATGACGGAGCCACGTTTCTACTGGACCAAACGGAAGTGCCGCCAGGCATCCTACAAAGGCTGCTCCCCATATGGATAATGGTCTATGCAGGTTCTGCCGCCAGATCCCAAACACAGCCGCAGCTCCTGCCCCACCAATCAAGCCGCCGGAGCATGCTGGCAAGTACACTCCCAGGATCATCGAAGCGCTTGCGAGAGTAGTTTCAACAGCGATTACGTATGCGGACAGCCAGACAAAGACACTGAGCACAATTGGCCACGGGGCAAACAAGTAGGTGGTAGGACGCAATATAATTAGTGATAGAATGGCAAATGGAAGAGGCACCATGTAGAATCGTGGGTCGCTGAATTCTCCCTGAATCTCAGATGTTAGCAGGTAGAGTCCGGAAATCGCGCCACAAATGGCGTACATGAAAGCGACGCAAATACTTCTGTTCAGCCAGTGATGCATGCTAGTCACTCCATCACGCATATGTCAATTTATGAAATCAAGAGGAAACGAGGAAACGGGACAGACCCATCCTGACTCGATTTTCGTTGCGATTTCGTCAGCCCAAAGGGCACTCTACCATCAGAATGCCCCAAGCCGCTCGATGCGTTGCGCCCTGTGTGGCGCACCACATCACTCAACGCGGAACGGCCCGCCAACTCGTCTTCCGGACACCCATCCCACCCCAATTCCCCACAATGAGCCCGCCGTGTGTGGACAATAAGCGGGGGACTGCCCGTCCCACCTCGGTGACCTGTCCAAGGATGAGTGCAAACCACCGCTCTGAAGCCTTCCATCAGGAGGCGTCGCCGGTGACGTTCTTCTGCATTCAAACGGCCCCGCCCCTACTTGCCCTGCCCGCCGTCCGGGTAAGGCACGATCTCATCCTTCCCTTCCGGTGGTTCCAATCGGCGGTTGTCCCGGACCACCACTGTGGTCCGAAAGACAAGAGCCTTCCCCCCGGTGGCGCGGCTTCTCACCGGGTCGAGGCGCTTGTAGAACCGTTCCCACTGGAAGCCGGACGGGACACTGTCATAGGCGGTATCGACTTGGACCTTGAGCCGTAGCGTCGAGCCGGAGAGGTCATAGACCCAGAGGCTACCCTCCGAAACCAGATTCGCTCCTCCGGAGGCATCCACCAGAAGTTCCGGTTGGCCATCGCCGGTGACGTCGACGAACGTGGCCCGGTCGATCGTCAGATTGGAGCCTTCCAGGTAGGCCACCGACGACTTCCACTGCCCGCGGTCCTGGGTCAACAGGGCCACTTTCCCCATGCACCCACATTGATTGCAGTGGTCGATATCGGGAAAGGTATAGGTCATCAGTAGCGCGTATTGGGGGCCACCCGTCGGCCTGGGCCGGGTAACGACCTCCACTTGCACGAAACGCCGGGAGCCGGGCGGTTCCTCGCCGAGGACGGAGGTGGCCACGGTCAACTCCTCGGGGACCGGCGGTGCGATGACCTGATAACAAGGCGGGAACGGCGACCGTTGGTGCCCGCCGGCAGATTCGACAGGCCGAGGTTCGCAGCGGCCCTCGGGCACGCGCCGCACGCTCGCCGAGGGAAAACTCGCCTGGACCAGTTCGTCCAGCAGGTTGGGATCCGGCTCATCCGCCGCCATCGCCGCCGCCAGAATCCCGGCGAGCCCGGCCACCACCCATTTCAGTCGCATTGCTACAAATATCGTCCGCTTTTTGTGCGAGGCTGTCGAGCAGGCACTCTCCTCATTTCGCGGCAGGAATCTCCTCAGCTTGGTGGATGCCCACCGCGATGCGCCGAAAACAATCCATCAGTTTGGCGCAATCCCCTGGGACCCGGTCAGGCTGGTGCAGTTCGGCCTCGAGGGACCGAAACGGCGCCTACCTAATCCGATCTCGTAGGTTTACATCATCTCACTCCGCGGCGACGCGAACCGAGGCCTGAGGAATGGAATCGCAGATCCGGACTCATGCGAGATCACGGCCAGGAAGGTGATGGCCACGACCAGCCTGAATACAGGTTTCAAAGCAATTCCATTTACCATGATTCGGGCGTGCGCTTCCTAAGGAGGTGAGCGCTACGCGAACCCCAGGTCCTCCGACCCGACAGCCTCTACTTCATCGGGCCGTCAGGCGGCGCTGCCTGACGCCGCTTCCATGCATCCGGCAGCCAGTCGGCCAAGTCGCTGATGCGCACCGACGGCAGGTTGGTTAGCAACTGCGTCAGGTACAGTTGTGGGTCCACGTCGTGACGGCGGCAGGTGCTCGTCAGGCTCGCTAGAATCGCTGCGGTCCGGCCACCCCTCGCATTGCCCACGAAGAGGGAGTTCTTGCGGTTCAGCACCACTCGCTTCATTTCCCTTTCGCTGATGTTGTTGTCCAGCGGCACCGCTCCATCGGAGCAGAACACCGTCAGCTCCTCCCACTGGCTCAGTGCGTAGTTCAGCGCCTCGGCCATCGGATGCTTTGGCAGCAACTGCTCCTTCCAGTTCAGCAACTTTTCTCGTAATCCCGTCACCACCGGCACCGAGTTCTCCTGGCGCAGCTTCAGCCGCTCCTCCGCCGGAAGTCCGGCCGCCTGACGTTCTACTGAATACAGCGCGCGCACCATCTCCACCACGCTCCGCGCGATCTCCGGCGCCGCCTTCTCCGCCTCCACTACCTTGCGACGGAAATGCGCCCAGCACCCCGCGCGCGTGATCTCGTTGCCCGCCACCACGCCGTTGTATCCGCCGTAGGCATCGGCCAGCAAAACCTGCCGGTAATCTTTCAGAAAATGTTTCGGCCCATCGCGGCCCCGGTTCAGCGTGAAGTCGAAGACGTTGTAGGCATGGTCGTCATCCCCCACATAGATCCACATCCGCGCGTTCGCCGTTTTGCCTTTGCTCAGCATCGGCATGATGGTGTCATCGGTGGCCACCACATGCGAGGACCGCACCCGCTGCGCCATCAATTGGTACAGCGGTTCGGCCAGGTCTGCCACATCGCCACACCACACCGACTGGGTGGCGCGCGAAATCTCGAAGCCCTGCCGCGCGAAGATGTCTTCCAGCCGGTAGAGCGGCAGGTAATCGGAAAACTTGCTGGTCACGATGTAAGCCAGCAGGCCCGGTCCGGCCAACCCCTTGTCAATTGCTGCCTCGGGCTTGGCCGCCGTTTCGATACTGGGTTTGCCGCCGCTGTTCTCGCAGGCCGTACAGGCGTACTTCTTGCGCACGTGGTGGATGCGTTCGAAGTGACCGGGCAGATACTCGATCTGCCAGCTCTCGTCGGCGCCGATCTCCTGGCGCTCGGTTCCACAGCAGGGGCAGGCTCGCTGTTCCGCGCTCAGCTCGTGGACATGCGTGGTGGCCGGGAGATTCTCAAAGTTAGCGAGATTGCGCCGGCCTTTGCGGCGCCGCACGCGGCGCACTTCCGAGTCCTGTGGCGTCTCGGCAGGAACGTCATCCGGATGAACCGGCTTCTGGCCCATCGATGCGGCGAAGTCGAACAGCATCTGCGCCAGATCGCCAGTTGATTGCAGCCGGTCGGCGCGGGGACCGTAATACCACTTCTTATAACGCTCCAATTCCAGTTGAAGGCGGAGCATTTCCACGCGGAGTTCTTCAGCGCGGCGAGTCTGTTCATCGGCACGGCGGGTTTGCTCGTCGGCAAGCTGGGCGTGGCAATCACGTTCGGCCAACAGCGTGAGCACCATCGCCTTCAGCGCTGCGCTGTCCTCGGGCAAGTCGATCAAATTCCCGCTGCCAATGGCCACGGATAAATAGATGCGATTTCCTGGATAAAGGTTACGCGAATACTGGCTTTATTGTGATTCAGACGACGCGCGCGCCGCGCTCATAGCGGGCGACCCGTCTCAGTCGCGACACATCGATTCCATCCAGAACCATGGCCAGTTCACTGGCTCTCAGTTCCACCGAAGATGAGCCGGCTTCCACACGGGGCAGTTTGAAAGTGCCTGCCTCGAGCCGCTTGTACCAAAGAACAAAGCCGTCGCGATCCCACACAAGAATTTTTAGCCGGTCGCCGCGGCGCGAGCGAAACACAAACAGGTGGCCACTCAAGGGGTCCTGTCCGATGACAGCTTTCACGCGTTCGGCCAAGCGGTCGAAACCGCAGCGCATGTCAGCCGCCTCGGCGGCGAGCCAGATGCGCGCGCTTTGCTCGCGGTCGAGCGTGCGCAGGCTCGGCAGACCGGTCAAACGCGGGACTCCAACACGGCCAACAAAGCGCGCAGATGATTGGGATCGAAGCCTGGCTCGACGAGCAGGCTCCGGCCGGTGGGCAGTCGAATCTCAATCGCCGATCCATGCCCAGCCGCCGCCTGAGTCGCCCCGCCCGCGTCCACCAAGTGGACCTCGACGAAGGGTTGCGGGCCAGCCAGGATCAGACGTTTCTTCCAGGCAAAGAAGTGAGATGGAGAAAGGCCACGTGCCCGACAGAACGCCGCCACACTTTGCCCGCTCCGCTCTTGCTCAGCGACCAGCTCCCGCCACTTCGTCCATGCCTCGGGTCCACGCGTGCGCATGACTTCACAGTGGGGCAGGCGAAGGACTCCTTCAAGATGGGGTTTGCGTAGCGCTCACCTAAGGAGAGTTGACGCAGAGGTCTGAAGTCGGCACCCCGACATGAGAGGCGAACATAGTCACCCAGCGATACCGCCGATTCCCTTAGCCGGGCGGTGCTGCGGGGGAACTCCGGAACATCGTGGCCTGACGACGAGGGCGGAGGGTCCGCCTGGCGCCCAATAGTGGGAATCCCACGGAGGCGATACACATCCAGCAACGGCGGCCCGACTGGCTCTGAGGATGCAGGGCTAGTAACATAGATGCGTGAAGAGCCCATCAGATGGGGAGCGACGCGCACTAGGTGGCTATTTTGCCCAAATCCATCATGTGTCCGCGCACCTTATCATTCAAGCACTGAGTCAAGATGTTCTGAAGTGGATTAAGGTCAACGATCCAGAAGTAGGGCGTGTCGATGATCTCCAGATTGGCGGAGAGAACCGCGTCGATGGGTACCAGGTAAAGTGGGAGAAATACCCCGGGGCCTTCACGTTCCGGAACCTCGTCGAAGGAACCGACGGGAAACCAGCCCTCATCAATCAACTGGCTGACGGATGGCGCAGGCTGCAGACAATACATCAGAACCACAGGGTTGTAGTGCACCTTGTCACCAACCAGCCTCCTTCGGTAAATGACCACGTTCTGGCCAATGGCCCAGGGCCGAGACCGGACCACTTTCATGCCTTCCTCTCAACCGCCTGGGCACAGCTCCGTGCGGGCAATGCGCCAGATTTCCCAACCGATTGGAGCGCAGCTGTCAGCAAGCTTCAGCAGGCCAGTGGGCTTGAGCTTGTGGACTTTCTACAATTCGCTATCGACTGTGAGTTCGATTTCTCGTTCAGCACGCCAGATAAGCGAGGCATTCGGCCGGCGGAACGGAGGCAGTTTGAGGCGGACGTGAAGGATCTCACGTATAAGTTGTTCGAGTTGCCGGCGGATCAAGTGCGCGTTATCCACTTGAGCCGTGAGCAACTGATCAGGAGCCTCGGCTGGACCGATAGGTTTGAGTTTCGGGCTCAGCACTCGTTTCCCGTCCCGGCCGCCTATGAGCCGATCACCGCTACGAACGAGAGGCTGCGGTTGGCGATCAGACAACTCGTCTCTGGCTATATCGGGTTGATCGGAGCACCTGGGTCCGGTAAGTCAACACTGTTAGCGGCCCTCGCCGCGGACAACCACTCCGAGCGTATTGTTCAATACTACGCGTATGTTCCTGACTCTCGCACTCCCTTGAGCCTGAGGGGGGAGTCGGAAACGTTCTTGCATGACATAGTCCTCTCTCTTGAGCGCGCAGGTTATTCGGTGGGGCCCGGACTTGGTGGGGGGAGCCGATCCCAGCTGAGCCAGCGTCTCCATGAGCAGCTCGCGCGGCTCCACGTCGATTGGGAATCCACAGGGCGAAAGACCCTCATCATTGTCGATGGCGTGGATCATATTGAGCGGGAGCAGCGGCCGGACCGATCATTATTGTGTGACCTTCCGGCGCCGGAGGAAATACCTGATGGTATTCTTTTTATCATAGGCTCGCAGAAAGAGCAATTGAAGGACCTTCCTGACTCGGTGCACTTCCAACTCGCCAGTCCAGAGCGCCGACTTGACATCGCGCCTCTCGACAAAGAAGCTGTATATGCGATTACACGTCGCGTATTGAGCAATGTGACATTTCTGTCAGAGATTCAAGAGTCAATATTTATTGTATCGACAGGACATCCGCTAGCTCTCGCCCTGATACTTCAACGTTTGTGCGAAGCACTAGATTGCGAGGGAGCGAGGGCGATTCTTGACGAGTGGGACGCCAATCCGGGTGGTGTAGACGCGCAATATCATAGCTACTGGCGAAGTATTGAGACTAATCGTGAGTTGCGGCATTTGTTGGCATGTGTTGCGCGCCTTCGTCGACCGGTTGACTTAGATTGGCTTCAGGAATGGAATTCGATCGAGACCATCAGAAACCTGAGAAGTGTGCGCCACTACTTTCGCCACGAGGGAAAGCGGTGGTACTTTTTTCACAATAGCTTCCGTCAGTTCATTCTGCGGGAATCAATCAAGGATGAGCGTCTGCATGGCGATGCTCTCGCTGACCGAGACTTCCATCGCCTGATAGCGGACCATTGCCACGGCTCGAAATTCGCCTTCTGGAATTGGGAGGAAACCTATCACCGTGTTCAGGCTGGAGACATTGAAGCAGTATTACAATACTCCACGCCAGAGTATTTCCGCAGTCAGCTTAATGCGCTGCGGCCAATCAGTGCCATTAGCGATGATATATCGGAAGCTCTTAATTGCCTCAGAGACTCCTACGATGTGGATGCCCTGGTTCGATTGCTACTCTCCGCGGCAGAGATGGACCAGCGACGCTATGAATTGGAGAGCGCAAGCACTATCGAGCTGCTTTTTGATTTGGGGGAATATGATATAGCCCTAGAGTACATAAGGAACGGTTACCAACTACTGGTTGATCAGGAGTTTGCTTTGACCATGGTGGCGCGTTTCGCACGCTTGGAGCGAATGCGAGAAGCGGAAATCCTATTCACGCTTGCCGAGCCGCTTGATTTGCTACGAGGCGACCGCAATGGTAGGCAGTCGGATCTTGGCCAATTTGAGTCTCTCCTGAGCAGTTGGGCAGTTGCCGCCACTTTCGTGCGACCCATAGACGTAGTCCTTTCAATGATCCGCGATCTTTCTGTTTCGGGCCAAGTCCAAGTGCATTCCGACTCCTTGTTTCGGAGTCAAGACATCAAGGCTATTTTGCTCTCCCGCGTCGGAGTTGCACTGCTTGATCAAGGCAAACTTGATGCGATCGAAAAGATTACGGTCGAGTTGAACGCACTCGGCGATATCGGCTTGATTTCATTGCTCGAAATGCGGCTCCGATCGGCCAAGTTCGCATTGGATCGGCAGAGTACTGATCGCGCTCACCAGTTCTTCAATCTTGCCAATGAGCTCCTGAATGATGTTAAGGGGAATGCTGACAGCCTGCTGACTATTGCCGAACTCGCTTATAAAGTATTTGAACCAAATTCTGTCATTTCGAGATTGCTTTCCAGGATTCCCTTGCCGCTGTTCAGCATTGCGCAGCACTTCGCGGCGGAGGGGACATTTAGTTCTTTTGAGCGAATTTTTCGGTGGCGGAGACTCGGGCGTTTGTTAGGTGATGACAGTCCGCCATTTGAACTTGCCGACGCAAATGTTGTCTTCAACGCGGGCTCAGTGAGGCATTTTATTGGATGTTTGGCTGCGGCAGCCGACATCTCAGCATGCGCCCTTCAGGGGCGGGAGTTGACCGACTTTGAGATCGGTCAGCGAGTGGCTGCCATCCTGCGAGCGGAGTTGTTTCACAATGACGAAACAGATTTTCACTCGACCAGTTCATCACAACTCTGGCGCGCTCATGCATCAGATCTTTACAGGCTGCTCATCAGGAGCGTTGCGGCACATGGATCACGGGCAATTGAGAAGCTTCGAGGTGAGTTTCTAGGTGAGTGGATGGGCCAACACGGTCAGATGTGGACCGCCGCAGTTAAACGCGCTGTTGTTCTCGAGCTTGAGCGGGCAAGTCCAAATAAGACGTGGTCGGAAGCACAACTGCTAGGTTTGCAAGCTACCATGCTCGAAGGATATGACGTCGATGGCCGAATTAAGGAATGCCAGAGTCAATGCAAGGCGTGGATCGAGATCGGAGACATCGATAGAGCGCGCAAGAACCTTCTGATCTCAATTCGTAACTCTTTTGGGATTGGCTACAGAAAAGACTACCAATTCAATAACTGGGCCGATTGGCTAGCCATAGGAAACCGCCTTCAGCCGGAGGATGCCGAGGAACGGATTCTGTGGTTCGCCGGCGCCGCAGCTAGCCTTGTGGACTCGACCGACGGGCCCGCCGCGTCGAGAGGCGGCACTGCGATTCTTGCACTTGCATTCAACCTCAACCCGAGTCTAGGCAGAGCGCTTTTCCAATGGTTTCTGCGGCATCATGTAATGCGATGGTCCGACGGTCTAGCAAAGCTGCTGGAGATGTCGCTCGCTTCCGATGAGGCTGCTGTCTTGCCGGCTCTAGATGTAACCACTCTCGTTCTTCTCCCGGTATCGCCCGCGGCGTATCCTGAACTCGCACGTATGCTCATTGAGTCAGCCGGTAGGGTACTCGGTGCTCATAAAGCAACTGCCGCAGCACGTGTCCTGATAGAGAGAATTAACCGAGATTCGTTGCCGAGTGCGCGGCCTAGCTGGCTGGAGGGGGTTTATCACGCAGTCGCTTTAGCTCGATTGCCGATCGCAATTCCGAGTACTCTTTCTCCGGAACGGGAGCACTACACATCTGCGGCCATGAAACGCATAGGTGAGGCGCCCTCGTTGATGCTTTCTGAAATGCTCCAGAGAGTGCGAAGTATTGACGATGTACTTAAGTTCGCTGTGACGGAATCCACTCTTGTCCAAGATAAATCCGCGAACCACGAATCGGGCCCGGTTGGACGGCTGAGAGGGGTGCCCTCCTACAATTAAGCGTTGGCGCAGTTTCGTTTTCTCACCGGGACCGCGCCCGCGCCACACCCAAGGAGGGCAAGACAATCCTACAAGCCGCCAGTCTCTTCAATCAACTGCTGCACCACTTCCCCCGCAACGAGTTCGCCGCTCTCGTCAAGAAGCACGGCGCCGAACGCTCCGCCAAGGGCTTCACCTGCTGGACCCAGTTCGTTTCCATGCTCTTCTGCCAACTCGGCCGCGCCGACTCCCTTCGCGAGATCTGCAACGGGCTCAGTTGCTGCCTCGGCAAACTCGTGCACCTCGGCATCGCCAAAGCGCCCCGCCGTTCCACCCTTTCCTATGCCAATGAACACCGCCCTGCCGCCCTGTTCGAGGATCTCTTCTGGACCTCGCTGGCCCGCTTCCGCGACAGTGGGGCCCTCGGCCAGCGCCAACACAAGTTCCGCTTCAAAAACAAGTTGCTCAGTCTGGACTCGACCACCATTACTCTGTGTCTGAGCCTGTTCCCCTGGGCGAAGTACCGTCGCGCCAAAGGCGGAGTGAAGGCGCATGTCCTCCTTGATCACGACGACTACCTCCCTGCCTATGTGCTGCTCACCGAAGCCCGCCGGAGCGATGTCAAAATGGCCGACTCCTTCCTGCTCAATCCCGGCTCCATCGTCGCCATGGATCGCGGCTACAACGACTACGCCCTGTTTGGCCGCTGGACGAAGGCCGGCGTCTTCTTCGTGACCCGGCTGAAAGACGATGCCCAGTTTGAGATTGTCGAGGAGCGGACAAGGCCGCAGAACAGCGCGATCTGTGTCGACCAGATCATCCGTCTCACTTCGGCCAAAGGCCGCGCCGGCTGCCCGCATCTGCTACGCCGCGTCGTGGTCTGGGTCCCCGAAAAGGACGATGTCATCGTGCTCCTCACCAACCATCTGGAGTTCGGCGCGACGACCATTGCCGCCATCTACAAGGACCGCTGGAAACTGGAATTGTTTTTTAAGGCGATCAAGCAAAACTTGACCGTGAAGACCTTCGTTGGCACCAGCGAGAACGCTCTCCGCATCCAGATTTGGACAGCCCTGATCGCTCTGCTGTTGTTGAAGTGGCTGCATCACCTCTCCCGCGCCAACTGGTCCTTGTCCAATCTGGCCTCGTTGCTGCGGCTCAACCTGTTCACCTACCGCGAATTGACGAAATGGCTGAACGATCCGCTCGAAACCCCACCTCTGCCACCGCCGCCGCAGCAATTGACTCTCGCCCTGTGCTGACTTGGACAGGCTCAACCCTTGTAGAAAGGAGACCACCCCTCAGGAAACCAGCAGCTGCCGGTCAGGAACCCTTTGAATTCAACACTGGATGCGACGGGTCTGTCCTATCTTGGACAGCAGTGGACGGAATCACCGGATTCATCTTTCGATTGGTACCCATTGTTGGAGGCGATAGGCGAGAAAGTGAGTCGACAAGAGCTTGAAGTCATAGCGGGGCGAAGTGACGTGACGACGATGAATGGTCGACATGCGATCCTCACCTGGTGTAGCAGCCGTGCCGCTGAGATTGGCGACAGGGAGCTGGCCTTCCGTTTAGGGCTCGCCGCAGTTCAGTCCTCAACATCTCGGCATTGGGCGGTCGGCTCCGAACGATTGAGCGATTTTAGAGAATTGGCTCGCGTCGAGCCTTCGCGCGCGCCGAGGGAAGCTTACAGAGATCTGGTTGAGTCCTTGATCGAAGGTCACACTGCACCGCAGAGTATTGTTCGAGGCTTGTGTCACATCCTACCAGTAATTGCCGATTCCTCTGCAGTCGATCGCGCCTGGCCCCTCGTGAATGACTATGTCCGTGAGCTGTTTGCGGCGACAGAGTTGCCGTCGCCGGAGTGGCGGTCGAAGACTACGTTGGAGAGTGCATGCCGAGGCATCTGCAGTTTGGTCGTCGATCACGTTGACCACGCTGTATCCTGTATTTCCTCCGCGGCTCAGCAGTGTTGCTACGATTTGCTGTTAGCGAGATGTTCGGACATGAGTGCAGCGGTGAAGGCGAGCCTTCAAGAGCAAGTCAGTCAACGCAGCCTTCTGTGCGTTCTTGAGGCCGTAGGAGTGGAGGCACCCGATCTCTTGGGCGAATTCATTCCCGATTTGGAGAAATTGAACGAGTCGATGGATATAGAAGTACGGCGCATGGCCACGAGTTTATTGGAGATTTGCGATGGTGAAAAGCACGGTATCGAGCGCCACTATCGAAGTCTGGCGCCTAATTATCGATTAGGCGTCGAATGGGGTCATATTGAATCGGTGACGCGTGATAGTGGCCCCGAGCCAGGACGGCCGTTGCGCGATTCGGAGGATCCGTATACTCTAGTCGCGCCGTTCACCGACGAGTTTAAGTTGCTGGCGCGAGAAACTGGATTGCCTTTAGCTGGCATTTTGGGCCGAGCCGTGGAGCTAATGCGTTCGATGAGCAATGAGACCGCATTAGGTGAACGAGAGCTGCGCGACACGTTGAACCTGTCAGGGCTGAAGTTCTCGTATAGACGCCCTCGTGCTAAACTAGCCCGTAGCGCTCTATTTCGAGTTGTTGCTGAGTTGTTTGATGCCGGAGAGATCGATCTGGAAGCGGTGATAGGCCTGGAGCCTTTGTTGCGCCACTCAGACTCCGGGATGCTTCGGATATCGTCTTTGCCTCGACCGCCCGAAATAGAGCCGCTGCTTACTGGGCAATTCGGTTCCATCTGCTCGAATTTCCTCGTAGAGTATGATTGCGAGCCAACCTTGACGTTCCCGAGTTATATCGGAGAATGGGTAGTGCTTGCCGAGCGGAGCAAGCTTCAAACACTCGATTGGCAGCTTGCGACCCAGGAAAGAAGAACGATGGTCACATGGAGCCCCGATTGCCTCTCAATTGACGGATCTAATCTCGAGTTTCCTAGGGTATCGCATTGGTACGTTCGGGAGTATCGTCATCGGCGTGACTCCCCAAAGGATGCCATCATCGTGGAGAATAGGGCCGAGCGCTTTGACAACTTTGACGCGCAGTGGCTCGCACTCAACCCTATCCTAGGAGATCGACTCGGGTGGAACGCAGATGGCTCAGGGTGCTTCCAATGGCGGGATCAGGACGGGCGTGTGGCGGTCAAATCAGTGGCGTGGATGGATGGTGGCTTTCACCGGCATCCGCCACACCCTTCAGATCAAGTGGGAAGTGGCTGGCTTGTAGTGGCGTCCGATCTGGCCGTGCGCACGCTCGTCGATGCGACTGGTCCGCTATACAGGCGGGTGGCGATTCGGCGCTCCGAGCATCATGACCGCGAAACCAAAGAAAGGCTGTGGACTGGACTTGATTATGTGCGCCTGGCGTAGGAGGATGAGAGACGCTCTGTGGTGTGGCTTTGAATTTCGACGGGAATGGTCTCAGCGTGACTGGTGTCAGGGCGACTGTCCCCGCCCAATTCGTCACAAAGAGGCCGTCGACCGGGTGGGATCACGCAGCAATTCGACCGCTCCGGCCCGGTTCTACCCCATCTGCGCAAGGGCCGGCCATCTTCGCGTTCCAGCGCCCCCGCACTAGCCCGAGGGGACGACTCAATCCTGGGCCAAATCCCACAAGAAGTACAAAAAGGTCGGCATTCAGCTTGCAAAAAAATGCCATTGGGACGGGTGTCCCTTCCTTGGTAAGCCTCTCGCCACCAGCCGCAGGCAGCCTTCGAAACCCACTCCGCTCCACCCCAAGACCCTCTCGTTTCGTCCCATGAAACTTTCTTAGTGACCGGCGCTCGAAATATATCTTTGCTTTCGGCTCAATACCTTACAGCCCGAATCTCCAAAAACGCTTGGTCCGCTCCAGTACAACATTGCCCAAGGAGAGTAACTATGGAGATTTTCAAACAGACTACGGACGACTTCGTACCGTCGCGCCGCTTTCTGAAGACCACCGGCGCCGAGAACGATCTCATTCTAGGAGACGATTCTGCTGCCCTCATCACCTGCATCGAAGATCAGTCCCTCTTCTCAGGATTGCGGGACGACGTCCACCAGCACTTCAGCCCGGCCAACCGCTTCGAGCAGCACATGGCCGACTCCATCGCCGAGGAACTGTGGCGCAAAGCCCGCTACGCCCTCCTCGAAACCACCGCCCTGTCGGCAGCTATCGAGCGCGACTGGGAAGCCGTCAAAAAGGAGTGTCCCAACGCCGACCCCGCCTACCGCACCTACGTCGCCTTCCGCGACATGAGCCCCCGCGATACCGCCTGTGTCCGCGTCGGCCAGGACTTCGAGTCGCGCGCCTGGCGCCGCAGCCGCGCCGACGTCGCCGCCCTCCACGCCATGAGGAGCAAACCCCGCTGATGCCCAGCGCCGCGAACCACCGCTATGACGAAACCACCCATCTCCGAGCGCCGCCTCGCCGCCAATCGCGGCCTTCGCCCCCGCCCAGTCCCGGAGGGTCACCGACGGGCTACGCGGCCAAGCCCCAATCCACTCAGCCGGAGCGAACAAAGCCAACGCCGCCGGAGGCCCGACCTCCAACCCGTGGCCAAACCCCACCCCCGCCCAGTCCCGGAGGGTCACCGACGGGCTACGCGGCCAAGCCCAAATCCACTCGGCCGGAGCGAACAAAGCCAACGCCGCCTGCGGCCCAACCGCCACCCCGAGCCCAAACCACGCCTCCGCCCAGTCCCGGAGGGTTACCGACGGGCTACGCGGCCAAGTCCCAATCCACTCGGCCGGAGCGAACAAAGCCAACGCCGCCCAAGATCCAACCACCACTCCGCGCCCAAACCCCGCCCGCGCCCAGTCCCGGCGGGTCACCGACGGGCTACACGGCCAGGCCCCAATCCACTCAGCCGGAGCGAACAAAGCCAATGCCACCCGAGACCCAACCACCACCCCGAGCCCAAACCCCGCCCCCGTCCAGTCCCGGAGAGTGATCGACGGGCGACGCGGCCAAGCCGCAATCCACTCAGCCCGAGCGAACAAAGCCAACGCCGCCCGAGGCCCAACCACCACCCCGCGCCCAAACCCCGCCCCCGCCCAGTCCCGGAGGGTCACCGACGGGCTATGCCGCCAAGCCCCAATCCACTCAGCCGGAGTGAACAAAGCCAAGTCCGCCTGAGAGCCAACCACCACCCCGCGGCCAAGCCCCACCCCCGTCCAGTCCCGGAGGGTTACCGACGGGCTACAAGGCAAGCCCCGCCCACCTGAGCCCCCCGACGAATTTCCCCCATCGCCGGAAATAGCCCATCCGGGCCGCTGAGCCACCCCAGCGACCCACTGATCTTCGACAACTGAACCGCCTATCCGTCGGGGGCCGCCCGTCGGCCCACGCCACGGCCCCTCGGAAATCTCCAATCGGACCGGCCGTCGCATTCGCGTAACAAGTCCTGTCCGCTGGGAGCCATCGATACCGCCGGTCCGTGGCCCGTTCCTCAGCCGCCGCCCTTCGCGCATCCGAATCCTGTAAAGTGTGATCACTCTGGAGGAGATTCATGCAACTACGTCGCCGGACCACCATCTACGCCTTGGCCGCTTGTCTGGCCCTGCCGGCAGCGGCACAGCAGATCACGGGCGAGTTGAAGCAGTGGCACGACGTGGTGCTGACCCTCGACGGCCCGTCCACCAGCGAGTCCGCCGACCCCAATCCGTTCCTCTTCTACAGGCTCAATGTCACGTTCACCAAAGGCTCCAGGCAATACGTGATCCCCGGCTACTTTGCCGCCGATGGCAATGCCTCCGAGACCAGCGCCACCGCGGGCAACAAGTGGCGCGTCCACTTCGTGCCGGATGAGGTCGGCGAATGGAGCTACCAGGTCTCCTTCCGGTCAGGGGCCGACATTGCGGTGGATCTCAATCCCGGCACGGGGACGCCGGTGCCGCCCGATGGGTTGACGGGCAAGATCACCATCGGCCCCTCGGACAAGACCGGCCGCGACCATCGCGCGCAGGGCACTCTGCGCTACGTCGGCGAGCACTACGCGCAGTATGCCGGCTCGAAGCAATACTTCATCCAGGCCGGAACGCAGAGCCCCGAGAACTTCCTGGCGTATGCAGAGTTCGACGCCACCGTCGATCACGGCGGCGCGGAGAACCGCCTCAAGGACGGCCTCCATCACTTCGAGCCTCATGTGCGTGACTGGCGCACCGGGGACCCCACTTGGAAGGGCGGCAAAGGGAAGGGCATCATCGGCGCCTTGAACTACCTGGCCGGCAAGGGGATGAATACGTTCTACTCGCTCACCATGAATGTCGACGGAGACGGGCGCGAGATCTACCCTTGGACCAGCTATGAGGAGCGTGCCCGCTACGACATATCAAAGTTGGCACAGTGGGATCTGGTCTTCTCCCATATGGACCGGCTCGGCATGCAGCTCATGCTCATCACGCAGGAGGAAGAGAACGAGCAGATGCTTGGCAAGATGACGGTCCTCCGCAAGCTCTACTACCGTGAGCTGATCGCCCGCTTCGCCCACCATCACGCCATCCTGTGGGACCTGTCCGAGGAGATGGACCGTTGGCGCTACTACACGACCGAGGACATCAAGGCCATCTGCGACTACTTCAAACAGTTGGATCCGTGGCAGCACCCCATCCAATATGTCCAGTGGAAGGGTGAGTTGCTGCCCGACGACAAAGGCTACGGGCGGCTGCTCGGCTTCGCCAACTTCGACGGCACGGCGATGCAGCACGATCCCGAGTACACGCATCCGGCTACCACCAAGTGGGTGGACGAGTCGGCCAAAGCCGGGCATAAGTGGCTCGTCGGCGTCATCGAGATCAACCCTACCAGCACCGGAGTGCTGCCTGACAAGGACGACTACTGGCACGATACCGTCCGCAAGGATTCCATCTGGGGCAACCTGATGGCCGGCGGATCCGGTAGCGTGTACTTCTTCGGCTATGCCTACCCCGACAGCGACCTGGACCTCGAGGACTGGCGCAGCCGCGATCACTTCTGGGATCTGCTCCACTACGCTCATGACTTCTTCACCCGCTATCTGCCCTTCCAGCAGATGCGCCACGACGACACGCTCACCGCCAACGCGGACGACTATGTCTTCGCGAAGCGCGGCGAAGTCTACGCCGTCTACCTGCCCAATGGCGGCTCGGCCGGCCTCGATCTGTCCGCTGCTCAAGGTCTGTTCGAGGTGAAGTGGTACGACCCGCGATTTGGCGGCCAACTGCAGAACGGCAGCGTGCGGGCAGTGCAGGGCGGCGGCATTCGCTCACTGGGCGCACCGCCCAATGAACCTACCAAGGACTGGGCGGTGCTCGTGCGGCCTGCGCCCGCGTTGCTCGACAAGGACAGGAAGTTCCTCGTGAAGCTCAACACGCCCATCGGCAGTTGGCTCAGCAAGGCCGGCGACGCGATCACCGCCTCCGTCATTTCGCCCGAGTCGTTTCTCGGCGCAACGATGCAGGGCACGGTCGAGCGCGTGTCGAATGCCGACAACGGCAACGTCGTCATCACGTTTCGCACGCTGAGCTACAAGGACCTCACGCTGCCAGTCACTTCCGTCACAGCCGGCTTTGTGAACTCCAAGGGCCACAAGGGCGTCGACGATGAGGAGCGGCCCACCACGGTGGAGCAGGGCGCGTTCGTCACTCCGAAAGCAGTCTTCCTGCTCAACGAGGGCGCGGAGATCAACTTGCTCGTGTCCCCTCCGCGTTGAGAAGATCCAAGTGCCAGTCATGGACCCACAAGCATCACCCTCTCGCCGCCGGTTCCTCGCGTCCGCCTCCGGCTTCCTGCTCGCTGACTCAGCGCCCGACGTCACGCCCTACTTGACTCCGCACAAGTACGGCAAGCTCGTGCTCGGCCCCGACCCGGCCCCCGGCGTCTTCGACAGCCGCAGCGTCGATTGCCCCTTCGTCTTCCGCCACGAAAGCGAATACCGCATGACGTACATCGGTTGGGATGGCACAGGCTACCAGACCGGGCTGGCCGCATCGCACGACCTTGTCACGTGGCGCCGGCTCGGCTGCATCCTGCGCCGCGACCCTTCAAATCCCATCACCCGCTACAACATCGCCATGAACTGGATTCTGCGCGACACCCGCCTCCGTTCCAAGGGTGAACTGAAGCGTGTGAACGGGCGCTACCTCGGTGTCTTTCACGCCTATCCGAATCCCGGCTACGAAGAAGGGCCCGCCATCATCGGTCTCTGCTGGAGCAAAGACCTCCTGCATTGGGAGATCGGCGACATCGTGTTGCGCCCGGAGGATGGCGCGGATTGGGAGCGCGGCGGCCTCTACAAGCCTTGCCTCGTCGAAGAACAAGGGACCTACTATTTGTTCTACAACGCCAAGTCAAAGAACCTGCCCAAGTCCGAGGGCGGCGGATGGCGCGAGCAGACCGGCGTGGCGGTCTCCACAGATCTGAAGGTGTGGAAGCGCTATGAAGCGAATCCCATCATCCAGAATGGCGGCCCCGGCAGCCCCGATCAGCGTTTCGCCAGTGACCCTTGCGTCGTTACCGATGGGAAGCGCTGGCTGTTGTTCTATTTCGGACTGGACGCCAAAGGCAAGGCGCGCGATCTGATGGCCGTGGGCAGCGATCCCTACCACTTCACAAAGTCCGACCGGATCCTGATCGACGTCGGCCCGCCCGGCACTGTGGATTCCACCTATGCCCACAAACCATCGGTAATCATGCACGGGCGCGACCTCTATCACTACTACTGCGCGGTCTCAGGCCGTTACCCCACCGAGGTCCGTGGCATCTCGGTAGCCCGCTCCGGTCCTTGGAGCTAACCGTCTACCCCGCGGTCAGAACCTCCACCCCGCGAGCCGGCAGGTCCACGACACTCGCAGCCGCGCTGCCTGACAATAGGGCTCGCATCGCCCGTGGCAGCACCACTCGCTGTGCCGTCTTCGAGTGGTTGATCACGATGAACACGTCCTTTCCTCCGCCGGCCCGATGGCACACCTCCACCGCATCAGGCACCGGACCCAGGGCTGCCTTCACTGCGCTGACTCGCAGCATCCACTCCGCGGCCTTGGCCATCAGTCCGTCATCGAGCTGCGCGGCGACGTACGAAATGCGCCCCTTGCCCACAACGCGCGTCACCACGGCCGGCTGGTCGTCCAACCAACCATTGCTCGCGCCATACTTCATCACCACCTCGACATCGGCCGCCCTCTTCTTCAACTGCTCGGCCCATAGCGCCGCCGTGCCGGTCCCCCACGACCCGCTCACCGGTACCTCTTCGTCCAGCGCGTACCACTGCTCCACCCGTGCCCCCAGCACGTCCACCAGCGGGCCCGGTTGCCTCATCGGCCACAACGAATTGTGCTGATCCTTCATGCCCGAACGCGGTCCCAGCACCAGATGCCCACCCTGCCGCACATAGGCTTCCAGATGCTGCGCCATCTCCTGAGGCAGCACGTTCAACGCCGGCGCCACGACGAGCTTGTACTTGTCCAGTGGGGCCATCGGATGCACCACGTCCATCTGCTGCGCCTGCCTGCGCAGGGGCCGGTAGTAGCTGCCCATTAGTTCCACGGGATCAAAGTGCCGGTTGTGCCGCTGGAAATTCACGGCCCACCGGCTGTCGTAGCTGTGCAGCATGGCCACTTCCGACACCGGCTCCGTGCCGCCCAGCGCCGTGCCCACCTTCGCGAACTCACGCCCCAACTGCGCTGCCTCTTCATACATCGGCACAGGTGTCCCATCGGCGCCCACGAGCGTGCCGTGATACTGTTCCTGCCCGTTCAGTGCGCTGCGCCACTGCCAGTAGCTGATGCAGTCCGCCCCATGACCGACCGCATGCCAGGCCATCGCCCGCGCTTCGCCTTTGTCCAGCGCGTTGTTCACTTCAGACCAGTTCACAAAGCCCGGCTGCGTCTCGATGAGCCAGAAGTTCTTCCGCTTCAGCCCGCGCGTCAGGTCATGAATGACGCCGTTCTTCAATGGGTCCAGATGCCCGCGCCCCACGTAGTTGTCCCACGAAACCAGGTCGAGTTCCTCGGCCAGTACATAGTGGTCAAACGAGTCGTACCACCCCATGTAGTTGCTCGTGATGAACTGACGGCTGGGCGCATGCGCGCGGATCGCCTCTACCTGGACGTGCTGATAGGTCCGGAACGTTTCCGTGACAAAGTGCTTCCACGCCAGAAACAGGCCCGGATTCCCGCTGGGTCCCAGCGGGATCTGGCTCCAGTCCGTATAGGCCTCGCTCCAGTACGCCGTGGTCCAGTGCTCGTTGAGCGCATCCAGCGTCCCGTAGTGCTCCTTCAGAAACGCCTGAAACTGCGCCCGAGTCACGTCATCATTGGATGTTCGCCCGTACTCGTTGTCGATCTGCCAGCCTACGACACTCTGATTTCGGCCAAGCCGCTTCGCCATCTCGCTCGCGATCCGCGCGCAGAACTGCCGGTACCGCTGGCTGGTGAATGAGAAATGAGCCCGATTTCCATGCTCCGCCTTGCGTCCATCCGGCAGCGTCAATAGCGTATCCGGGTACTTCTGCGTCATCCACGCCGGGGGCGCCGCCGTGGGTGTGCCGACCACAGTCACCATGTTCCGCTTGGCAGCCATCTCCACGGCCTTTTCCAGCCAATCGAGCTCAAACTGCCCTTCGTGCGGCTCCAATGTGCTCCAGGCGAACTCCCCTACGCGCACCATCCGCAATCCGGCCTGCTCCATCAGCTTCAGGTCTTCGTCCCACCGCGATTGGGGCCATTGCTCGGGATACCATGCGGCCCCCAACACCAATGGAGGAGTTACGGCGGCTCCCTGCAATGAGGGCAGGGCACCGAGCAAGGGCAGGGAAAGCGTGCGGGCGAGAAAACTGCGGCGTTGCATGCCCGCATCATATCGGATCGCTCCGTCTGGTGTAGCATGTCTGAAGTCCCAGTCTGGAGCCACGATGACGACACGATATGCCCTGTTCGCCGCCACCACTCTGCTCTTCTGCGCGTTCGCCGAAGACTATCCCCTGGGCCCCGACTCCCAGCGTCAACCCGGAGTCCCTCAGGGCACCGTCACCAAGCATTCGTGGAAGGAAAGCAAGATCTTTCCCGGCACCGAACGGGACTACTGGGTCTATGTCCCCGCCCAGTACACTTCCGATAAGCCGGCGGCGCTGATGGTGTTCCAGGACGGCGGCGGCTACATCACCGACACCGGAGCCTGGCGCGCCCACATCGTGATGGACAATCTCATCGCCAAAGGCGAAATGCCCGTCACCATCGGCGTGTTCATCAACCCGGGAGTCATGCCCGCCCGCTCGCCCGACAGCCTGGCCCGCTTCAACCGTAGCTACGAATACGATTCCATCGGAGATCGCTATTCTCAATTCCTGCTCACTGAGATCCTGCCCGAGGTCGCCAAGACCTACAACATCACCTCCGATCCGAACCTGCGGGGCATCGGCGGTTCGAGCTCCGGCGCTATCTGCGCCTTCACTGTTGCCTGGCTCCACCCGGAATCGTTCCGGCGGGTTCTCAGCACCATCGGCAGCTACACGAATCTGCGCGGCGGCAACATCTATCCGTCCTGGGTCCGCAAGACTGAGCCGAAGCCCCTGCGCGTCTTCCAGCAGGATGGCGACCACGATCTCAACATCTTCGTCGGCAATTGGTGGATCGGCAACCAGGATCTCGCTTCAGCCCTGGAGTATGCCGGCTACGACACGACGCACGTCTGGGGCACCGAAGGCCACAACAGCAAACACGGTGGTTCCATTATGCCCTATGCCCTTCGCTGGTTGTGGCGCGAACCGGCGAAGCCCATCGTGGCCTCCAAGGGCGGTGGAGGAGAACGCCAGTTCTCCACGATGATCGCTGATCCGGATTCCGGCTGGACGCTCGTGAGCGAAGGCCACAAGTTCACCGAGGGCCCGGCCGTCGACCGTCAGGGCAACGTCTACTTCACCGATATCCCCAATAACCGTATTTATAAGGCGACCATCGACGGAGGAGTCACGGTCTTCAAGGAGAATACGAAGCAGGCCAACGGCATGATGATCGGCCCCGACGGCCGTCTCTACGTCTGCCAGAATGGCGGCAAGCGCATCGTTGCCTACAACACCGCTGATGGTCGCGAAACGGTGCTCGCCGATGATGTGACGTCCAACGACCTCGCGGTCTCCAGCAAGGGCAACATCTACTTCACTGACCCCAGCAACCACCGGGTCTGGTTCCTCGATCCGAAAGGCAACAAGCGAGTCGTCGCCGAGAATCTCGGCTTCCCCAATGGTGTCCTGTTCAGCCCCGATCAGACGCAGCTCTATGTCAATGACTCCATGTCAAAGTCCATTTGGCTGTACCAGGTCCAGGACGACGGTTCGCTCACGAATGCCGAGCCGTTCTACCGCCTGGAGATGTTCGACGACTCCATGCGTAGCGGTGCGGACGGAATGACGGTCGACACCGAGGGCTATCTTTACGTCGCCACCAATCTGGGCATCCAGATCTGCGATCAGCCCGGACGGGTCGTGGCTATTCTGAACGGGCCCGATCGTGACAGTATCTCCAACTTGGTCTTTGGCGGGCCCGAACTGGACACCCTCTTTGTCACTGCGCGCGACAAGGTCTACAAGCGCAAGCTGCGCCGCAAGGGCGTGGTCCCATGGCAGCCGGTCAAGCCGCCTCAGCCGCGTCTATGAAGGTTTGGGGCCTCAGCGTCGAACCGGCCAAGCCATCCAGTCCGGCTGCTTGCCCGCGCCCAGATGGCCAGTCACCCTGATATCGTGTGGGACGGCCACCATGAATAGACGCATCTTTCTCTCCACCGGTCTGGCGGCCAGCGTCGCCTCCGCTGCGCCCTTACCCGACCTCGGCAAGAGCAAGCTGAAGATCACGTCCGTCCGCCTGGTGAACACGCGACCCAAGCGCCCCACGCCCAGCTACACGCCCTCACCCGGTTCCTGGAGCACGCAAGCCGTGGAGGTCGCCAACCCGATGTCGATCTACCCGCGCTACAAGGCCACGCGCTCGCTCTTCTTCCCGGATCCCGGCAAGGTGCCTGGCTTCACCGTGGAGATCGGCACCGACAAGGGGGTCAAAGGCTATGGCAGCGGCGGAGCTGCCGGCGGCGCTGTGGTCGAAGGTCACTTAGCCAAACTGCTGCTCGGCGAGGATCCCTTCGATATCGAGAAGTTGTGGGACATCCAATGGCGATCGACCATGCACTATGGCCGCATGGGTGTAACCATGAACGCGATCAGCGGAGTCGACCTGGCCCTCTGGGACCTTATCGGCAGAGCCCTCGACATGCCTGTCTACAAGCTCCTGGGTGGCCAGACGAAGGACCGCATTCCGGCCTACTGTACCGGCAACGACATCGAACAACATGTGGAGTTCGGATTCAAACGCCTGAAGCTCGCCATGCCTCATGGTCCAGCGGATGGCCGCGAGGGCATGCGCAAGAACGAGGAAGTCGTCAAGCGGGCACGCGCGGCGCTGGGCCCCGACGGCGAGATCATGCTGGATTGCTGGATGGCCTGGACGGAGCGCTACACCCTTGAGATGGCAGCGCTGCTCGAACCCTACCGCATTTACTGGATGGAAGAGGTTCTTCAACCTCACGACTATGCCGGCTTCGGCCGCCTGCGCAAGACCATTCGCTCCACCCGTATCGTCACGGGCGAGCACGAGTACGGACGCTACGGCTTTCGTACCCTTCTGGAACACGAGGCGGCTGAGATCTGGCAGCCTGACATTCACTGGTGCGGCGGCCTGACCGAACTACGCAAAATCGCGGCCTTGGCGGCGGCTTACGACATCCCCGTCATCCCGCATGGCGGAGGCACTGCGCAGGACGGCCTGCACTTCATCATGGCAACGGTCAACAGCCCCTGGGCCGAGATGTTTCTCCCTCCGCCTGGGGGCCCGCCGGAGGTTTACAAACGATTTGAAGAGGACTTCCGAGTGACAAGGGGCCCTGAAGGTATCTACACCGCACCCTCTGACCGGCCCGGGTTCGGCTGGGACTTCGAAGCCGTGTAAGCGGGTGGTCTGATTCCGTTGCCGCCCCTTCCGCGGATGGGGCGATCCTTGTCGGCCCCTTCCTCCGGCTCCTTAGTGCCCGGCCGACCCATCCGCCTGAACCAGCACCACCACCTTGGCACCCGCCCCGAATCCCATCGCCTGGTACAGCGGCTGGCCCATATCCGTGGCGTGTAGAGTCACTCGCGAGAACCCCATTGCACGCTGGGCCTCCGCGATGGCATGGCGCATCACCGCTTCCGCGTACCCCTTCCCATGGGCTTCGGGCAGGGTAGCCACCAAGGCCATATAGACCGTGCCGGCGACTGGGAACGCCGCGGCCGCGGTCACAGCCCGTCCCTCCGCATAGCCCACGTACCCGTGGCTGTCTTCATGCCAGAGGTATAGGTTGCACATGCATTCAAACAGTTCCCCTGGCATCCCATAAGCCGCGGCATTCACCATGGCCAGGTCGCGCGCCGTGGCCTCATCGTTCACTCGTCTGAGGTCGAGATCCGGCAAGGGCCGCCTCGGGGGCAGGAGTTGCGGCGCTTCCATGCCCGTCGTATTCATGGCCACGGCGAAGCCTTCCTCGGCGGCCACACGCACCCAATCCACCGGCGCCCAGGCGTCACAGAGCCCTGTCATTGACGCGTATTCGCAGGCCGAGGCCCGTTTCCTGATCACCGCCAGCGCTCCTCGCAGATCATCTGCATCCGCCAGCGGGCGGTCAATGACCGAGAAATTGAAGAAGGGCAATGGAACGTGCCCGAGCATCGTCGCGACCCCATCGGCCTGCTCGATCTCCGCGCCGGGCAACCGCCCTACCATCAGCTTCCACGCCTCAATGAACATCCCAACGTTCTCTGAATTGGATTGCATCCCTGGTCCACTCCTTCGACACATTAGAACATGGTGCGTCGGCGGTCCCGGTGCGAAGGCGCAAGCCGACGTCCGCTCGGCCGCGCCAGCGGATAGCTGCTCTCCCCATCCGAACGTGGGTCCGCTCAACCAGGCCCCGTGCCCACGTCACTTGTCCGAATCCCCCTTCTCGGCGACCATATGAAGATGCCAGCCAGTTCCGCCAGTGAAGCGTCCAAACATCACTCCGTTTCGACGCTTCTCGACTGGACGCTCCTCGTGCTGCCGGGACTCATCTGGGGTGCTTCGTTCCTCTTCATCGCGGAAGGGCTGGAAAGCCTCCCACCCAATGGAGTCACGTTCACCAGACTGCTCATCGGATTCCTGACGCTTTCGGTTTTCCCTGGAGTCCGCAAGCCCGTCGCGCGTAGCGACTGGGGCGGCGTCGCCCTGCTCGGTGTCATCTGGATGGCCCTGCCTCTCAGCATGTTTCCGTTTGCCGAACAAAGCGTGTCCTCCGCGCTCACTGGCATGCTCAATGGCGCAACCCCTTTGTTGGTGGCGGCGGTGGCCAGTCTACTGGCCCGGAGGTTGCCCGGACGAGGTGTCCTCATTGGTCTCGCCGTCGGATTCGCGGGTACCATCCTGGTAGCCGCCCCGACTCTCGGAAGCGGATCGAGCCAGGCAACCGGTGTGCTTCTCATCCTCATCGCCCTGGTTTGCTACGGCTTCTCGGTCAACCTGGCCCGGCCGCTGCAGCAGCGCAATGGGGCCCTGCCGGTCATCTGGCGCGCGCTCGGTTTTGCAACCTTGCTCACGGCTCCCTTGGGCGCGCCCGCCCTTCATAATGCCCATTGGACCCCCGCCTCGCTTTTCTCCATGGTTGCGCTTGGGGCCTTCGGAACCGCAATCGCCTATGTCCTGTTGGCTGTGGCCGCCGGGCGCATCGGCGCGACCCGAGCCTCCGCCACCACATTCCTCATCCCAGCCGTAGCGCTGATCCTCGGGGTCGTCGTGCGAGGCGAACGTGTCGCGCTCCTGTCGTTATGCGGCGGCGCCGTATCCTTCGGCGGAGCGATCCTGATCCGTCGCGCCAGCCTGCTACCCGCCAAGCACTGAGCCGCGCCGGCCTCGGACGACGGAGCCTCGCAGCGCTGGACGGCAACCCGCCTAGTGCGATAAGTTCGTCTTCTCTAGTGCTGCTATTCTGAGGTCGCCGAGACCACGCACAATTTGAAGAGGATGGAATGAGTACCAAAACAAGAACGGCCCTTAACGTCAAACTCTACCGCTCTGACCTGCCGATCATTGAGGAGGGTGCGGCGGAGACGGTGCAATCCGCGGCCGAAGCCGGCGGCGGCGTGCTCCGCTGTTTTCCGAGTTTCGTGGGACGCAAGTTCTGCCTTCCTGGCAAGAACCTGGAACTGGTGGATGCGGACTACTTCCCTGAAGGCCCCAATGGATGGGCCATCGATGAACGCTGGAATGGCAGCGCCATCCTCGCCGACACCGGCAATGGAATCCACGGCGAAGGTTTGTGCCACTTCCATCACCCGGATGGCTTCCTCATCCCCATGGATGCCGCGGTCCACTCCGCACCCGGTTTCATGGTCGGCCCCATCTACCGGACGCTAGGCGGAACCGGGTTCTATAACAAGGAGTTCGACAATCTCTACCCGCTCGGGCACCACATGCACCCCTTCAAGCCCGAGGCCTACAACTTCAACCCCTGGCGCAACAAGCGCTACACCAACGACTGCCACACTTCCATCGGGTTGATGAACTACGTCACCGAAGAGATGATGGCCGATTTCGTGCGTGACTTCATTGCGGGCAAGGACAATCACATCCGCAGTCACGCGCGCAATCTCCTCATTCGCATGGGTACCGGCTTCTTCACGCCCACTCGCATCCTGCACGGGCCCGCCGCCGTCAACACAGAGGAGCCGCAGCGCGATCGCGACGACTTCCGCTTCTATCAGAGCCACGTCCTATGCCCCGAAGGCGAGGTCTTCCTCGGCCAGGACCTGCTCTTCCGCCATCTGCCCGAAGGACTCGAAGGCGAGGATCGCGTCCAGCGCCTTGTCTCCGACATCGATATGCGCCGCAACAAAGATCCCTTCATCGTCGAGAAGCACTTCCTCCTGCCTGTCGTCGATCAGGAAGTCAGCCACGGAGGCTTCCACGACGAGTGGCGCGTCTATGGCAAGCCCAACGGCGACGAATTCTTCAGCCTGCGCCAGTTTGAACTCGCTCCCGGTGCCGAGACCGTGCTCACCGGCCCGGCGGCGCTGTGCATTGTCCACTTCAGCCACGGCACCGGCACTCTCGGCAAGCACAAGGTCGAAGTGAAATCCGGCATCCGCCTGGGTGAGCCGCTCGACGACGAGTTCGTGATCCCCTACGACGCGGCCAAAACCGGCGGCGGCGTCAAGCTAGTCAACACCAGCAAGACGGAGCCTCTGGTTGGCACCCGCTGCTGGGGCCCCGAAGCCTGGGGGCACAGGATGCCCAAGGCTCCGTTCGAGGCCTGGGTGGACTAAGTACCTAGTTTCGGAGTGTCGTACATGTATCGACGGTAAGCACTCAGCAATCAGCACTCAGCAATCAGCCCCGCGCGTGTAGCTGACGGCCGAAAGCTGATCGCTGACGGCTTCCATGTCGCAAACACATCACGGTAATTCCGAACCTGAGTACTAAGCCTGCTCAATCGACAAAGGGCCGCGGAGGACAGATCCCTCGGCGGCCCGTTCGGCTAATCTGGTGAAATGCCGAAACGCCGTGAGTTCCTGGCGGGTCTGCCCGCGCTTGCCTGGGAACCCGTCCCCGATGCCTCCGTCCCCCAGGACACGATCTATATCCCGAACCCCCAGCGCGAGATTGACCGTGCCTTGATCCTCGATTTCCTCGAAGAGTTCTCCTTCGCTATGCTCGTTACCGCCAGGGGCGGAGTCCACATCACCAATGTCCCCACCCTGTTCGACCGCGCTCCGCAAGGCTGGGGCAAGCTGTGGTGGCATTTGGCCAGAAACAACGCCCAGAATCAGGTCTTTGACGGTGCCACCGATTGCACGGTTGTCTTCCACGGCCCTCACGGCTACATCTCCCCCAACTGGTACGCCACCAGGAACTCAGTGCCCACCTGGAACTTCGCCGCCGTCCACGCCACGGGAAAGCCGAAGCGGTTGGACGATGACACAGGCTTCGCCAAATCCCTTGAGCGCCTGGTCGCACGCAACGAAGGACTGTACGGAGGCGGCGGGGACTACGACTTTTCCAAGCTCCCCGAAACCTACTTGAAGGGCATGCGCCAGGGCATTGTTGCCTACGAAATGGAAATCAGCCAGATCGAAGCCAAATTCAAACTGGGTCAGGACCGCTCCGCCCGTGACCGTGCAGGGATCCTCAAGGGGTTGAAATCAGGCCGCAGGGAACGGAATCTCGAGCAGTTCACCGAAAGCTACTACAGCCGCCTCAAGGAGTAGGTGGGACGCCCGGCCCATGTGAGGTAAGTCCGCACCACTGCCGAGAATAACGTCGCTGCCGGATATGCTGGCAGACCGCATTCGCTCATTGATCCAGGCCAGTGATCCGGGTAGACTGATATCCCTGGGTTTCGTGCGGTGGGCGTTTGTGCCGGTGTCCGAATGGTCGTCGCGTTGGGGGGCAATGGAGGATGAACGTGAAGCTGTCCATCGGTGGCCTGGTCGCATTGAGCCCTCTCTTTTTGTTCGGCTGCTCGAGAAAAACTGACGATGGGGCTCCGCCCTCGGGGGCTGCAATCCGCTCGGTCTACACGAGCCTTACCCCCGAGTCATGCCGGAAGGAGATCGACCGGAACGATCCCAACGAAACACCGTACCTGGTGTGTCCGGGTGCCTCCGGTTACGCGCTGATCGTGCGCCGGGTCGACGCCGGCCGCCAGTCGATCGACGTAGTGGATCCGGCGCAGCACGTGCTCCCGCTCAACTACCAGGAGTTTGTCACTCGCCATATGTCCAACCTGGATGGCCAGGCCGAATGGCGGGTCGCGACGAGGGACGGCAAGGAGATCCCCATCGCGCTGATCGTTCGTGTGCAGGCGCGGGAGGACAACGAAAACCCGGAGAAGGTGACGCACTCGTATGTTGCAATCGCGAAGATTGCCCCGAATGCGGCGTGCGTCACCGACAGAGTCACCGGGAACACGCAGTCGCTGGCCGAAGTGCACAGCACTGCGGACACGGCACAGGAAAGACAATGCGCGCCCCCTCAGCCCAGGATGACTGACGGCGGAGCCGCTATTCGCTGAACCGGATGGATTACACCAAGGAGGAGATGTATGCCCACACCTGTCGAGTTTCTGAGGCTGTATCGGAATCTCAGAGTCAATGTCGTCGTTGAGGACCCCGTTTCGAGGGTCTGTCGAACCACCACGCACGTCGTGCAGCTCAGGAAGTACTTCATGATGGACTGGTCCGACGGCACCGAGGAGAGGCGCGACTACAACGAGGTCACGCGCGGCTCTCGGGACGATGCATGGTTCCAGGCGAACAAGGAGCGTATTCGCACGGCGGCCATGGGCAAAGGCGCTCCACAGGACTACGAGTTGGCCCTGGAATGGGCGGTGCGCTCACGCAAGATCCCGACAGTAACGCAGGCAACGCTGCAGAGTTACTGCGACGATCACCTGGGCATTGACTGCTCCGGTTTTGCCACCAACTATCTCATTGCCTGCGGCAAGAGGGCGTACTCCAGCCAGACGGTTCGCAATACCAGCGCGGCGTCCTATTACAGTACGGCGGCGGCCGTTAACGATGCGACTCAGGTGCGGCAGGGCGACTTGCTGGTCTGGATGAACGGCAACGCCGTCAAGACGAATCCTGGCCACATTGCCGTGGTGGATTCCTATGCTGCTCAAAGCATGGTCGGCGGCAACATGCGCGTCGTGGAGGCGACCGGCGCGGCCGGCGCCAACCCAAAGATCCTCGACTCGATGTACGCCGTCGAACAGATCGTCCCCAGAGGCGGCGCTGTCCCCGTGATGATCCTCGTGGTCAAGCGGCACGGCGTCTCGGGGAGCCGTGTGGCCGTCATCCGCGTCTAGTTCGGCGCGGGCTGCCTGGCGGGCTGAGACTTCTTGAACCGTCAGTACCCGGCTTGCTTGTCAACCACGTTCATCAACGGCAGACCGGCGGCATAGCGCCGCACATTTTCCGCGAAGAAGTCGATCAGCCGCACCTGGCGGTCCGGGCTCCAGCCAGACGTGTGAGCCGTCATCACGACATTCGGGAAGTCGAAGATGGCGTGCTCACTCGGCGGTGGCTCCTGCGGGAAAACATCCAGGCCGGCGCCCGCAATCCAGCCCTCTCGCAGCGCCTTCACCAGGGCCATGTCGTCGAATAGCCGCCCGCGCGACAGGGCCAGGAAGTACGCCGTCTTCTTCATGGAGTGGAACACCTGCTCGTTGAACATACGCTCGGTCCGGGGCGTGAGTGGCGCTGCGGCCACCAGCACATCGGCGCGCGGCACAAGCTCGGGCAGGTAGTCCGGCGAATGCAACTCCTCCACATACTCCGGTTTTGGCATCGCCTTGGCATCGGTGGCGATGATCTTCATGTCGAAGCCGTAGTGAGCCCGTCGCGCCATCGCCGATCCGATACCGCCCATGCCCACGATGGCCATGGTCCGTCCCACCAGTTCGGTGTGGTCGGCCGACTTCGGATTGCCCACCGGCTTCATCTGCCGCTTGGCGAACTGCGGCATGTAGTGTGTTGTGATGCCGCGCGTCAGGCAGAGCAGCATCCCGATGCCCGTCTCACTGATGCCCGGTGCGAACACTCTCGCATAGTTCGTAACGACGACCGGGTGACTCTTCAGCTGCGCGGCCATTCCCTCCATGCCCGCCCCGCCCCATTGCAGCCACTTCAGCTTCGGCGCGAAATCCAGATCCGCGCCGCCCATGTCGCCGTAGACTACATCCGCATCCCGCAATAGGGCGCGGTACTGCTCGCGATTCGGAGCAATCACCACTTCGACCGTGGCGCGCGTCGCCGCCTGAATTTTCCGGACTTCCTCAGGCTCGAATTTGTACATCGTGACGATTTTGATCGGTCCATCCCCAGGTTTCGGCGCCACTTGTGTTTCCATTCCCACCGCCGGGGCCGACCCAGCGACGGCGACAAACGTTCTGCGAGAGAAGTTTTTTTGCGGCATGGGGCCTGTTCTAGCACATTTCGGGCCCGTCGGGGCGGCGCCAGAGTATCAGGGCGCGCTGCTCGCGCGTTATCGGCCAATCGCCCTACTTCGACGCGGCCCGCAGGATCGCAGCGACGCTTCGTTCCACATCCTCATCCCGCGTCGCCCACGACGACACACTGATGCGCATCGCGGTGCGGCCGTGCCACTCTGTCGGCCCACACCAGCAGGTGCCATCGCGCTGCACTCGCTCAATCACCTGCCGAGTGCGCTCGGCGTCACCAAAGGCGACCAGGACCTGGTTCAGCACCACCTCGTTCAGAATCTCGCCGCCGCCCTGTTGCAGTGCGGCGGCGAAACGGCTGGCGTGGCGGCAATTCCGGTCGATCAGGTCCGCGAGCCCGGCGCGCCCCAGCGACTTCAAGGCCGCCCAGATCTCGACACCGCGTGCTCTCCGGGACAGCTCAGGCGTGTATTGCGATGGCTCGCGATGTTGGCCTTGCGGCAGATACGCGGCGGTCAGCGACATTGCACGCTTCAACGCCGCCGCGTCCCGGACAAACGCCAGACCGCTGTCGTACGGCACGTTCAGCCATTTGTGAGCATCAGTGGCCCAGGAATCCGCCTGCCCGACGCCTTCCACCAGGTGAGCGTGCCTGGGGCTCGCAGCGGCCCACAACCCAAAAGCGCCGTCCACGTGAACCCAAGCACCCGATGAATGAGCCCGCGCGCAGATCTCGACCGCCGGGTCAAACGCGCCCGTGTTGACGTTGCCTGCCTGCATGCACACGATGGCCGGGCCGCCAAGCGGTGGTATCTTTGCCGCAACCATGCGGCCCTGGGCGTCTATGGGGATTCGCACCACCCTCGAACGCCCCAGGCCAAGCAGCCCCAACGCTTTGATCAACGATGGGTGCGCCTCCTCGCCCACGACAACCGTGATGGGCGGCGCCCCGAACAGGCCTTCGGCTTCCACATCCCAGCCCACGCGGGCCAGCACCGTATGGCGCGCCGCGGCAAGTGCCGTGAAGTTGGCTACTGTAGCGCCGGTGACAAAGGCACCGCCGGACTCGGCCGGAAGTTTCAATATATCCAGCAGCCAGTCCAGGCACACCTCCTCCAGTACGGTTCCGATGGGCGACGCAGCGAACAGGCCCGGGCACTGATCCCATGCGCCGGCCAACCAATTCGCCCTCAATGCCGCTGGCAGCGAACCACCGATGACGAAGCCGAAGTACCGCCGGCCGGCCATGCCCGTCGTTGCCGGCGAACCAATGCGGTCCAGGGTCTCCAGAACGCGGACGGCGTCCATCGGCCCTTCGGGCAACGGCTCGCTCAGTTCCTTGAGCCCCTCCAGCGCTTCGTCTGAGGGCGCCACACTCCGGCTCTCCAGGTTCTCCAGGTAACGGGCCGCGATCTCGGCGGTCCTGTTCAACAGGGCTCTCATCACTTGATGCTAGCGTGCACGGGCTCCGTCGGCACCGGCCCTGTAGGTGCCGCCAGGGTGGACGGCGCTTCGGCCCGGACTGCTACGTTGTTCAGCACGCGCGCGAGATCGGACGGCTGGATGGGCTTTGCCAGGTAGTCGTCCATGCCCGAGGCCAGGCAGAGATCCCTGTCTCTGGGCATGGCGTTGGCCGTGATCGCGACGATCGTCGTTTGACTGTGTGCCTTGCGGATTTGCCGCGCTGCTTCGAATCCGTCCATCTCCGGCATCTGGCAATCCATCAGAATGATGTCGAACTGCCTGCCTGCGGCTGCTTCCACCGCCTCGCGGCCATTCTGGACGAACGCCGCCTGGTAGCCCATTCGCCAGAGTTGCGACTTCAATACCTTCTGGTTGATCAGGTTATCCTCGGCTACGAGAATGGAAAGAGGCGGGGTGTTTTTCGCTTCCGCCGGAGCCGCTGGCTGCGCCCCCTTGCCGGGCGATGTTGCCGAGTCCTCCGGCAGCGTTCTCTGCAACGCCTTCAACAGGTGAGTGAGTAGAACGGGCTTGAGCAGGCTTGCGGAGACACCAGCCTCCACGAGATCTTCAGGCGTAAGCACCCCGTCATGGGCCATCATAATGAGTCGCGCGTTGCCCAGGCGAGAGTCGGAATGAAGCGCCTTTGCCAGCGAAATGCCTTCAATGCGCGCATGTTTTGTCCCAAGCAGGACAACGTCGAATCCATGCTCGCCTCCGCCTCCACACGCGTCCCCTTGCGCGAGAGCATCGACGTTATCGGCGGAATCCACCGTCACGCCGATTCGCTCCAACCGGCGCTGAAGCAAGGCTCTTTCCGGCTCATCCTCATCCACAATCAATACCCGTTTTCCGGAAAACTCCGACGCCGTCTCGTTTTCGGTTTGTACCTGGGCCAGTGGAACCGCAAACCAGAAGTTCGACCCCTTGCCCGGCTGGCTGCTGAGGCCGATCTCGCCGCCCATGGCCTCCACCAGCCTTCGGCAAATGGCCAGGCCCAGCCCGGTGCCGCCGAAGCGGCGTGTGGTCGACGAGTCGGCTTGCGTGAACGCATCGAAGATGGATTTCTGTGCGCCGATTGGGATGCCGATACCGGTGTCAATCACATCGAAGCGGATGATCGTGGCTGCCCCGTCGCCCGAGGGGACATCCGCCCGGACGCGAATCTCGCCCACCTCGGTAAACTTCACGGCATTGCTGATCAGATTTAGAAGCACCTGGCGCAGTCGTCCCGGATCTCCTCGGACCAGTGGAGGCACGGCTGGAGTGGGGTAGAATCCAATCCGCAGCCCCTTGCGCCGTGCCCTCTCCCCCACCAGGTCGATGGCCTCCTCCACCACGGCCTCCGGGGCAAAGGGGATCTTCTCCAGACCCAACCGCCCTGCTTCCGCCCTCGAGAAGTCGAGGATGTCGTTGAGGATTGCGAGCAGAGCCTCTCCGGATCCACGGACCGTTTCCACCCAGTCCCGTTGCTGAGCCGAAAGGTTTGTCTCCAATAGCAGCCCGGTGAACCCTATCACTGCATTCATCGGCGTGCGGACCTCGTGGCTCATCGTGGCCAGGAACTCGCCTTTCGCCGTGGCCGCGGCCTCCGCCTTCTCCTTGGCTCGCGAGAGTCTCGCATTGGCCTCAATCAACGCGCGCGTGCGGGCAAGCACCTCCGATTCGAGGTTCTGGGCCGAATCCGAGAGGCGTTTGTCGCGCACCTGGATCTCGTGCAGCATCTCGTTGAAAGCGACCATCACCGCGCCCAACTCATCCTCGCCCCCCTTCTCGACTCGAATGGAGTAATCTCGATGGCTCGAAACCTGACGGGCCGCCGCCTCCAATTGCAGTAGGGGCGCCGAGATCCACGTCTGCATCCGTCGGGAGGCTGCATACGCAATCGTCAGGGAGAGCAGGGCAAAGAGAACAGTGATGGAGGAGTAAACCGCCACCCGCTCGTGAAGGATCGATAGATCCGATTCGACGGTGAGATACCCCACCACTTCGTGGTCGAGCAGGATGGGCCGGACGACGATCAGTCCGGACGATTGCTGCACAGCTTCTTCCGGCGATACAGGATTCGTCACCGCCGCCGGTTGGTCTTTCCTGGCGTAGCCCGCCACGAAGTGCTTCTGGGCGTTGAATACGCTCGCACGCACCACCGAACGCTCGCCGACCAGCGCCGCCAGGCTTTTGGAAACGTCGGATCGTGTGTCGAAGGCCAGCGCCGCCGAGATGTTGCTGCCGAGGATATCCGCGATGGAACTACTGCTGCTTCTCAGTTGGCCCTGAAACCACACCACTTCATAGGCAATCATGCCCGCCGCCGTCAGACCGGCCGCGATGACTCCGGCCAGCAGGGTCAGCGTGGTGAGTTGTTGCCGGAAGGAAGGACTCCCGAATGGCCGCCACCTGCTAGTCTCCACCGTTGGCCCCCTTCCTGAGATTTCGGGCCAGGTTCAGTAAACGAGCGCTCACGTCGAGCTTCGATGAGCGCACGGCCGCCAGATTGGTGTTGAACTGCACTCTTCTGTCCTGAACGAGCAACTCAAACATCCCGCCAACTTCAACGAAGCCCGCGCCGTTGCCAATGGTCAGCATTGGGTCGTGGCTATGCGACTTCAACACGGCCGGAGCCTGATAGTATTGCGTCGAATCGACCAGCAGGACGCGGCACTGGGCCGGATCCGGATCAGGCTGCACCTTGAACACAATCAGCCGGCTGCCCACACTCTTGCCCTTGGCGGCGTAACGGACGGCGGTGGCAAAGTCACTGTTGGCGAAGGCGCAAACTGGCAGAATCCGCGGGTTCTGCTCCCCCGCAACCGGCTCCCAGTTCACCAGACGGAGGAAGTTCATCACGAAGGCCGCCTTGACCTCCAGTTCATCAGGTTGAGCTACAGCGTTGGTCTCACCCAAGGCACGGTCCAGGCAAGCGGAGGCAAGCAGCAGCAGGAGACCCAGACAACGCGATGTTCGGGCCCGCCTGTCCCAGGGACTGAGCGTGCGCCGCCCGCCGGCGGTGCGCTGGCGGATCGTCGTTCCAGGGTCGGAATCGCTACACCCGCTAGTCATTGCGCCAGACAACCCTCACGAAGACCGAACGGCCCGCGACCGGCAGTCCCAACGTTGCATGCTCGGGACTCAACGGATCCAGGTACCGATTGTTCAATGCATTGCGCACACCGAACTGAACATCCATCTGCCGGAAGAGGCGCTCCGACGTAGCCGTAAAGTCCGCAACCACGGCACTGGGCATCCGGCTGTTGTCCGAGGCAAGGCGAGAGCCCAGATAGCGGGCCGCGCCACTCACTACCAGTTTTCTGCGGAACAGAGGGATGGCTGCGCGAACAAGAGCCAACTGGGCGGGGGAATTCTGCAGGTAATGACTCGTATCCACACCGCGCGTTCGTTGAATCGAAACACTCGCGGCCGCATCCAGCCACTCCACGGGATGACCGTTGAGCTCGAGCTCCAGGCCCGTGGCGTTCGCTTTGGAAGCGTTTCGGTACTGGAGCGTATCCGCTCGCACGGCCACGCCCTGAATCAGATCCGACAGCCGGTAATGGAACAGCGAACTGATCAGATTCAGGCCCTTGCCGATCCTCTGCTCGCGGGCGAACTCGAAGGTGTTGACTCGTTCCGCCGACAGCTCAGGGTTCGGCTCCCAATACCGTTCGAATGTGGATGGATTTCGGAACGCCTTGCCGTACATGAGCTTATAGGTGCGCCTGCCGCGCTCATACAACAACGCCACACGCGGAGATAGAACGGCCTTGTCCTCGTTGGAGTCGTCCACACGGCCCCCGAGGTAGGCAGTCCAGGCAGGCGACAGGCGGAGCTCCTGTTGGGCGAACAAGCCGGAACGGGAGCGGCGATGGCTGATCCGGAAACGATCCTGTCGCGCGATCCCCTCCGTCGAAGAGCTGATATCGAAGTTGTACTGGACGTTACGAAGGTCCACACTACCCTCGGCGCCCAAGGTCAAGGTGCCCAGCTTCTTCACATTGTGCTGGAAGGTAAGCTGGCTGCCGCCCCAATCGCCCAAAGCGCCGTCGTAGTTCCGCGAGCCCTCCCCGTAGTCGTAAACACCGTCATACCGGAACTGGTCGTAGTAGGTTCGCCACCGGATGGAACTGTTCTCCCCCAATGCATGATTCCAGGCAAGTTCCACGAAGTTTCGGGATTCCATGTCGGTGGTCCCGGTGTTACCCAGTTCTGTCTCGTACCAGCCCGTGGTGGCAATGGTTCGAAACTGGCCAAAGAGGGCAGTGAGTGTCCATTCGCCCAAAAGCAGATTGGCGAACAGGCTGTAGTTCTCTCCATTGCCGACATGATTGGCCAGAAACGGAGTGGCCACGGGTGCTCCCGGACGCTGAAGTTCGGCGGTCCGGCCGGTCACGTGCGAAGCCGATGCGGAGAGGAGGAGCCCGGCGTTCTGTCCCAGGGAGGTGGCGGTCGAAACGCTGATCTTGCCCTCCCCAAACGAACCGGCATCCACGCTGGCACGCACGCCGTCCGCGTTTTTCGCCGTCTTGGTGATGATGTTGATGGTGGCAAAGACGCCGTTGCTGCCGTAGAGCGCGGAGGACGGGCCGCGGACAATCTCGATCTGATCCACCAGGTCGAGGCTAAGAGGGAAGTCGTCGCCAAAATAGTACATCGCCCCGTAGACGTTGTCGGTCATATTGTGACCGTTGATCAGGACGAGGAACCGAGTGTTGTAGTCGCCCAACAGGGAGAAGCCACGGGCCCCCATGAAGTGGAATGGCCCGTCGGAGGACGCATAGAAACCTCTGACGTTCGAGAGTGCCTCGCCGAGAGTTCTGTAGCCGTACCTACGGATGTCCTCCGCCGTCACGACAGTGACGCTGGCGGGGGCGTCCTTCAGCGACTGTTTCTGCAAGGTTGCTGTCTGAACCTGAACATCCATTAACCGCTCAATCGGCATCGACGCAAGATCTACAGGTTCCTTCCCTGGCGGTTGTGCGCCTACCGGCAGCAGGAACACCAGCCCGGTTGCGAGCAGAATTTGCGGCCTCGACATCCTAATCTGCTATCGAGCAATGCGACCTGCAACTTTAGTGCACATGGTGGTGGCGGCTTCGGTTTTTCTTTGTATTCGCCGCCACGCTTGACATCGTCAACTCTACGCGCGGCCAAGATGTTATCCGCTTCATCTTTCGTACGTTCTGATTCCGCCGCGGTCGGTTGTCGGTGCTGCCAAGTGTAAGGAAGGTTACATCGTGAGCGATCTCCTGACCGTGTTCCGGAAGAGTAAGGGAGAGGCTACTCGCGCGTCTTCGACGGAGCTCCGCATGGCCGCGCCGGCGGCCCGGTCAAACGAAGCCGCCTTGGCCACCCTGGCCGTCACGCCGGGCTGGCCCGGCTGCGAACCGCGATTGGCAAACAGCCGTCGCGCGCCCACCGCGTTCTCACCGGGGCGCGTGAATGGCTTTTGATGTGGCGGTCGCGAATCTGGTCCAATTACGGACGTAAAAGGCCAGAATACCCGCATCAGTTAGTACGTCAAAAAAACTTAGAATTCTTCATCAAATTGCGTCTCGAATCGAGACGAATTCTCAGCCTGAGACAGAACATAATTGCAGACGCCTTGTGTGGTGCGGGTTTTGGTTTGGAATCAAACGTGCCTTACCTTCGCCAGGTTTTCTCAAGAGGAGGTGTGCGTGTTCGGCGCAACCAAGATGTCGCAACAATCTGACCGGTCACCAGATGCTGAGGCGCGGCAGCGGTCGCAGACGAGTTCTCTGGATATGGAGTCGACATCCCCCACGGAAACGGCCGCCGTTGGCGAGGCGGAGCGATCAGGCGGCGCACCAAGTCGCGTCCAATGGGACGCGGGCGCTGACTACGCAGAGAAGCCGGTCGATCGGAGTGACAATAGTCCGCCAGTCGACGGCAGTACGCCGAGAGAAATGCGGGCGGAGCCCAGGTTTCCCGCGAGGCCCGATCGGGCCCTGGTGACGATCCTACTCGGCGCCGAGCTGGTGCCCATAACTGCTCGCCTGATTGACGTTTCTCGTTCCGGCGTGGGCTTGATTGTGGATGAGCCTCTTCCCTTCCGCGCATGGATCAAAGTGGCATTCGGCACCACAATCATATTCGGAGAGGTGCGTTATTGCCGCCGGATGGGCGATGGCACATACAGGTTGGGCGTGCGGTCGGACACAGTTTTCGTCCGCCGGGATCCAGATGCTGCGCTGGATGCTTCCGGAGTCCCTCAACGTCCATCGCCGGAGCCCGTTGTCGAGGACGAGACCGGTCCGTAGCGCGATGATCCCGCAGGTGTCCACCCGCGCGGGTTTGTTCACTTTGTGGCGTGCCGGAGATGAGGCCACGGGAGGGCCCCGATGTGGTATTTCTGCTCAGGCTGCTGTCAGATCTCACTGGCGTAACGGTGAGGGAGCGGGCCAAGAGTGCTAGCGCGGCCGCGTCCGGCGGGCAGTGTGTGACGGTCACCCCTGCGAGGGATCAAGTGGACGACCTGCGAATTCTCAGCGTTCTCGAACGGCAGAACCTACTGAACTCGCAGTCCTATCCTGCCCGGTCTGAAGGCTCAACGGTCACGTATAACGAACTTGTTGTTCAGGTGAACTTGGATGTGCATGGTGGTAGCGGCCGTTTTTTGATGTCGCGGGAAGACCTAGCGTCCGTGACCACAGCCGAGTTGGCGTCGGCCGTCCTGGAGGCCTGGCAGCAGCATGACTGCGCCAGACTTTCCTCGACTGCGGAAGCGGCGTGCGCATGGTGTGCGGCGATGGGCGGGCCTGATTCCGGTGACGATGAGCGGCGAGAACTGCTTGGCGCACTTGTGAGCCTTATTCGAGAGAATCTTCCTGCCCTGAACGCCGACGGCCATGCCGCATCCACGCAGACCCTCGCAATCGTTCAGCTACTGCAAGGGCTGTCGGGTTCTGCTGCATCGACGGAGTAGTCGACCAGGGGGGCGTCGACGCCGCCAGCCTCCAGCGCCGCAAGCAGTGCGTGTCAGGTGCCCGGTTGCCAGCGCTGCAGCACGCCCAGGCGCAGGAGTTCGCGTGTGGCTCGGGCGGTGATGTCGCTTTGGATACGCGGTTCGAAGCGGTGATCGTGCACGTAGCACTTGATGCGCAATCTCAGGAACGGCCCCTGATCGAATCCCTGCTGCGTCAGCACCACCACCGGCTTGCGCGAGAGCAGGAAGGGCGAGCAGAACGCTGATTCGCGGCCCACCGTGGCGGCGAGGTCGGGGTCGGCGTCCGGTGGCAGGAACAGGTCCGTCACCACCTGGCAATCCGGCACGCCCGAGTTTGCGTTGTAGACCTGTTCGCTGAGAATCAGGGCGTTGGGGATCGTGACGCGTGTGTCGTCCGGCGTGGTGAGTTTCGTACTGCGCAGGCCAATGTGATCAATCTCTCCATAGGCCTCGCCGATCTTCACACGATCGCCCAACTGGTAGGGGCGGTCGGCCAGCACGACCAGCCCGCCGATCAGGTTCTTCACCAAGTCCTGCGCGCCCAGGCCCAGCGCGATACCTATGGACGCGATGCCCGCCAGGAAGGTATCGCGCGAGGGGGCCAGCAGGTTGAAGCACAGCAGGATCGCCACGAACCAGAGCGTGATGCGGACAACGGGCTGCAGCCAGTTGATGAAGAAGCGGGCTTGCGAGCTCCGCGCGCTGAGGCGGTCCAAGAACTCGGTGAGCCACCGGATGGCCAGCCACGTCAGCAGCAGGATCAGCCCGGCGCCGGCCAGACTCCGGAACGTGAGGACGCTGAACACGTCGATGTTGCCGGTCATTGTCAATAGTGCGGGAGCCATATGGATTCACCTAGATCAGATTCAAACGGTAGAGGGCCATATGAACAATGCGCCCGGCTTCGGGCCGGATGCGTAGCCCGGGACAAAGCGGGTCGGGCTCAAGAAACTCCAGCGCGATGAGCTTTTCCAGCCGCAGACGGCTGTCCTGGCTGCTGCATTCAAAGATGCCCGCATGGTCCTCCACAGTCAGGCTGCCGTGCTGGACGATGGCGTGCAGCGTCTGTGAGTCCCGCAGTGTCAGGCTTGCCAGTAGCGGTCCGCAATCGGGCTCCTCCGGCTGCCTCAGATACAGGACTCCTCCTTCCACCCGATCCATGAACTTCTGCCACAGTTCAAAGGCGCTGCGGAAGATGCCCTCCGACTGCCGGTAGAGCGCGTCGAAGAAATGCGTCTCCGGATCCTGCTGCAATCCCAAAATGGCGCGCAGGCGGCCGAACTGCGGATCGACCTTCATTGGGGGCGGGTATTGCAGGCGCAACCCCGAAAGATGGTGCCGCAGCAGGATGGCGGTCTTTAGCTCTTCCGGTGTCACCGCCATCGCATTGATGCGGTGGGAAAAATGCTCGCCCAGCCCCACGGCCGCATCCAGGAACTGGTAAGAGTGCTGATTCAGGCTGAGAACCCAGAGCGTGGAGTGAGACGTGGCCGAGATGATGCGTAACAACTCCTCGACGGCCTGGAATCCGCCCAGGCGGCGCAAGAACGTTCGTTCCAGTTCCTCCAGGATTAGCACTCGTCGACCGGTGCTGAGGTGCTCCATCGGATTGCAGCCGGCGGGCAGACGCAGCAGATCGCAAAGGAACGCCCGTATGTCCTCGGCGCCGGTCAGGCGCTGCGAAAAGTAGCTCTGGATCACCGGTACGTCGGCGAACCGGCTGGCCACCGCGCAGTTCAGCATGCTGGTTTTGCCACTGCCGCGCGCACCCACCAGAAGGACGGAGACGCCACGCCCGGCGTCCCACAGCGCTCGTGCTTCCGAGAGAGCGCCCATCTCGGTTTCGCGGCCGACCAGAAAGCGCGGATCCTGCAGCGGCGCCAGCCGGAACAGGCGCCGGTAGATCATGGGCAAGTCGTGAACGTCGGACCGTAGCCGCAGTACCTCGTCGACGTACCCGCGATAGGCGACCTGTTCCAGGGCGGCGATCGGCGGCGGCTCCCACCCGATCTTCACCAGTGCCGCGCGATAGGCCGCGCCAACGGCCAGGGAAAGGCGCCGCGTGCCTTCCAGCGTTCCGTGGAAGCCCAGTTGTTGGGCGGTTCGAAAGGCCTTGGAGCCGCGGTTGCGTACGAGCTGTGTCAGCAGGCCCAGCCGCCTCTGCTCCAGCGTGAAATGAGTGAGGAAGAGGGCACCGGCCAGCCCTTCGACAAGACGTTGTTCGACCAGCGCGCGGGGACTCCGGCTGCGTGTGCGCTGGTGGATGGCGAGCGACAACGCATTCTCGACGCTCTCACGGGCAATCGCGCCCTGGCCCTCTTCCTGAGACGCCTCGAGTCCAAACTCCACCACCTCGCGCGTCCGCTCGATTTCGCGGACGACTGACCGGTGGACGGATTCGGCCTCGCGACAGCCCTCCAGCACGCGGCTGTGACCCACCCCGGACAGCGACTCGAGGAAGACCTTGCGCGGGGCCAACCGCCTCCACGCGCCGGCCCGCACGGGCAGCGCGCTGCACGGGTCAATCGCTTCGCAGATCTGTGGCAGGTGCTGTTCCGCAAATGCCTCCAGGCGGTGTTCCCAGTCGGAGGCATGGTCTTCGCCGGACACCAGATTGTTCTGCGGGGCGGGGAAGTCGCCTGTTCCTGGCTGGCCGAAGTTGCGCAGCCAGTCGATGACGGATTCCAACTCCTGCAACAGGCCCGCCTCTTCCTGGTCGAGTTGCGCCAGAATGGCCTGTCCGGCGGAAACGCCTTCGTAGGCGGCCTGGCCCAGTTCGTATTCGACTTCAACCGCCGAATTCACGCTGCGCCGCTGCCGCGACCAGAAGCGGAAGAGATGCTGGCGGCGGTCCAGCAGTTGCTGGTGTCGATGGGCGGGCAGTGGCGCCGTATGGCGCAGCAGAAACCGGGCGACGCGCTCACTGGAGGCTGCCGCCCATGCGGCATGGCCCTGCAGTGCCTCCTCCCCCTGGTGGTGCAGCGCCGTCAGCGCCTCCATCCAATTCTGCCGGTGCAAGTCGATCGATCCGGCCGTCTGCCCAGCCAAGCCGCCAAACGCTTCGCGCCGGACGTGCTGCCAGGGCTCCAGCAACAGCAGTACGCCTTTCGCGAGGGCGGCAAATAGGGAGCCGTCCAGCCGCGCGCGGCGGTGGGATTCGTGCTGGAAGAAACAGCCGAGCAACTCACGGAGAGGCAGGACGTCAGGGTGGTGCGCGAGCTGTGCCGAGATCGCCAGCAACGGACTGCCCGCCAGCGGGTTGAGGACCGCGCGCCACGTCCTGCTGTCCGCCTCGAGTTCCACCGGGACCCGGCTCAACAGGTCTTCGGCGGCCGACTCGTAGTCCTCCAGTCCGGCCAGCGCCCGCTCCTGCGGTTTGGAGCGGCGCAGCATGGCCACGATTTCGAACAGCAGCGGACGGGCGGAGGACTCCATCAGCCGCTCGATGGCGGCGAGTTCAGTGCCCGGGTCCGGTCGAGCCGGATGGGTACGGTAGGCCTCGGACTGAGCGGCCAGCATCAGCTGCGCGTCGCGCCAGGCCGTTTCGAAGGTGGAGATGAGCTTCTGGACGCGCTCCTGCTGTTCAGCCAAGAAGGAATCGAGTACCGTCCCGATCTCCACGCTCCTCATAGTGATTCAGAATACAGCATCGCTATTCCCTCTATTCACTGGCCGGCGGCGCGTGAGGAATTTATGCTCTTTTGGCCTACCGTTTGCTATGGAAGTAACAACCAATGACGACTTTGTTCTCTCGTATGGCCCCGAAACACCTGAATCCGAGGGAACCGCGATTCACCGTTCTCCCTGCCCAGCGCCCGCCTCAAACCGGCACGGCACTGGCGTCGACCGCACAGGTGATACTCGTATGAAACTGCAAATCCTGGTGCTTTTACTGGCGTCCACTACCGGCCTCTCGGCCGACCCTTGGAAGCCGCCGCCCGGCGATTCGTCCACGCTTGCGGAGTCGGCTCTCACTGATGTGGAAAGCGAGCGTTTTCAGATGCTTACCCATCGGGTCATCCGGTCGGCGCAAGGCCGTTCGGAGCTCTCGGACGGCTTTCGCTATCTGCTGGACAACGACACGGCCAAGATCTCCGAGGTAGCGGAATGGATCTCGCTGGAGCGCAAGAACTGTCCATTTGTCAGCTTCACGCTGCGACTCACCCCGGCGGGCGACCTGACCCTGGACCTGCGTGGGCCGGATGGCGTTAAAGAGCTGCTCCAAATGGAGTTACCTGCCCTGGCTCCGCACTACATCTAGGCCGGTGGAGCGATGCGGCAACGGACGCCCGAGTTCCAATTCCGGACAGTTTTGCCAGGCATCGCGCAGTATCTGGAACTCGGAGTTGGCTGTACTCGTAATACATCGTTGAGCGCACCATGAGATCTGAAAGCAACTCTCACCCGTTCTCCAACTTGTTTGATTCCCACATTGGTCCGTCCCCCTGGAGATGGCAAGCCAGGGCGTGGAGGGCTCCGCAGCGAGCCGCCTGGCGCGCCGAGTGCGCGCAAATGAAGGCCGAATGGCGGGCGGAGCACGGACAGGCGAAGCGCGCCTGGAGGGAGGAGGTTGCCCAGGCAAAGGCGGCCTGGACCGCTGAGTGCCGGCGCGATTCCGGCGCAAGCGTATGGTCGATGCTCTGGATCTTCTTCTGGATCGGGTTCGTCGTGTGGATGATCACGGGCGGCGACGAGGCGCGCCAGACGTTGATCGGCGTTGGCTTCTGGTTGGGCAACACCGTGCGCGACCTCGTGGTGAGCCTGTTTGGACTAATGCAGTAGGTTCACTTCTTCAGCGTCTCAAGCAGCTCACGGGCCAACAGAGCGGCGCGGCGTGAGAACTGCGCAGCGGCCCGGATGTCCGATTCCCGCGCCTCCTCCGCCTGGCGGATGAACGTCCGCACGCGGCTCTCGTTCTCGCTCTGCTCCCGAGTCAACGTGCGGCCCTGTAACGAACCCAGCGCGCGCCGGGCCTCTCCCAGGCTCTCGTCAATAGTCTGACTGTAGTCGCGCCGTTGCTCCTCGCTGAGGACCTCCGCCAGCTTGATCTCGGGCTTTGTGGGCTGTGTGGCTGGCGGCGCGGGCACCTGCTCCGTGGGCGCCTGCTCGGGCGGGGCCGCCGGAGGAGTCTCCACCGGCTTCACCGTTTTTACCGCGGGCGTTGTACGGCTATTCCGAGCTCGACGGCGGGACGGCTCTTTCGGTTTGGGCGGCTCCACCTGGTCGATCTTGGGCCGGATCACCTGAGGCTCGATCTCAGGCGGCGGCAGCGGCGCGCCGGGGAGCTGCGGCTCCTCCATCGGTTTGGCTTGGGGCGTCGGGCTGACCGGCGGTTGGATCGACGGCTGAGTAGCCGCCGGCGCCGGAGGCGTCGCGGGTGCTTTTCGAAACTTGGAACAGCCCGACAGGCCAATGCTCAGCGTGATGGCCACGACCCAGAACTGAACGCTTCGCATGGTCACGCCGATGCTCCGTCTTCGATCGGAAAACGTAGCCGGAAGGTCGAACCTCTGCCTTCTCCACCGCCCACTTCAATTCCTCCATCGTGCATTTGCATGGCGCGGAACGCCATCGCGAGCCCAATTCCTGTCCCTTTTTCCTTGGTCGTGTAATAGAGCTGAAAGATCTTCTCTCTCATCTCCGGGGGAATCCCTGGTCCAGTGTCCGAGATGTCGAGTATCGCTTCCCGGCCGCCATTTCGCAAGTTGACCTGAAGATGGCCCCCTTCCGGCATCGCCTCCATGGCGTTGCTGAGCAGGTTCATCAGCACCTGCTTAATCAGATCGTCATCAACGCGGACAACGATGGGCGTGTCCAGCCCGCTGGATTCCACCTGGATCCCGCACATCTCGGCCTGAGGCCGAACGAGTTCCAGGGACTCCGCTGCCAGGCCGCCAAGATCGCACTCTCGAGTACGCATCTCCAGGGGCCGGGTAAAGTCGAGGAACGTGCGGACGACACGGTCCAGCCTGGTGATCTCCTGGGCGATGACTTCGATTTCTCCGTTGGCCTCAGGCACCTCTGGCAACACACGGGAACGCAGCAGCTCCAGGCGCAGTGCGATGGAGTTCAGCGGATTCTTGATCTCGTGCGCCACACCGCCGGTGAGCCGGTTGATGGCAGCCAGCCGGGTGGAAAGGCTCAACTGCTTCTCTACCAGCTGCCGCCCTTCGGCATCACGGATGCGCAACAGCAGAGCGCCATCGGGCAGGAAATCGAGATTCAGCATAAACCGGCCAATCTGCGCATCGCGCAGCGGATGGCGTTCCACCACGGCCGAGGCGATTGCGGCGCCCACGGGAGTCGTGCCCGGGAAGAGCTCCTCGATTTTGCGGCGGGTGATGTCCGCCCGCTTCATATTGAGAAGACGCTCCACTGGCTCACCACAGACGATGAGACGGCCGCTGGCGTCGAAAAGAAAGATCGCTTCCTCCAACCGCTCCAGCAGACGCTCCACGCTCCCGCGCAATTGCGTCGCGCCCATCTGCGCACCCCGGAACTGCTCGCCCAGGAAGCGCAGCTTCTCCTGGACCGCGGCCAATTCCCTGGTGCTGGAGATGTGCGGATGGTGATCGGACATCGACTCGCCGCGGGTGATCTGGTCGATGGTCTGGCTGATGCCCGCCAGCGGCCGCAGCGCCAGTTGGGCGGCCACCCAGGCGATGAGGATGGAGAAGACGAATAGCGGCAGTGACGCGTATGCGGTGTGGAAGACCTCGGGCACGATCGCGTCGCGCAACAGGGCGCTGGAAACCAGAACCTGGATAGTGAACACAGGCTCCTTCTGGCCCGGGACGCCCAGGTCGACACGGTTCTCGTAGTCCATTTGCCCGCGGAGCACCTGCAGGAAGCGGTCCACCGCGTTGAGTTCGACCAGGGAGCGCAAGGGCAGCATGCCCCCAATGAGCTTGCCTTTCCGGTCCGGGTTCGATGACGCAAGGACTCGGCCCCGTTCGCCCGATACCGAGATTTCGACGATGCTGCGGGTTTGGGTGAGCGTGGCGCTCAGCAGATCAGGCAGTTCCGAGTCCTCGGCAATGGCGGCACGCCAAAGGCGAATCTGGCTGCTCAGGTCGGCCGGAGGAGGTTGGACGTTGCCGGCGCGCTCCTGGGCGCGCTCCATGACATAGCTCTTGACGAACTGCGCCGTGGAGGCCGCCCGCTCAGCCGTATGGGCCAGCCAGACGGAGATGAGCGAATTGAGCTGGATGCCCAGCATGAGCAGCGACAACGCGGCTACCATGCCGATCATCAGCAGCAGCAATCGGAGGCGCAGTGACATTGCGGGGTCCTACTCGGCGCCGCCAGGCGCGCCGTACTCTCTGAGTTTGTTGAACAGGGTCTTCTGGCTGATGCCGAGTATGGCCGCCGCGCGGGTACGGTTGTTTCCGGTGTGCTTCAGAGTGGCCTCGATGAGGGCTCGTTCGGCCTCATCGATAGTGGTGCCCACCGTCAGGCGGACTTCGTCGCCGCTCACCACGGGCACGCGCGTGGATGCGTTGAGTCCAAAGAAGTGACAGGGCTGGACCACGCCATCACCAGCCAGGATGACGGCGCGCTCCAGCACGTTCCGCAGTTCACGAGCGTTGCCCGGCCACTCCTGGCTCTGCAGCAGGTTCATGGCGGTTTGATCGATGCCGCTCACACGGCACTCGTGACGCAGGTTCATGTCGCGGATCATCACCTCGCAGAGGGCGGGTATGTCCTCGCGCCGCTCCCGCAAGGGCGGCAAGGCGACTTCAAAGACGTTGAGACGGAAGAAGAGGTCTTCGCGGAATCGATTTTGTTTGACCTCGGCCTGCAGATCACGATTGGTGGCCGCCAGAAGGCGCACGTCGATTTCGATCTCGCGCGCGGCGCCCAGGCGGCGTACTTTTCGTTCTTCCAGCACTCGCAACAGTTTAGCCTGAGTGGGGGCCGGCATTTCGCCGATCTCGTCCAGCAGCAGGGTGCCGCCGTCGGCCAGTTCGAAGCAGCCCCTCCTGCGCTCGACCGCGCCGGTGAACGATCCCTTCTCGTGGCCGAAGAGTTCGCTTTCGATGAGCGTTTCGGTGAGAGCCGCGCAGTTGATGGCGACGAACGGGGCGGTGCGGCGCGGGCTGAGATCGTGGATGGCGCGGGCGGCCAGTTCCTTGCCGGTTCCGCTTTCACCCGTGATGAGGACGGTGGCCCGCGTCGGGGCCACCTGCCGGATGAGGGAGAAGATCCGGCGCATCAGTTCCGAGCCGCCCACCAGGTTGCCGAGCACGCCCTGTTCGCTCAGGCGGCGTTCCAGGGCCTCGTTATAGTCGGCCAGGCGCGATTGGGCCACGGCACGGGAGAGGAGCAACCTCAGCGCGCCGGGCTGTAGCGGCTTTTCCAGGAACCAGAAGGCGCCCAGGTCATGCACGAGCGCCACGGCGGTTTCGAGATTGCCGAATGCGGTCAATACGATAGCCGGTGGCGCCTGGCCCTGATCCTTGAGGCGGCGCAACAATTCCGTGCCGTCCATGCCGGGCATCATGAGGTCGGTGACGATGGCGCTGGCTTCGAATTCGCGAAGTTTGTCAAGCGCCTCGGCTCCGTTGGCGGCGGCCGCGGTCTCGTAGCCCCAGCCTGCAATCATGGTCGCGAGTGCGTTGCGTTGGTTCGACTCGTCGTCGACAACCAGCACTCGATCTTTCGGAGCATCCATAAGCTCACGCTACCATGGGAAGGACCATGCGCAGACGCGAATTGCTCACCTTGCCGGCATTTGCGGTGTTACCAGCACCCGAGCGACGGGGGCTATATCAGGACCGCAAAGTGGTGATTCTACTGTTGGATCAGCCCGATCCCTTCGATCAGCTGGATCGTCTGTGGCGCTACGGAGCGCCGCTGCGGGTCGTCGCGCGAGCTCATCCCGCCTGGTGGCCCTCGAAGGTGGAATTGCCCGATCGCTGGCAGGCCTGGGTGGAGACAAGCGATGGCCGGGTTGTCCGGATCCTCTGCCGGCCGCGCGCCGCCACCGCCCCCTCCGCCGCACGGGACATAGGTGCAGTATCGGCGAAGATCGCCAGCGCGCTGCGCGCAATCTGACTGCTAACGCTGTTCGGGCCGCTGCCGCTTAAAGTAGTACGCCACGTAGTTCTGGGTGACCAGCCTCGATTCACCTTCCTTCTGCGGTTTGTGGAGATCGTTGCGCAACACCCAGGGCGTGACGCTGATCAGTTCCCAGCCTTGCGCGCCGAGGGCGGTGACCTGATACCAGGACACCTGCTGATACTCGCCCACGCCGATCTCCTGCGGTTGTAAATGGAGATACTCCCAGGTGGGGAGTTCCCTGGGGGGAGCGACGCCGCGATCGCGTTGAGCCCAAACCAAAACCGCGGCGAGAGTCAAAAAGGCGAACATCCAGCGTGCGATTTTCATCGCTAGGATAGACGCCGGCCCGCGTCCGGGTGTTTATGGAAAACTCGCGGATTCTATGGAATCAGGCTGGTGTCGTGTTCCGGTTCGGGTCCTGGGATCCCGGACTGCGGGCGGCCCGGCAGGATGACCAGGAACTGAGACCCGTGGCCGGGCTCACTGGTCACTTCGACCCGGCCGCCGTGGGCGCGGGCAATCCAGGCGACAAAGGCCAGGCCGAGGCCGATGCCTCGGTCCGCATCGGGCGTGGTTTCGCGCACGCGGTAAAAACGTTCGAAGATATGCGGCAGGTTGGCGGCGGGGATACCTTGGCCGTCATCGCTGACGGTGAGGTGCACGGCGTCCTCCTCGCGCCGTAGGATGACCTCGACATGGCCGCCGGCGTGCGTGTACTTGAGCGCGTTGGACAGCAGATTCGAGAGCAACCGGTCGAATTGAACGCGGTCGGCCTCGACCCAGCACGGGCCATCGGCCACCACGGTCAGTGCGATGTCCTTCTCGTCATAGGCCACCAGGAACTGAGAGACCAGTTCCTCGGAGGCTGCCGTGATATCGAGCGGCGACTTCCGCAGCACCACCTGACCGGACTCGGCTTGCTCCAGCAACAGCAGCGATTTTACGATCTGGCCCATCCGCTCGACGTCGAGCAGCGCCGTCATGATGGCCTCGCGAAACTGCTCGGTGGTCTCCGCGGTATAGAGTGCGACCTCCAATTGGCCGCGAATGATGGTGATGGGCGTGCGGAGCTCGTGGGAGGCATCGACGGAGAACTGGCGGATCTGCTGGAAGTTCAGCTCCAGCCGCTCCAACATGCGGTTGAATGCCGAGATCAGCACGTCAAGCTCGTCGCCGGAGCCGCGCGTAGGGATACGCAGACTCAGGTTGCCGCCGGCCACGGCTCTCGCTGTTTCTGCGACCTGGTGCAGCGGACGCAACGCCCGCCCGGCCATGTACCAGCCCGCCACGACGATGACGAGCAGCATTACAGGTACAGACAGGAGGTAGCCGCTCAGCAGGCGGTCTGGTATGCGTTGCGTTTCCGCGATGGGCAGGCCGATGGCCACGAAGAAGCCGCGGTCCTGGTCGCGCATGACGCCCATTCGGACCAGGTACGCGTCGCCTCGCGCATCGTGCCGGATGACGCTAACCGGCTCGTGTGTCCGCAGGACAGTCCGGATCTGAGGCATCGACTCTCCACCCAGGGCGGAGTAGCCGTTGGACAGCTCCAGCACATTCCCGTTTTCATCCGTCAGCAGGATCACCCGCCGCAGCCGGTCGACCGCGTACGCCTCGTCGGCGTCCTCCGGATCATAGGTCCACATGAGCTCACCCCGCTGGAAGCGCAGGTACGCCTTCATGGCGCGCCACTCTTCGTCCAGGATGCGCTCGTTCTGCTGGTTCAGGATGCCGGTGACGGACCTGTGGAAGACGAACCCGAGACCCAGCAGCGCGAGTGCGAACAGGATGACATAGGTCGCCGCCAGCCGCATTCGAAGTCCACGAATGGAGCGGAGCCAATAAGACGCTTGGCGTTTCTCGCTGGACATACGGCTGGGCGATCCACTCGCCGGACGCTGTTGTTTTAGGCTTCCTCTGCTTTGTCCGCTCCGCTGGCGTTCTCGGACAGGTCGAGCATATAGCCGATGCCGCGCACCGTGTGGATGAGCTTGACGGGGAACCGGTCGTCAATTTTACTGCGCAGGTGGCGGATGTAGACGTCCACGATGTTGGTGAGGCCGTCGTACTCCATGTCCCATACGTGCTCGACGATCATGGTGCGGCTGAGCGGGCGCGCCCTGTTCCGCATGAGGTACTCCAGGATGCTGAACTCCTTGGGCGCCAGGTCGATGGGCTCTCCGGCGCGGCTCGCCTTGCGCCGGACGCAATCCAGCGCCAGGTCGCCCACCACCAGCCGTTCCGGCGTCGATTGCCCGCGGCGCAGCAGAGCCCGCACACGGGCGAGCAGTTCCACAAATGCAAACGGTTTGACGAGATAGTCGTCGGCGCCGAGCTCAAGACCCTTCACCCGATCGTCCACTCCACCGCGCGCGCTGAGGATCAGAACAGGCGGACTGACCTTCCGGTTACGCGCCTTCTCCAGGACGGCGAGGCCATCCATATCGGGCAGCATCAGGTCCAGAATAACGAGGTCGTAGTCGTGCGCGTGGATCAGCTCCAGGGCGCTCTCGCCGTTGTCGGCCAGATCGACAACGTACCCCGCGCTCTCCAAGCCACGATTCACAAAGTCCGCGATTCGCTTTTCGTCTTCGACCACCAGGATTCGCATGGTTCCTCTTGCAGAATTCATTCAGAGTAACACCGCTTTCCGGTCTTTACATGACCGGTCCGATTCTCCAGGGCACAAATTCCTTGTGGCCCAGGAGTTCGCTCTTGGTACGGACCCCCGAAGCAGCGGCCAAAAGCGCCTCCAGGATCTCACGGCCGACGCCTTGCACGCTCGCCTCGCCATCGGCAATGCGGCCGGCGTTGATGTCCATGTTGCCGGTCATCCGAGCGTAAGTGAGACTATTTGTGGCGATTTTCAGAACCGGAATGGTTGGAAATCCAATGGCGCTGCCCCGGCCGGTGGTGAACGCGATCAGGTTCACCCCTCCGGCGGCCAGGCCGGTGAGCGAAACAGGATCATAACCTGGAGTGTTCATGAAGGCAAATCCGGGGCCCACAATGCGCTCGGCGTAGTCTATCACTTCGTTCAACTGAGAGGTACCGCCCTTGGCCACGGCGCCCAGCGACTTCTCCAGGATGTTGGACAAGCCGCCTTCCTTGTTCCCAGGCGAGGGGTTGTCGTCGAAGCTCCCCTCGAACCGGGCCAGGTAGCTTTTGTACTTGGCGATCATGGAGAGGAGCTTCTCAGCCACTGCCCGGTTGCGCGCTCGTTTGACCAGCAGATGTTCGGCGCCGACGATCTCGGGTGTCTCGGCCAGGACGCTGGTAGCCCCCAGTTCCGCCAGAAGGTCGGAGCAGTAGCCCAGCGCCGGATTGGCAGTAATGCCGCTGAAGGAATCGGACCCGCCGCAGTTCAGCCCAAGGCAGATCTTCGAGGCCGGCAGTTCGACGCGCTGCTCGGCGGAGGCCCGCTCCATCATGCCGGCGATCGTCTTGCGGGCCTGCTCCACAGTAGCCCGCGTGCCGCCGCTCTCCTGGAGGGTCATGCCGACGATGCGCGAGGCGCGCGGCCCGTTGCTGGCGGCCACGCCCAGGTAGTGGTCGATCTGATTCACTTCGCAGCCCAGCCCCAGCACGATGGCCGACGACACGTTGGGATGGTCCAGCACGCCCCACAGCGTGCGCTGCAGTTGTTCCGTATCCGGCCCAATGGAGTGGCCGCAGCCTTCGCCGTGCGGGAAGGCCACGACTCCATCGACATTCGGCGGCAGGGTCTCGCCATCGAAGCTGCTGGCGATCCATTCGGCGGCATGGGCGGCGCAGTTGGAGGCCGCCACCACGGCGATGTAGTTGCGGGTTCCGGCCCGGCCGTCGTCGCGGAGATAACCCTGAAATGTGGGCGTCGAGGCCGGCGGCGATGCCAGCGGGCGCTCATCCCTGGGAAACTCATAGACTCGCGAACCTTCGTTGTAGCCCAGGTTGTGGTTGTGCACGTGGTAGCCCGGTTCGATATCCACTCGGGCCGGACCGATCACCTGGCCGTAGCGCAACACGTTCTCACCCGCGAGTATGTGACGCAACGAGAGCTTGTGGCCCACCGGAACCTGTTCGCGCAGCACGACCTGCACGCCGCCGGCGGAGACGGTTTGACCCTCGCCCAAGGTGACCCGGGCGATGGCCACGTTATCGGACGGGTGCAACTGAATGGCGGCGGTTTCCGCCGTCGGCGGTTGTTGAATCTCCACCAGGCTCATATGGCTCCTCTGACTGTGTCCCTCAATGAGCTTACCGGACCAGCGCTGTCTCCATGATGCGCTCTCCGGTGTGGACATGGTAACCGCCCTTGACCGGATGGATGAGCAGGCCTGTGTGCTCCGGGGCGGGGAAGTCCTCCGGGCGCCGCACCACGACGAACTTCGAGTTCTCGGCCGCGGTGATGAACCGGCCCACATGAACGTGCAGATGACATTGTGTGCGCACGTGCCAACTGTTGTAGGCGAGCCCCCAGCCATCGCCGATCTTCTCCTTGGCGGTGGCGATCGCGACTTTCCATAGCGCGTCGCGTTGGGCCTTGGGGAGTTCGTGCAGCGGATGCGGACCGTCGCCGTGTGCGCGCGGCAACACCAGCCAGCGGTTGGGCTTACGCGGATTTACATCCTTCAGGACGAAATATTTCACGCCGGGCGCCTGCTTCTCGGCCTCGGCGCACAAACTGCACTCCCGGGCCTTCATCGTTTCCGGATGCGTGGGATCGCACGCACAGGCGGAGACATCGGCGGCAGCGGGCAGGACCCACGCACAAACGAGGAGACCGAGGCAGAGTAGACGAAGCATTGGGGCCATTATACTGGTGACGTGCTGTTGGCTGGGCTCAGGCCCCGTACTATTGTCTTGCTCCTGCTGTTCTTTGCGGTCATCACCGCTTTCTACGGCGTCGCCCTCGGTCAGGTGGGCCTGCTCAGCGCTGACGAGCCGCGCTATGCCTCCATCGGGCGCGAGATGGCGCGGTCGGGCGATTGGATCACGCCCCGGTTGTGGGGCGATCCCTGGTTTGAGAAGCCGCCGCTGCTCTACTGGTTGGTGGCCGCGGGGCAACGCGCCGGGTTGGGCGACGATCTTTCACCGCGGTTGCCGGTGACCTTGCTGAGTCTGGCCTATCTGCTGCTGCAGTTCCTGGTCCTGCGACGCCTGGAAGGGGAGCGCATCGCCTGGATAGCCCTGCTGTTGCTGGCCACCACGGCCGGTTGGGCGGCCGAAAGCCAGATTGGCGTCACCGACCTGCCGCTGGCCGCGACCTTCAACGCCTCGCTGCTGCTGGGCCTACTCTGGCTCGAGACCGGATCGAAACGGGCCGCGCTGGCGGCCGGGGCGTGTTTCGGCCTCTCACTGCTGGCCAAAGGGCTGGTGGCGGGCGTCCTCATTCTGCCGTTCTTTGTCTTTGCCTGGAAGCGCTGGAAAGAGCTGCTGGCGCCGGCCGCCGCCGCGCTGCTGGTAGCAGCACCCTGGTATGGAGCTATGTTCGTCGTCCATGGCCGCCCATTCTGGGACGAGTTCTTCGTCAAGCACCACTTCTCGCGCTTTGCCGACGGGGCGCTGCTGCACACGCAGCCGTTCTGGTTTTACGTGCCGGTCCTGGTGGCCAGCCTGTTTCCCTGGCCCACGGTCCTGACGCTGATCGGGCCGGCCTGCTGGAGCGAACGCCGGCGGCGCCTGCTGGCCTCGGTCTTCTGTTTTGGGTTTGTTTTCTTTTCCGCTTCCGCGAACAAGCTACCCGGCTACATCCTGCCGCTGCTGCCTTCGCTCTGCATTGTGCTGGCAGCGGGCATCGAGACCGCGGGGCGCGCACTGCGGCAGTTGGCCCTGGCCGCGTTGCTGTTGGGTTTGTGCCCTATCATCGCGACCGTACTGCCCGATGCGTTGCTCCATGGCCTGCGCCGCGCCAACCTCGGCGAAGTCCACTGGGAGTATTTCGCGATGGCGTTGCCGTTCGTATTGGGGGTGTGGTGGTTTGAGCGGACCAATAACCGCGTGGCCGCCGTGGCCGTGGTGGCTCTGGGGTCCGCCGCTGGACTGCTTTTCGTGAAGCTGAGCGCCGCTCCGGTGCTGGATCACATTGTCTCGGCACGTGGATTGTGGCGGCGCGTCGAGCCGCGAGCCGATCAGACCTGCGTCGAGTCGCTGCACCGCAACTGGTTGTACGGGCTGAACTATTATTCGGTACAGCCGTTGCCTGGCTGCGCCGGGTCTTCGCGTGCAGTCTCCATTACTCAAAAACCCGGCGCCATGCCTTCGCTCTCCCCACGCAGTATGCCAATGACCAAGTAGCTGACCTCGGACGGTTGCACATCTCGGAGCTAAGCTCTCAGCGATCAACTCGCGCCGGCGGCCTTAGCCGCGGCGGCCCGAGCGGGCGGCTGGTACTTTTTGCGTCTCCGTGATGCCTGCGCCGGCCGCTTTCATCCACATCTTCACCGGTGGATCGACCAGATCCGCCATGGCTTGAATGGCCAGACCTTCCGCCTCACGGGCGAATGCCAGCTCACTGCTGTCCGTGTCGAAGTCGACCCGTAACAGATCTCCGCCGCGAATTTGTTCCGTTGCGATCAGGTTCGACAACGGCTGGACCAGAAGCCGTTCGATGGCGCGTTTCAGGTGGCGCGCGCCGTACTTGAAGTCGGTGCCCTCGGCCAGAAGATGATCCTTCGCCTCGGGGCTGACGTTGAAAACGAAGCTGCGGTCGGGCGCCGCGCAAAACACGCGCTGTTGCACCAGGCTGAGCTCGATGTCCAGAATGCGGCGCAGTTCATCCGAACCCAGGGGTTGGAAGACCACCACCTTGTCCAGGCGGTTCATGAACTCGGGCGTGAACTTGCGGCGTGCCGCTTCCAGACCGCTGCGCGCGATCTTTGTGGAGACGCCGGCTTCCATCGGTTGCTGGTCCTGGCTCGACTTGGCCAGGAAGCCCAGCTTGGGGCTCATAATGGAGCTCATCTCGGCCGCACCCAGATTCGACGTCATGAAGATCATCGTCCGGGAGAAGTCCACTTTCCGGTTGTCGCCCAGCGTCAACGTGGCTTTGTCCAGAATGCCCAGCAGCAGGTTCCAGAGCGCGTCCGAGGCTTTCTCAATCTCGTCGAAGAGGACGAAGCTGAGCTTTGTACGCTCATTGTGATACTGATTCAGAACTTCCTGGCTCAATAGCGGATGTGTTTCGCGGTGGCCCAGATAGCCGGGGGGCGAGCCGATCAGCTTCGCGATCTCGTGGCTGTGCTGAAACTCGGCGCAATCGATCTTGATCACCGAGCGTGGCGTGCCGACCAGCGCTTCCGCCGTCGCCTCGACGATACGCGTCTTGCCGGAACCAGTGGGTCCCAGGAACAGGAAGTTGCCCACGGGCCGCTGCGGCGCATTGAGGCCGGTCAGGTGCATCTGGTAGATGTTGACGATCTGTTCGATCGCCTCATCCTGCCCCACGATGTATTGCTTCAGATTCGACTCAAGAGCCGCTGCTTCCCGGCCCGTTCGATTCGGATCGAGCAGCCGGGCACCAGGCGCGGCCTTGGCTGTCACACCCGCACGCGAAGTGGAGTTGCCCAGTCGCTTGGCAAACGCAAAGCGTCGATTATCCTTCGCCGTCGGCGGAATATACTCCGCCGGCATCTCCATTTGAAACGCGTCGCCCAATTTGGGTTCCTTTCCTTCGCTGCGTCCGGAGTACCTGGTTCAGGCTGCTCCGCATCCGCCCGACACTGCTGCGCTGAGCCGTAAGGCCCGCAAGCTCACTTCTTTGGAGGTCGCGTGGGACGAATCTCCACGTGACTCACCAACGTCCGATCAGGCATCGCCAGGATCATTGCTACCGCTTCGGCCACATCCTCGGCGCCAATCTTCCACTCCGCCTTGCCCGCCCGGCCAAAATCCGTATTCACGCTGCCTGGTAACACCGTGGTTACCTTCACACCCTCATATCGGTGATCCAGCAGAATTGCTTCAGTCATTCCGCACAATCCGAACTTCGAGGCGTTGTAGGCTGCCCCACCGGCGAAGGCGTTCTTGCCCGCCAGGCTGGCGATGTTCACAATCCATCCGCCGCCCTGCTGCCGCATCCGCGGCAACGCATGGTGGCAACAGTTGTAAACGCCCGTTAAGTTCGTGCCGATCACTGTTTGCCATTCCTCTGGCGCCATCGCGGCCAGATCCTTGAAGATCCCCACGCCGGCGTTGTTCACTAAAATATCAAGCACGCCGACTTCCATATCCAACCACTCAAACAGGGACCGTACTTGCTCTTCACTCCCAACATCGGCTACTCGGCCTGTAACCATGAGGGCGAAAGTACTGTGGGCCGTTCGGATCTCCTCCAAGGCGCGGTCCACGCCCTCCTGAGAACGGCCGCAGAAGGCCACTTTGGCCCCGGCGGCGAGCAGACGCTCGACCACCGCGCGGCCGATGCCCCGGCTTCCGCCGGTGACAAGTGCTGTTTTTCCCTTCAGATTCAGTGTCATGCTGACATGTTCCCATTCTGGCGGCAGGGGCCGCCGCGATATACTCAAAGCGTGCCGGCGAAATCTTCCACTCGTGGTGGTGTATGGCCGAGATGAGCCTTTTCTGGCTGCGGGTCGCCGCGGTGCTCTATGCGGCCGGTCTTGTGCACACGTTTCTCACCGTTTTGCGGCGGGGCGGCCGGTTCTTTCCCTACGCCTTGGCCGCCTTTCATGTTGGCGTGGTGCTTCATTTCGTGTCGTTTGTCGAGCATAGTGTCGAACTGAGACACCTGGCGGCGAATAACTTCTACGAAACCGCTTCTTTGTGCGCCCTGATCTTCGCGGTTGTCTATCTCTTCATGGAGTGGCGCTACCACTTTGCGATCCTCAGTATCTTTATTTTCCCACTCGTGTCGCTGCTGACCATGATCTCGGCCATGGGGGCGCCCATGGCGTCGTGGGAGGATGTCCGGGTTCGCAACGCCTGGCTCATCGCGCATATCGTACTGGTTCTGGTGGGCTATGCCGGATTGCTGCTAAGTGCTGGAGCCGCCGTGTTTTATCTCCTTCAGGAGCGCCGCCTGAAGCGCAAGCACGGCAATAGCGAAGACTTCATTTCGATGGTGACGCCGGAACGGCTGCCTCCGCTGGAGACACTGGACACGCTGATCACCCGCTCAATGAGTGTTGGTTTCGTGGCCGTGACGCTCGCCGTGGTTGCAGGCAGCAGTTGGGCGTCGATCGAATATGGGACACGCTGGATCAGCGAAGCCAAGATTGTCGTGTCGCTGGTGACCTGGGGCTTCTACCTGCTGATGGTGTTTCTACGGATCTCGGCCGGTTGGCGCGGCCGGAAGGCCGCTGTCCTTTCCCTGACGGTCCTGGGTTTTGCGGCCATTACGTGGGCCGCCCATGTCGGATTGAGGCCGCTGCTCGCCAAATGACGGAGCCTGATGTATGAAGGTCATGCTCACCGGTCTCAGTTACAAGACCGCTCCGGTGGAGGTGCGCGAACGGTTGGCGTTCGCCGAATCCGCCCTGGGTGAGGCCCTCACCAATCTGCGTGCGCAGGGTGGCGCCGAGGAGGCCCTGATCCTCTCCACCTGCAATCGCGTGGAGGTGGCCATCGCCACCAATGGCGACATCGATCTCGACCAGGTGCTTGGCATCATTGCGCAAAGCCGCGGCATCGACGCCGTCTGGCTGCGGCCTTACCTCTATACGTACCGGGACGAAGAGGCCATTCGCCATCTTTTCCGCGTGGCCGCGAGCCTGGATTCGATGGTGCTGGGCGAGCCCCAGATCCTGGGCCAGCTCAAAGCCGCCTACGCCGCGGCGAAGGAGCATGGCTCGCTTACCAACTTCCTGGACACTGTGCTGACCAGAGCGTTTACAGTAGCCAAGCGGGTTCGTTCCGAAACGGAGATCGGCCGCAGCGCGGTGAGCGTCAGCTACGCCGCCATTGAGCTGGCTAAACAGATCTTCGGGCAGCTCGCCTCGAAGAAGGTGCTGCTGGTGGGCGCCGGCAAGATGTCGGAACTGGCGGCCCGGCACTTACAGCGCGCCGGCTGCGCTCAGATTCTGGTCACCAACCGCACTCGTGTCCGGGCGGAAGAGATGGCGTCTCTCGTCGGCGGACAGGTGATCGACTATGAGACATTCCACGCTCGCCTGCCCGAGATGGACATTGTCATCACCTCGAGCGGCGCTCCGGATTACCTGCTGACGAAAGACGAAATGAAGCAGGTTCTGAAGAAACGCCAGAACCGGCCCATTTTCCTGATCGACATCGCCGTGCCCCGCAATATTGACCCGGGGGTGAACGACATCGAGAACATCTATCTCTACGACATCGACGATCTGGGTCGCGAGGTGGAAGAAAATCGCAAGGCGCGGCAGCGCGAAGCCGACCAGGCCGAACTGATCATCGATGAAGAGATTGCACGCCTGCTGGAGCGGATGAAGGCTCGCGAAGTGGCGCCGACCATCGTCAGCCTGCAACACCGCTTCGAGGAGATGGGCCGCCTGGAGTTCGAGCGCATCCGCGGCAAACTCGGCACTCTGTCGCCGCAGCAGGAAGAGGTCCTGGCGGCCTATACACGCGGACTTCTGAACAAGATCGCGCACGGGCCGCTGACCGAGATTCGCCGTGCGGCGGCGCAGCCCGAGGGCGACCGTGTTCTCACGCTGATCCGCCGGATGTTCCGGCTGGAGGATTCATGAAGCTCAAGATCGGAAGCCGCGGCTCGCAACTGGCTCTGTGGCAGGCACGCTGGGTCGCGTCGGAACTGGCCGCGCTTGGCGTGGAGACGGATCTCGAAATCATTAAGACAACCGGTGACAAGATCACAGATGTCCCGCTAGCCAAGGTGGGGTCCAAGGGGCTCTTCACGAAAGAGATTGAAGAGGCGCTGCTGGAAGGGCGTATCGATCTGGCCGTCCACAGTCTCAAGGATCTGCCCACCGTGTTGCCACCCGGTCTGACCGTGGCCGCCATCCCCCAGCGGGAGACGCCGCAGGACGCCATTATCGGCTGCAAGCTGGCGGAATTGCCGCAAGGTGCGCGGGTTGGCACATCCAGCCTGCGCCGTTCCGCGCAGTTGAAGAAGCTGCGGCCCGATCTGCGCATCGAGAGTGTGCGCGGCAATCTCGACACGCGGCTGCGAAAGCTGGACGAAGGCCAGTTCGATGCCATCATGCTGGCCGGGGCCGGCCTGCGCCGGCTGGGCTGGGCCGACCGGATTGCCGAGCTGTTGCCGCCCGATGTGATGTGTCCCGCCGTCGGCCAGGGTGCGCTGGCGATTGAAACGCGCGGTGACGGTGGCGACGCCTATCAAATCTGTAACAAGTTGGACCATGCCGCGACGCGCGCGGCCGTCACGGCGGAACGCGCCGTGCTCGCCTCGCTGGGCGGCGGCTGCCAGGTGCCTATCGGGGCCTACGCGGTGGTGACGGGCGACACGCTGCAACTGCGGTCCGTAGTGATCGATCCGGATGGCGGCACGCTCATCGTGGACGAGGCCAGCGGGCCGGTATCCGGCGCGGAGGGACTGGGCTCCGCGGCAGCGCAACGCCTTCTGGCGCGGGGCGCCAACGCGATCCTGGTACAGGTCTACGGCACGAACCAGCCGCTTCACGGCCAGAGGGTCGTTGTGACGCGAGCGCGCAGCCAGGCTGGCACTTTGTCGTCGAAACTCCGCGCACTGGGCGCCGATGTCATCGAATTGCCGGTCATCGACTTCGTGCCTGTTGAGTTCGCCGCGCCTGCGTACCGCACCTACGATTGGGCGATCTTCACATCGGTTAATGGCGTCGAATTCTTCTTCGACAAAGTGAAGCCGGAGCTCGGCCCCAAGTTGTGCGCCATCGGCTCAGCGACGGCCGCGGCACTACGCGAGCGCGGACTTGAGCCGTCGGTCATACCGGATGAGTATGTGGCGGAAAGCGTTGTGGCCGCGCTGAGCGGCGAGGGGCTTGCCGGGCAACGTGTGCTGTTGCCGCGTGCCGCGGTGGGCCGCGATGTCATTCCTGACGAGCTGACGAAGCTGGGCGCGCATGTCGACGTTTTGCCCGTCTATCAAACCATCGTGCCGGCCGATCTGGCGCAACAGGCACAACAGGTGCTGGGCGCCGTGAAGCCCGATTGGATCACAGTCACCAGTTCGTCGACCGTGAAGAATCTGTTGGCGGCGGCCGGGCCGGAACTGGTCTCCGCCATCAAACTCGCCTCCATTGGGCCCGTGACGTCAGAGGTTGCGCGGCGCCATGGATTGAGCGTGACCGTGGAGGCGAGCCCTTCCACGATCGAGGCGCTGCTCGAAGCCATGCAGTCGTGGGTAACCCAACATGAATCTGCGCCAAAGCCTCCATCTGCCTGATCTGCCGCAGCCGATTGTCCTCATTCTGCACGCCGTCGACCGCGAGCGGATCGAGGGCAAGTATGTGATGGGCCGCATTCCCGAGGAGGGCGGCCGGCTGGCTGTGATCTTCGACGACTCTGTGACGTTCCACCGCGACATTGTGGAGAAGTACGGTGTGAAGCCGTTGGGCGGCGGATGGTGTTCCATCGACACCCGCACCCGCACGCTGCTGCTGAGTAGCCGCAGCACGCAATATGGCATGGAGCCGGACCGCAATCTGACGCTGGCCGTGTTCCAGGCGCACTTCGCGAACTACCTGTGCGACCGGACGGAATAGCACCCCGCCCGCGCCGCGGTTATAGTGGCAGGGATGCCCAGCACCTTTCGCGATAACCTGCTTGCCGGCCAGTCCGCTTACATCACCGGTGGATCCAGTGGGATCTGTCTGGGCATTGCGCAACTGTTCGCCGCTCACGGCGCGCGAGTGGGGATCCAGGGCCGGAGCCAAGCCAAGCTCGATGCGGTGGCGGCCAGCTTCGCTTGCGAGACCTTTGCCGCCGACGTGCGCGACTTCGCCGCCACCGCCGCCTGCCTGCAAGCCTTCGGACCGTTCGACATCCTCGTCTGCGGAGCCGCCGGCAACTTCCCCGCGCCTGTCCTGGGCATGTCCGCCAATGGCTTCAAGGCCGTCATCGATATCGACCTGCTGGGCACGTTCAATACGTGCCGCGCCGCCTACGACCTTCTGCGGAAGCCCGGCGCCCGGGTGATCTCGATCTCCGCCACGCACGGGTCCGTCCCCTATGAGGGCCAGGCGCACGTGTGCGCGGCCAAGGCCGGGGTCGACATGCTGAATCGCGTGCTGGCGCTGGAGTGGGGCGCGGCCGGAGTGCGTGTGAATGTGATTGCCCCCGGTCCTGTTGACGGTACCGAGGGGATGCGGCGTCTGATGCCCACTCCGGAGGCCCGCGCCACAACGATGGGCGCCGTACCGCTGGGCCGGTTCGCTGAGATCAATGAAATCGCCGAAGCCGCGCTGTTTCTGGCCTCGCCCGCGGCGGCTTACATTACGGGCGCCGTGCTCCCGGTGGATGGTGGAATCTCGCTGAGCTCCGGCCGCGCGTTCCATTCGATGACATAGGCAGGCGTTCCGCAAATACCGCGAAACCAGAGGGCTGCGGCGTTCGTCCCAATCAGAACTTCCCGGGTCCGCTACAATTCAAACCAATGACCTCTTCCCCCACGCTTCTTAGACGTTTGGGCCTTTACTCCGCTACCGCGCTCGTCATCTCGAACATGGTCGGCACCGGCATCTTCACCTCCACCGGCTTCCTGGCCGGGGATCTGGGCGATCCCAAGCTGGTGTTGGGCATCTGGCTGGTGGGCGCCCTCATTGCGCTGGCCGGCGCATTTTCGTATTCGGAGCTGGGGGTGAACTTTCCGGCCTCGGGCGGAGAGTATGTCTATCTGACGCGGGCCTATGGACCGACGCTGGGTTTCATGAGCGGATGGGTGAGCTTCTTCGCGGGCTTCTCGGCGCCCATCGCCGCGGCCGCCTTGGCCCTGTCCGACTACCTGGGGTACTTCTTTCCGGCGCTGAAGCAGCAGAATGCGTGGTTCCGCTGGGACGCCGGTGAGATCGGCCTCCAGTTTGGCGGTGCGCAGATCCTCGCCGCCGGCATTATCCTGATCTTCACCATTCTGAACCTCTTCGGAGTGGAGTTCATCGCGCGCATCCAGAACACTTTGACTTCGGTGAAGTTGCTGGTGATGGTCGCCTTCATCGGCTTCGGCCTGCTGATGGGCCAGGGCGACTGGAGCCATCTGACGCAGTCGACCGTCCGTACTTCGACGGCTCCGCTCACCGCGCAGTTCGCCATCAGCCTGTTCTGGATCTACGTGGGCTACAGCGGTTGGAATGCCGCCACCTATATCGCCGAGGAGTTGCAGCGGCCCGAGCGCACTCTGCCGCTGGCCCTCACCATCGGCACGATTCTCGTGGCGGGTTTGTATCTGCTGTTCAACGTTGTGTTCATCTACGCGTCACCGCTTTCCGAGATGAAGGGCGTGCTGGCCGTGGGATCCCTTACTGCCAAGGCTTTGTTTGGGGAGAGGGTGGCCGGGCTGTTCAGCGGGTTGCTGGCTATCTCGCTGATGTCGACGGTGAACGCGATGGTAACTATCGGGCCGCGCCTTTACTACGCCATGGCGAAGAACGGGGCCTTTCTGCCCGTAGCCGCCAAGATCCACCCCGAGTGGCGCACTCCGGTGCCGGCGATTCTGTGCCAGGGCCTGTGCGCGGTGCTGATGACGCTGATCAACTTCGGCAACCTCATGACGTACATCGGGTACCTGCTGAGCCTGTTCGCCATGCTGGCCGTGGCCAGCCTGTTCAAGTTCCGAGGCCGTCCCGGCTGGCAGAAACTGGGCGTCGTGAGCTTCGCCTATCCGCTGGTGCCGCTGGTGTTTGTGGTGCCCGGCGTCGTACTGGTGTTCGTGGGCCTGCGGTTCGCGCCGGTCATCTCGGCGCTGGCGGCCGCGACCCTGGTCTCGGGCGCACTGGTCTATCGATTCCGCCTGCACGGGCGGCCCGTCGAATAGCTAGTGGATCGTCGGAGTGCCCTGTGTGCTCTGCTGCCACAGGGCCCATTTCTTCTGGCTACGCAGACGCTCCGGACTGGCCGCCTTCATCTTGTACATGACGCGATCGGCCGAAGAGAGCAGATCCTCGGCATCGGTGCCTTCGTGCGGGTAAGTGGCGCTGCCGATGGACACCGAGAGTTCCAGTCCGGTCTGAAGGCGGGCCTCTTCCAGCACCATTTTGCGAAGATGGTCCGTGCGCTGCACCACGCTGCCGGCGTCCAGGCCGGGCAGGACGACGACAAACTCGTCGCCACCCATGCGGGCCACATAGTCATACTCCCGGCAGTTGGCCTTCAGTGCGCTGGCTACTACTTTCAGCGCCTTGTTGCCCTCCAGGTGGCCGTACTGGTCATTGATCTGCTTGAAGTTGTCGAGATCGCAGACCAGCAGGGACACGGGGATGCCGCTGCGCTTGCAGCGGGCGATCTCACTGTCCAGATGCAGGAACAGCGAGCGCGCGTTCGGCAGTCCGGTCAGGTAATCCGTCGTCGCCGAGGTTTCGGCCTGGCGGTAACGCAACGCGTTCTCGATGGCCAGCGAGAGCTTCGAGCTCACCACCAGCAGGATGCGGAGATGGTCCTTGGTGAAGGAATCGCGTTCGATGCTGTATAAGGCGAGTACGCCGATGACGCCGTTCACACCCTGCAGCGGCACGGCCAGCGCGCTGCGTAGCGTTGAGAATTTCGAAGGATCGTTCAGGTAGCCCGGCTCCACCGAAGGATTGCCGTTCAGGATCGGCTTCGAGTTTTCAGCCACCCAACCGGAAAGCCCCTGACCGACGGGGATCTCCAGAGCGGAAAACAGCCGGAAGTTGTCGCCGCTGACGAACTCCGGATGGAGCATATTCTCACGGCGGATATAGACGGCCATGGAATCGAAGGGCACCAGGCGCTTCAGGCGCACGCTAAGCACGGAGAGGGTCTCATCCAGGCTGAGGGAACTGCCCAGGTTTTGGGCCAGTTCGAACAGTGCCTGGGCTTCGTGCCGGGCGGCGGCGATCTTGCTGAGGAAGTCGGGCTGATCGAGGATCGCCACCGCCTTCGAGGCCGGCGATTTGTCGGAGCCTTCAAAGCCGGCTGCCGGAGCCAGGCCCGCCTCGATCTTGATGTCCGTGCTGAGCTTCAGCGGTTCGACCTTACGGGCCTTGGCCATCTGCTCGAGTTCGACATAGCGCCGCGCCAGCACTTCCACGACGCGCGGATCAAAGGCCCGTCCAGCCTCCTGCACCACCACGCCGATGGCTTGGTCCAGCGGCATCGCCTTGCGGTACTGGCGGTCGCTGGCCAGGGCGTCCAGGCAGTCGACGGCCGAGAGGATGCGCGCGCCAATCGGGATGTCTTCGCCCCAGCGTCCGTCCGGGTACCCGCTGCCGTCCCACTTCTCATGGTGTGCGCGGACAATGGGGACCACCGGATAGGGGAACCGCACGCGCTCGAGAATCTCGGCGCCGACCACCGGGTGAATCTTCATCTTCTCGAACTCTTCCGGCGTCAGGCGGCCCGGCTTGGAGATGATGTGTTCGGGGACGGCCAGTTTGCCGATGTCGTGGAGTAGCGAGGCCGCGCGTAGCGCCTCCATTTCGATCTCACTCAAGCCCAGTTCCTTGCCCACTTCCATGGCGTAGACCTGCACGCGCTCGAGGTGCTCGTGCGTGGTCTGGTCCTTGGCGTCGATGGCCAGGGCCAGCGCCTCGATGGTTCTCAGGTGGAGCGATGCCATTTCTTCGGCGTGTGATCGTCCGTCTTCCACGCGGGCCATGTAGATGCGGTACGACCGGTAAAGCAGAAACACAACCGGGACCGCCAGAACGGGCAACTGCCAGCCCACCTGGCCTCGGGCGGCGTCGAAAACCCCTGCCAGAACGGCTCCGGCGACGTAGAAGGGCAGCATCCAGAAGTAGCGGTTCTTCCAGATGACGGGCATCTTGACGTGGGTCTCCAGGGCTTCCTTGGTGGCCCAGGGGAAGGAGATACCCACAAAGAAGGTGGTGCCCGTCAGGATCGCGCGCAGGGCGTCGTTCAGTTCGCGCCGGCCGTCGGCGATAAAGATGCCGCGCGAGGCGTAGTCGGCCAGGGCAATGGCGATGCACATCACCGACACCGAGAACAGGCTGTTCGAAATCCGGTTGCGCGCTTCCTTGCTCGACATCCAGGTCTGGGCCAGCGCGCTCACCGCCCCAAGAACCATCGTCTCGTGGGGAGAAAGTGACCGTAACGTAATCAAAACAAAGAGGAGGTTGATGGGTACCACACCCAATTCGGTGTGGTAGCCGACCTGCAAGACGGAGGCCAAGATGGCGAGCGTGAAGTAGCTCAGATACTGGATCGGGTCCTGAATGCTCCAGTCTCTCAACTGCGGCAGGAAAACCGCGGCCCCGAGCAGAATCATCGTCCTCGTATAGGTTTTGGCGACGTTGGACATGTGGGCTTCTATTCGAGGACTATCGGCCGGAGCGGCCGGGAACCTTAACAATCCGATGGACTAAGCGATCTCCCTGAGAGCTCTAAGGCTTGTTCCCGCCTCCATTCGCGTTCAATTTGTCTACAGCCGGGAAGGGAAGTCGTCGAATTGATAAGTAGGCGCGCCCATGCCAACTGTGACCGTTCACGAGTTCGAGTTTCTTGGAATGCAGGCCATCGTTGCCAGCCCGCGTATGCTGGCCGCGCTCGATCTGGCGGAGCGTGTCGCTCGCACGTCGGCCACCGTCCTCGTGCAAGGAGAAAGCGGCAGCGGCAAGGAACTGGTAGCCCGAGCCTTACATCATCTGTCGCTACGTTCGAGCCGCCCCTGGGTGGACATCAGTTGCGGGGCGTTGCCGGAGCATCTGATCGAAAGCGAACTGTTCGGTTATGAGCGCGGTGCCTTCAGCGGCGCCGACTCAGCGAAACCGGGTCTGTTCGAGCTGGCGCACACAGGGACGCTCTTCCTGGATGAGATCGGCGAGTTGGAACCGCGCATGCAGGTGAAGTTGCTGCGGGTGTTGGACGGCATGCCGTACTACCGTCTGGGTGGCACGAAGAAGATCACAGTGGACGTGCGCGTTCTGGCGGCCACCAATGTCGACCTGGAAGTAGCGGTTGGCGAGGGGCGCTTCCGCCGCGATCTGTATCACCGCCTCAGCCAGATGACGCTTCGGGTCCCACCGCTGAGAGAGCGGCCCGAGGACGTTCAGGCGCTGGCCCTGCACTTTCTCCACCTACACGACGCAGCGGTGCGGATTTCGCCGGAGGCACTCGATGCGCTGGTTCGTCACTCCTGGCCGGGCAACGTCCGGGAGCTGCGGAACGTGGTCACCCGGGCGGCGATTCTGGCGCGTAGCGGGTTGATCGTCACCTCGGATCTTGACCTGCCGGTGCGGTTGCAATCCATCCCTTCGCGCGTTCCGGTCGAAATGGCGGTCTCCAACTATGGCGGACTTGCCCAGACGCAGCCAGCGCACGGGGCCATCCTGGACGGCATGGAGCGGGAGACCATAATGCGGGTGCTGGATGAGACGCGCGGACACCGTCAGAGGGCCGCCGATCTGCTGGGTATCTCGCGCCGCACACTTAGCCGGAAGCTGAGACAATATCGACTGGAAGAGGAACCGTCCGGAGTGTCTGTGAATGGCGGTAAGTGGAACCATGACAGAGAGTTACCTGGAAAAACGGCGTGAGCCCCGGTATCCCGCCGAGGGCCAAATCACCTTCCGTCTGGTTGGGGCGACGGGTGCCGCGACCGAAGGCCGCCTGATCGATGTCAGCGAGACAGGGTTCCGCGCCGCCCACCGCGATGCCACCCTGGCCCGCGGGCAGGAAGTCACCTTCGAACACAGCAAGGCCCGCGGACGGGCCAAGGCTGTCTGGAACCGGATTCTGGATGGCGAGATCCAGACCGGATTCCTGGTGCTGATCGATAGCCGCTCTTGAGTACCCACCTTCGGAATTACGTGACGTAGTTGCGATATAGCCTTCAGCGCTCAGCTTTCAGGGGTCAGCTCCTGAGTTTGTCTATTTCTAGACCGGTACGGGCTTGCGGTTTGTGGTTCGAAGCTGATGGCTGAGAGCTGAGGGCTTACCTCCGATACGGGTGCAGATTTCGGAAACCATGACTGAGCGAAGGAGGATCGCGCCACCTGCCGCCGTCCCCTCGGTGGGTTTTGTTGTACCCACGCCCCCGCCTCGAACCGTATAATGATTAGTTTGGTGTAGGTGTTTCTACGCCAGCCATAAACTCGCATGCGCATCCTGCCGTTCCTTACCCTCGCCGCCGCCGTGACCGCAGTCGCGGGCACAGGTTCCTCCGATCCCCGTAAGGCCCTGAGCCTACTGCCTTCGTGGTTTGAGCCGGCACCCGGCAATACGCGGTTCACCTCGCACAGCACGACGATGCCGGTGGCCATCGACGCGTCCGGCGCCATCTTGGGCGGCCAGTTGCGTATGACGCTGGCCGGCGGCCAACGGGATGCGCGGCTGGAAGGCGTCGAGCGGCAGCAGGCCAATTCCAACTACCTCATCGGCCGGCAGCGCTCGAAGTGGCGCGCCGATGTGCCGCATTTTGAGCGGGTTGCCGTGCGTGGAGCGTATCCAGGCATCGATGTTCTGTACTACGCCCAGGATAAGAAGCTGGAGTACGACTTCCTGGTTCAGCCCGGCTCCAGCCCCGATGCTATCCGGCTGCGATTTTCCGGAGCGAAGCCGAGGCTCTCCGCGTCCGGAGAACTCGAGCTTTCGTCTGGTGTCCTGCAGCATGCGCCGGTCGCCTACCAGATGCGCGATGGACAGCGGGTTGCCGTTTCCAGTTCCTACGAGATTGCCCGCAACGGCGACGTGCGATTCCGGCTGGGCGCCTACGATAGGAAATTGCCGCTGGTGATCGATCCCGTGGTTTCGTGGGCCGGCTATGTCGTGGGCAACAGCGCCGACATCATTAATGCCGTGGTGGCCGATCCGGCCGGCGGATTCTGGGTGGCGGGCTCGGCACAGGCGCAGATCGACATTCCCGCCGATACGAACCCTTACTATTTGACCAACAGTGGCGGCAAGGACGCCTTTCTGGCGAAGATCGTCTCCGAGAACGGCACGTGGAAGCTGGTCTACTGGAGCTACTTCGGCGGCACCGGGGATGACGAGGCCAATGGCCTCACCTGGTTCGGTTCGTTGCTGGCCATGACTGGCAGCACGGCTTCGACCGACTTCCCCTTGAGCGGCAATGCTTTTCAGCGCGAGTTGGGCGACCCCAATCCCGACAACGAGGATGCGGACGACGACGAAGTGGCCGGCGGCATTGACGCGTTCGTCTTTATCTACGATCCGGCCAAGGGCGGCCTGGACACGCTGACCTATTCGACGTATTTCGGCGGCACGGCCACCGATATCGGTCTGTCGATCGCCGGTGGGGCGAACAATGCCCTGGCGGTGTCGGGCTATACGGATTCCGGCGTTCTGTATGGCGTCACGCAGGGCGTTGCCTTGCAGCCGTCCAACCGGGGCGGCCAGGATGCCTTCGTGGCCGTGTTGAAGCCTTTTGCCGACACCGTGCCCGGCACCCTGCCCTTCGCCACCTTCCTGGGCGGCAATTCCACCGACATCGCGAATGCGATCGGCTGGGACAGCAAGGGGATGCTGTACGTCGCCGGCGTGACACTTTCCAACGATTTCCCGCTGGCCGGTGCGACTTACCAGTCGACCGCCAAGGCAGGCGGGAATGTCTTCTTCACGAAGCTTGACCCGAATCAGACGGCTTTCGATTCGCTGCTTTACTCCACCTATATCGGCGGCCGTGGCATCGACTCCGGCCAGGCGATGGTGATCGATGCCCACGATGTGGCATGGATCTCAGGGTTTACGACCTCGACGGATCTGCCGGTGTCACCGGGCGCTTATCAGGTCTCCCTCGGCGGCGGAGTGGATGCGTTCGTGATGGCCGCGGACCCCTCGAAGACCGGAGCGGGCTTCCTTACCTACTGCTCTTACTTCGGCGGCACGGGCACTGATGTAGCCTATGGCATTGCCGTCAGTCCCACGGACGGGACTGTCACCTTGGGCGGCTACACCACATCGGCCAATTTTCCGCAGAAGAACATCGACGGCTACACTCCGCCCGCGATCCACCTGACCGAATCCTGGGCGGCCCGCATCGATCCGGCCAAGTTCGACACCGAAGCGCTGGTTTGGTCGTTGAGCTTCGGCGGCAATCTGAACGACGTCATCACCACCATTACGCTGGACGCACAAGGCGGGACCTTTCTCGCCGGTTTCAGCAATTCGAACAACCTGGCGGTCACCGGCGGCCAGGCGAAACCGAACGACACGGCGAACAATACCGGGTTCTTCCTTTTAGTCAAGTAAGAGTCCGTCCGCCAATACGCGATAAACCTCGATAGAATAGTCGCTTCCGGAAACCTTACCGTCTCGGACCGCGCCTTCTCAAGGGGGTGCTCGGAAGGTGTCCCCCAGGTAGTCGCATGAATTCTAGTCGTCTTATCCCCTGCCTTGTCGGCATCGTATCTCTACTGTTTCTAGGCGCCTGCGGCCGGTCGGCGCCCGAAGCCGCCAAGAAGGACACTGGCCCCGTGAACGTGAAGGTGGCGCGTGTCAGCACCCGCTCCATTCAGCGTTCCGTCGAGGGCGTTGGCACGTTATTTCCTTATGACGAAGCCATCATCAGCGCCGAAGCGGACGGGCCGCTGGAGCAGGTGAACGCTGACTTGGGCGATTCCGTTACCCAGGGACAGATTCTGGCGCGCATTTCCGATGAAGAGGCGCGGTATCTGGTGGCCCAGCAGGAGGCCCAGCTCCGGCAGGCACTGGAGCGCCTGGGCCTGACGAACGAGAAGGACCGGCTAAAGGACGTGCGCGAGGCGCCCGATGTGCGCCGCGCGAAGGCCGATCTGTTCGAAGTGGAAGTGCGCTACCGGCGAACCCGGGAATTGGTGGACCAGGGTATTGGTCCAAAGTCGGACCTCGACCAGGCGCAAGCCCGTTACCAGTCGGTCCAGGCCGCCTACGACCAGACGATGAATCAGACGCGCAACCTCGTCCAAGAGGTGGAGCGGTACAAGGCCAGCCTGGACTTCCAGCGCAAGAAACTGCGCGATACCACGGTGCGCGCGCCGTTCGCGGCCTTCGTCAAAGACCGGCAGGCGGTCGTCGGGGCCTATGTGAAGGCCAACTCGCCGCTCTTCACCTTGGTCAAGATCGATCCTATCCGTCTGCGCGTGGAAGTGCCGGAGCGGATGGCGCCCTGGGTCAAGCTCGGGCAACGAGCCGAGGTGAGTGTCGAAGCCTTTGCCGGACGGAAGTTCGAGGGCAAGGTATGGCGCATCTCGCCGACGGTGGATCAGACCAAGCGAACCTTCGTCGTGGAAGCCCTGATCCAGAACAACAGAAACGAGTTGAAGCCGGGCTCCTACGCCCGTGCGCGTCTGGATACGGATAAGGTGGAGAGCATCCGCGTGGTGCCCACCGAAGCCATTCTGTACGTACTGGGGACGAACAAGTCCTACGTCGTCAAGAAGGACGATTCCATCGACGTCCGTGACGTGAAGCTTGGTGAGCGTTTCTCGCGGGAGACCGAGATCACCGAAGGTCTCAACGAGGGTGAGGTGGTGGCGGTTTCCGGCCTCAGCCGGCTGGATGCCGGTTCGAAGGTGAAGATTATCGTCACCGAAACCAACTGAGCTCGCGAGCACGGTGCCGCCGCGGGAAATCTGCGAAAATGGAAATGAAGGGTGGGTTGTCCGAAACTGACTGTCCACCCACCCCGCTTTCCTCATGCGTCCTTTTCTCCTTGGTCTGACGCTGGTCGCCTGCCCGTTGTTTGCGCAGACGGATCCGCCTGTCCTGAAACAATCAGTGGTGGTCACCGGCACTTGGCAGCCGCTGCCTCTGGACGAGGCGGACCGCAGTATCAGCGCCTTGCCGGTTCGCGGCCAACCCCTGCTTTTCAATAGCTTTGTTGATTTTCTGCGGCTCGATCCATCACTCGATCTGCGCCAGCGGGGGCAGAACGGCGTGCAGGGCGACCTCTCCATCCGCGGAGCCAGCTTCGGCCAGACCCTGGTCCTGCTGAACGGGCGGCGGATGAACGATCCGCAGTCCGGCCATCACAACATGGACCTGCCGATTCCGATGGAGTCCATCCAATCGATCGAGGTTCTGCGCGGGGCCGGTTCGACCCTCTATGGTTCCGATGCCGTGGGCGGCGTCGTGAACGTCATTACGGCTCCTCCGGAATCGTGGCAGGCGCGGATGCGGCTCGCTGCCGGCAGTTTCGGCACGAACATGGAATCGGCCAGCGTCACCGGGCTGATGGGTGGGCTGATGCAGCAGTTCACGTTTTCGCGGGACTTCTCGACCGGCTTCATGCCCAATCGCGACTATCGCAATCTCTCCTTTGGCTCGTCCACCCGCTACACGTCGAAGCTCGGCTCCACCGGTCTCGATCTGGGCTATGCCGACAAGCCCTTTGGCGCACAGGATTTCTACGGGGCTTACCCTTCCTGGGAGCGCACCAAAACCTGGTTCGGCGGGCTCAGCCAATCGATCGGTGAGCGCACCGAGGCTTCGTTCAGCTTCCGTAGGCACACAGATCTGTTCTACCTCTACAGGGACAATCCGCAGCGCTACCAGAACCACCATCAGGCCGAGAGCTGGCAGGCCAGCGTGCGCCGCCGCGAGCCCCTGGGGCGATCGATGACGCTCTTCTACGGTGTCGAGAGCTTCGGTGAGAACATCAACTCCACGAATCTGGGCGTCCACAGCCGCGCGCGCGGGACGGGCTACGTCTCGCTCGACATCCGGGCGCTGAAGCGCTTTTCCATCACCACCGGCGTACGTACGGAGAGCTATCGCGGCGCCTTCGACCAGGTGAGCCCGTCCATCGGCGTGGGCTACTGGGCTTCGTCGAAGTTCAAGCTGCGCGGCGGAGTGAGCCGAGCATACCGGCTGCCCACATTCACGGATCTGTACTATCGCGATCCGGCGAATCAGGGCAATGCCGCGCTGCAGACCGAGACCGCCTGGAGCACGGAGGGCGGCGCCGAGTATCAACCCACCGCCAACCTGCGTCTGCAGACTACGGTGTTTCACCGCCGTGACCGCAACGGCATCGACTACATGAGCTCATCGCCCACCGGACCCTGGGTGGCGGCGAACATCACCCGCTTGAACTTCACCGGCGTCGAGTCCTCGGCCGCGTGGCGCTGGCGCCACCAGTTGTTCGAACTCAGCTATACGGGCCTGCGCGGCGTGTCCGAGTTGTTGCCGGGCATCTATACCAAATATGCCTTCAACTACCCCATCCACTCGGCCGTGGCGTCGTGGACCGGCACGCTGCCTGGTTCCATCACCGCCCGGACGCGCATTGGGGCGATGGAGCGGCGGGCCCGCGATCCCTACGGGGTATGGGACCTCTATGTGGCGCGCAACCGTGGCCCAGTGCGGCCATTCGTCCAGTTCACGAATCTGGCGAACACGCGCTATCAGGAGATCCTCAGCATTCCGCTGCCCGGACGGGCCGTGCTGGGCGGGGTCGAACTCGTCATCCGATAGAGAGTCACACGCGGGCCGCGCGGTTGTTGCACAATTTGAGGGAATGCTCTCCCGACGCACTTTCCTTGCGACTGTACCCGCTGTCACACTCGCCCAGACTGATGACGAATCCGGCTTTCAACCGGTGACCGGTTGGACCACTGTCGATGGCACGGAATCGGCCTACACGATCACCGGCTCCGAGGTGGCGGTCCACTCCCATGCATCGTTTCCGACCTGGCTGCGCTCGGGTCGCCGTTATGAGAATTTCGAACTGCGCGGCGAGTTTCACGTGAAGGGATGGACCGACTCCGGCCTCTATCTGCACGCGCCCGAGTTCGGCCGGCCCTCGCAAGCGGGTTTCCAGATCAAAGTGTTCCATCAGAAGGAAGGGAAGCCGACGCCCTACTCGGTCGGCGCCGTCTTCCCGCTCATCGCTCCCAGCAAGATCAACGTACAGGCCGGATGGAATCCCATCCGAGTGGTTTTCAACTGGCCCAGGCTGCAGGTGTCGATCAACGGGGAAGTCGTTCAGGATCTGGACGTCGCGGCGAACCCCGAACTCGCGCCGAAGCTGCGCAGCGGCTATCTGGGCATCGTCGCCGCCTCGGCCGAGTGCAAGTTCCGCAATCTGCGCGTGAAGGAGCTGCCCGGTCAGGAGAAGTGGCAGTCGCTGTACACGCAGCCCGGCGAGCTGGCCGCGAAGTGGGCTGTTTCCGAGGGCAAGCCAAACTTCACGGAACTGGGCGACATCCTGCGGGCTGACGGAGCCGGGCACCTGGCGTCGAAGGAGCAGTTCCGCGACTTCCAGTTGCAGCTCTACATTCGGGGATGCCCGCAGCACAACGGCGGCGTGTTGTTCCGCAGTGGCGGCCGGGGCACCAATCCCGACAAGGGCTACGAGATCCAGCTTCACCCGGTGGAGGAGGCGCACTTCCCCACGGGTTCGCTCTACCACTTTAAGCGCGCCCGCTACCCACGCATCGAGGACGGAAAGTGGTTCCTGTTTGAGCTGTGGGTGAAGGGCAAACAGTGCCGTGTCCGGATCGATGGGGACACGATTCTGGAGTACGCGGATCTGGAGAATCTGGACGAGGGATTCATCGAGCTGCAAGCTCACAGGCAGGGCTTCTGGCTGGAGTTCAAGGACATTCTGATTCAGCGCCTTTAGGAATATAGTTCTGTATACTTGATACGTAACAGAATTTTGTTCGTATTGACAGGCAGTATCGCGAACCTTATGCTGGTAAGCATAGGAGACACGCAATGCTGGACGACGTCGACGCTCAACTTCTCGCAGCCCTGCAGTTGGACGCCCGGGTCAGCAATGTAGAACTGGCCCGGCAGGTGGGCATGGCCCCTTCGGCCGTGCTGGAGCGCGTGCGCAAGCTGGAAGAGCGCGGGTTGATCCGCAGCTACGAGGCACGGTTGAACGCTCGCGCCCTGGGTTTGGGGTTGATGGCATTCGTGTTTGTCCGGGCCGAGGAACCCATCGGCGCCCAGGAGACCTCGCTGCTGTTGGCCGAGATCCCGGAGGTCCAGGAAGTCCATCACATCGCAGGGGAAGACTGCTATCTGGTGAAGCTGCGGGTGCATGACACCGACGCCCTGGCGACACTGCTGCGCGAGCGCTTCGGCAGCATCCCCACCATCCGTTCGACGCGCACGACCATCGTTTTGCACACCGTGAAGGAAGTGTCGACACTGCCCGTGCCGGCGGCGAGAAAGGGGGACAAAGTCCGTGTCTGACCCCAGGCCAACTCCCGTCCGCTGGCAGTTATTGCTGGCGTTTGCCATCGTTTACGTGGTGTGGGGATCGACGTATCTGGGCATCCGCTACGCCATTGACACCATCCCTCCGCTGCTGATGGCGGGCACCCGATTCCTGACAGCCGGGTCCATTCTGCTTGTGTGGAGCCTCTCCACCAATAAGGCGCGGCCGTCGTGGCGGCACTGGCGTACGGCGTTGGTGATGGGCACGCTTATGTTATTGTGCGGCAACGGGTTTGTCACCCTGGCCGAGCAGCGGATCCCGTCTGGTCTGGCGGCGCTATTGGTGGCGAGTGAGCCGCTGCTGCTGGTGCTGGTCGCCTGGGCGGCGCCACGGGGATTGCGGCCCACCGGCCGCGACTTTGCAGGAATCATCATCGGTATTGCCGGAGTCGCGATCCTGGTTTGGCCGTCGGACCTGAGCGGGCCGGGTGCCGACCTCATTGGCGCGGGTCTGGTTCTGGCCGCCGCGTTGTGCTGGGCCGTTGGGTCAATCTATGGGATCGATGCTCCGTCCGCGCCGGCACCCATTCTGGCCAACGGGATGACTATGCTGTGCGGTGGCGTGTTGCTGTTCGTTTCTGGCGTGGCGCGCGGGGAGGTACCGCAGGTCCATCCGGAGAAGATCTCGGCGGTGTCGTTTGCGGCCTGGGCTTACCTCGTGGTGTTTGGGTCGATTCTGGCATTCTCCGCCTATACCTACCTGTTGACGGCGACTACCCCGGCCAAGGCAAGCACCTATGCCTTTGTGAATCCGGTGGTAGCCGTGATGTTGGGCTGGTTGGTGGCGAGCGAACCGCTGACCGTGCGTTCGCTGTCGGCGATGGCGGCCATTGTCGCGGCCGTGGTGATCCTTACCACCGGGCATCGCAGGAAAGCCGAACCGAAGCCGGAATTCGTAGCTGAACCCTGCGCTGCCGCCGAGTAGCGCCACGCCGCCCTCCGCGGCGAGGCGCTATGCTGGAGGTAGTCCACTTCTCATCTGGGAGAAACATACGATGACGCAGCTCTGGAAGACGAGTGTCTGTGCAGTGGCGCTGGCGGCGCTGGGCATGGCCGCCGAACCTACCACTGAAGTCTCCGGCAATTATGTCGAATCCCGCACGGCGGATGTATACGTCGGTGCGTGTTTCGCCAACTCCGAGGTGCAACTGGTCGGCAACCTGGCGGTTTTCGGCTGGCAAATCAACAAGGGCGCCTGGAAGGGCGTGCCGCTGGACGGCCTGAACGTGGCGGCTGCGGTGCGAGCCAACTCCACGCTGGGTGACAAGACGGGCCAGCCCTATCCGGTGCGCGCGTATCTGATCGTCGATCAAAAGGCGAACCTCGAGCAGCGGCAGGCGCTGAAGGAGTTCGCGCAGCGGATGACGGGCGATCTGTTGCAGGACATTGTGCGCATCGACGCGCTGCCCATCTCGTTTGAAGTTGCGGACAACAACATCCACGAGAAGCGGGTCACCTTGAATGCCGGGACCCTGGCGCAGATTCGGACCCGCGCCTTGGTGGACAGCGATTCCACCTGCGGCCACGAGGCAACGGTGTACGATCCGCTGTCGAAGACCGAGCATGCCATGCCGGCCTACACGATGGAGAGCAAGTTCAACGGTTCGTCCACGGATGACCTCAGGGCGCGCTGGACGAGTATCGACAAGCGGAGCGCGTACGTCGGCACGTTCCACATGACCGAGTAGCCCGCTTGGTAGCTTAGTACCAGTGAAAGGGAGCCCCTCAGGGGCTCTCTTTTTTTGTCTCGAAGATTTCCTCAAACAAGGACAAAAAGATCCGATTACATGGTACTATGAGTCTGTTGAAACTCGCGCCTCCCCTCCTGGTCTTGACCCTGAGCCCACTATTCGGTCAGGCCGTCTCCAATGATTCCGCGCCGTCAAACCGGCCAGTCCGGCGTTGGGTGACATCGGTATCCTCCGGGTTCGCCGATTGCTTCCAGTTGACCCTGGGTGGAATGTTTGGCGAAGGTCCAGCGTGGCAGACGAAGGTCACCACCGGCGTCAGCAACGCGCTGGTGAGCGGCGACATGCTCTACCTGCACGGCTGGAACACGCATGATTCCCCCTCGCATTCGAACGACTGGATGGCCGGACTGGCGTATAAGGCTCCGGTCTGGAAGCATCGGGACCAGTTCCTCAGCCTCGGCACCGGTTTCTACAAGCTGCGCTTTCCCTCGGTAAAGACCGGTGTGAACGATTGGATGATTCCGATCAACCTGCAATACCAGACCAAGATCAAGCTGCCAATTCTGGTCACGAGCGACGCGTGGACGCTGCCCACCAGCACGATCCAGCGCGGTACCTTACTCCATACGCAGGGCTGGGTGATCCACCCGCTGGTGAAGCGAGACAATGTGCAGGTGCAGTTCCGCCACGGACCCGCGCACACGCATGCCTGGGGATTTTGGGGCACGAACGGTGAACGGATCTGGCGCTACCAGACGATGCTGGTGATCTCGTGGAAGAACACGACGTTGGAAGGCGGCTTCCGCAAGCAGTTCGGCCAGCAGACAGGGATCCAGGACAACAACTACTGGCAGTTCGCCCTGACCCGCACGTTCACGATGTAGCCTACAGCAGGCGCAGCAGTTCGCGCTGGATCTCTCCGGTCACTTCGGCCGAAGTCTCGTGCCGGAACATGTTGATCTCGCTGCGGATTCCGAAGTTGCTCAGGTACACACCCGGCTCGACGGAGAAGCACGCGCCAGGGATGACCAGCCGCTCGTCGTGGGTCTCGTAGTTGTCCATGTTGGCGCCGTTACCATGCACTTCTTCGCCAATGGAGTGGCCGGTGCGGTGGAAGAAATGCTCCGCCAGGCCTTTCTCAATAAGATGGTTCCGGCAGGCGTCGTCCACCTGGTAGCCGTAGAGCGTCTTGCCGGCGGCGACAGTGTCTTTCACGCAGGCGATGGCGGCATCGCGGGCTCCGGTGACTGCGGCGAAGACGTTCAACATCTCATCGGTAGGCACGGGGCCGCAGAAGCCGGTCCAGGTGATGTCGTAGTAGATGGACCCGGGGCGATCGAACTTGGCCCACAGGTCGATGAGGAGCAGGTCACCGGGTTTGATCTCCACGCTGTTCTCCGGCGTGGGCGCGTAGTGCGGATCGCCGGCATGGGCATTGACGCCGACGATGGGCCCGTGATCGGTGAACAGTCCCTCGGCTTTGAAGGAATCGAGTAGGAACTGCTGGATCTCGATCTCGGTGACGCGCGTGCCGGACGACAGAGCTTGGCTCACCTTGGCGAAGGCGGCTCGGCGGATCGCGTCGACCTTAACTCCGGCGGCCATGTGCGACTCATACTGTTCCTGCGTGCACTGCGCTTCGAACGTCTGGATGAGATTGGCGGAGGTGACCACGTTCACGCCCGTGGCCCGCACGAGTTCCATGGTGCCGGCGTCGATGTTCGAGACGTAGGGTACGGCGCAGTTGGGCGAGTACTGCATGGCGACGGTTTTGTAGCCGTCGAGCAGGGTGGTGAGGGCCTCGCGCTGCTGGACCCAGCCGGCATAGGTACGGCGGCTGCCGGGCAGGTTGCCCAGGACTCCCGATTCGATCTTGTGGACCAGGCCGACGGGCTCACCCTGGGCGGGTACGAGGTAGTACCAACGCCTCGTAACCATCTGCGTAGGCTCGAACTTAAGCACGCGGTAGGCGAGCGGGTCCCGGTGGTGATGATCGAAGAAGAGCCAGGCGTCGAGCCCCTCCTCGCGAAGGGCTTGCTGAATCTCGGCGATGCGCATGAGACTACTGTATTACGCAAGCCAGGCGCGGCGGGATTGGTTTTGAACAAGGCCGTAGACAATCTACATGCATGGCAGTAGACTGGCTACAGCCATGCTGACCGCCAACGCCGTCCGCTGTCATTTCTGGAGGTGCCTATGAGCCTGTGGGGCCTGTTCCAACGCAAGCGCCAGGAGAGCGAGCTTGACGAGGAGATTCGAGCTCACTTCGCCATGGCGGTCCGTGATCGCATCGAGCGAGGGGAGGATCCACGGGAAGCCGAACTGGCCGTGCGGCGTGAGTTCGGCAACGAAGCGCTGGTCCGCGAAGTCACACGCGACATGTGGGGCTGGCGCCGGCTGGAGGAGATCTCGCAGGACGTCCGTTACGCGTTGCGCGGCATGCGGAGGAGCCCGGGCATCGCGGCCGTCGTTGTCGCCTCGCTCGCTCTTGGTGTCGGTGCGAACACGGCGATCTTCGGCCTGGTTTACTCCATTCTGTTGCGCTCGCTGCCCGTTCAGAACCCCGAGGAACTCGTCGAATTGCTGCAGAAATACCCGGGCGAGCCGAGGAGCAACGGGTACTGGTCGTCGCGCAGCTATGAGTACTATCGCGACAACAGCCACGTCTTCTCGGCCCTGACGGGCCTCGGCATCGATAACAGAGCCCGGCTCAATACCGGCAGTACGGAGGATGCCACCTGCGTCGCGGAGTTCGTGGTTGGCAACTACTTCCAGACACTTGGCGTAAGGCCGGCGCTGGGGCGGTTCATCACGGCTGGCGACGAAGTTCAGAAAGAGGATGGCGCGGTCGCCGTGGTGAGTTGGGATCTATGGACCACGCGGTTCCAGCGCGACCCCGCCGTGCTTGGGAAGCGCATCTCGATCAACGCCAAGCCGGCGATTGTCATCGGTGTCGCGCCGCCTCAGTTCAGCGGCCTGCGGGTGGATGCCCAGACCAGCGTCTGGCTGCCGTCGAACCCCGGCGGAAGCCTGGCGTTGATTGGGCGTCTGAAGCCCGGCGTCACTTTGGAACAGGCCCGCGCCGAGATGACGCTGCTCTACCGTTTTACGCTGGAGGAGCGTGTGGCCGCGGAGAGCACGCGCAGCAGCCCGGACCCGCAGGTGCGCCAGTTGCGGGTGGAAGTGGAGCCCGCGCGTGCCGGGCTCAGCGGCGTGCGTGACAAAGTGGGCAAACAACTCACCGTGTTGATGGCGATCGTCGGCGTATTGCTGCTGCTCGCTTGCGTCAACGTCGGCGGCCTGCTGCTGGCGCGCGGAGCAGGCCGGGCTCGTGAGATGGCGCTGCGGCTCGGCCTGGGCGCCAGCTCGGGCCGGCTGATGCGTCAGGTGTTGACGGAGTCACTGGTGCTCTCCTTCTTCGGTACCATCGCGGGCGTGGCGGTCGCCTACCTGGGGACGCAGGTGCTAGTGCGGATCATGGATAGCGGCCGTCCGCACGAACGCATCCACCTTCTGGTGCACACCGATGCGTCGTTGCTTCTCTTCTGCGCGTCCGTGGCTGTTTGCTGCGGCCTTCTGTTCGGGCTTGCGCCCGCTCTGAGCGCCATCCGGAACGCTCCGGCCGATGCGTTGCGGCAGTCCGGCAGAGCCTCGGGCGGGCGTTTCTATCGTGTCTTTGGCCGTGGGCTTGTCTCCGCGCAGGTCGCCCTATCGATGTTCCTGCTGAGTGCCGGCGGGTTGTTCGTGGCGCATCTCGCGAACCTCAAGAGCGCGGATCTTGGCTTCCGCCGCGATCACATCCTGCTGGTGTCGCTCGACCCGTCGCGCTCGGGGTATCGGCCCGACCGCTTGTCCGTCGTGTATCGCGAGCTACTGGAACGGATGAGCGCCATTCCGGGTGTGCGCTCCGCCTCGTTGATCGGGCCCAGTCCGCTGCAAGGCGCGGGCGCGTCGGGCTTCGGAACGTTCGAGGGTTTTGAGGAAAGACAGGAGGACAAGCGCTGGATCTCCATCGCCTGGGCCGGGCCCAGGTGCTTTGAGACGCTGGGCATCCAACTCCTGGCTGGGCGTGAGTTCTCCTTTCGAGACCAGACTCAGCCGCGTGTCGCGATCATCAATCAGACACTGGCGCGCCGCTACTTCGGCGGACGCAACCCGATCGGCAAACACGTCACCCTCGATCATGTGACGCTCACCCGCGACCCGGCCACCTACGAGATCATCGGGGTTGTCTCGGACGCGAACTACATGGAGATCCGGGAAGAACGCCGCCGCACCGTCTATCTGCCCGCGTTCCGCGACGGGCGGGTAACCCCCGTCGGCACGTTTGTGCTGCGCACGGGCGTCGCACCGCGTAGCATTGCGGAGGACGCTCGGCGCGTGGTGCGCGGCACCGCGGCGTCCCTTCCAGTGGCCAACATCACGACGCTCTCCGATCAGATCGACTCGTCGATTGTTCCGGAGCGGATGATGGCGGCCCTATCTGGTTTCTTCGCCGTGTTGGCCGCCCTGCTGGCGGGTATCGGCCTGTGGGGTCTGCTCGCTTACACGGTAACGCGCCGGACGAACGAGATCGGCATCCGCATTACCTTGGGCGCGACTCCGGGGTCGGTATCACGGACCATTCTGCGGGAGTCGCTGACAATCGTCGCAGTGGGCGTCGCGGCCGGAGTGCCGGCGGTGCTCTGGGGCAAAGCGCTGGCCGCGAGACTGTTGCAGGACGTGGCGGCCAGCACCACAGTCACCCTGGGTCTGGGCCTGATAGCGGTGGCCGGAGTGGCTTTGCTGGCCTCCTATGGGCCCGCGCGCCGGGCTGCCAGGCTGGATCCGATGGAAGCGTTGCGGCAGGAATAGACCGCCTGGCCGAAAAGTACATCAATAGACAGCGAGCAAGCCGCTGGACAGCGCTTCCTCGGGCGCACCATCCCCGCCCTCGGCGCCTGCTTTGCCGACTACATTGTCTCGCTAATCCCAAATGAACTCGACGATGTTGAGCTCATTCTCCGACTCGGCGGGTCTGGCGTGTACAGTTTCTCCTCGCAGTTCAACGCGCACGCTGGCGCGGCCGGCCGCAATGGAGACGCTGACGGAGTCGCGGGTGGGAACTCCAGGCGTCAGGGTATCCACCGCGGCGCCATCCACCAGCACCGGATCTCTGTCTTTGGAGAGGTACCCTTGCGGGCGGTGAATCAGGAGGCGCGGACCGCTGGGGGCTGGACCACTGACGGCCTGCGCCGCGGACGCGGGAAGGAATCGAAAATTGAGCAGTGCGGTAGAGCGCACGATTCCCGACATGAAATAGGACACGGAACGCCCGTCTTTTGCCAGAACAAACTCGTAGCCGGTGTCCGTCTTCACCGGGAGAGGCCCCCACGCTCCTGTTTCTGAAGTTGTGATATCGAGCAGGGCATCACCACTCCTGACAGCGGATCCGGGCTTGAGTGCGAAGACTCGAAAGCGTACTCCCGGCAGTGGCCGATTCGTTGGCGCGAGGCCTTCCACGGACGTAAGGATCCCGCTGATGACTGGCGAGGGCTCGGCAGTGGGTTTGCGAGTCTCAGGTGGACGCCCCGTGAGAAAGCGGTACATCTCGGCGAAAGCAAGTGGATGGAAGGCGACCTCGCGGTGATCGAGATCCGGGAGGACGACATTGTCCGCACCTTTCAGTTCCGGGCCATCGTAACCAACGTTGGGCTGAGCGAACTTATCGAACTTGTCACTGCGAATGGTCATGAACTTCACGCCCGCCACGAGTTCGGAGCCTTCGTTCAGTTGGCGCAGAAAATAGCCTCGGCCATTGAACTCTCCATCCAGGTTTGTGTCCGTGGCGAGGACACCATGGTTCGGAGTTCCACAGAGGATTGCATGGGAGACCACGGCGGCGCCACCTGCATTCTTTATGTAGTTGCGAATAGTCATACCGCCGCGGCTGGAGCCCACCAGCACCACCTTGTGAGCTTTTGTCCGCAGAAGGACCCGGGTGACAAATGCGCTGAGTTCACTAGCCTGGTCCGTCGTAGACGAGCGGAATGCTTCTGGCTTGCTGTCTTCCCTTCGCGCCACGGGATCCGTGAAGCGGATCGCGAAGAGACGATTCGCGGGATATCCGTTGGATTCAAACATCCAGATGACAGGAATCCATTTAGTGGCGTCATCGCCGTTGCCATGCACAAAGATGATGGGGGCCAGGTTGCCGGCCGCTGCTTCGGCCTGGACCGGCGTTTGGGCCGGGGCGGCCGTCCATGAGGTGAGGACGGCCGCCAGGACTGCGGAGATGAGAGTGTTCTTCATGTCTGCTGACTCAGAATTGTAGCTTCAATGCGAGTTGAAGCTTTCTGGGGTCATATGTGGAAGTGATTGTTCCAAAGGCCGCGCTGGAGATGTTCGCGGTGGGCGCCGAGAAGTTCGCCTTATTCAGGAGATTGAACGCTTCAGCTCTGAACTGTAGCCCCACGCGCTCAGTGAAGGTGAATGCCTTCGATAGCCCTAGGTCCACCTGGTAGAACGCGAATCCGCGCGAGATATTGCGGCCGGCGTTGCCGAAGGGCTGATCGTAAGTGGGTATGAAGACGGTGTTCCTGTTCAGGTAAGAGGTCACGCTCCGCTGGGCCTCCGGCATCATTGGGTCGCCGGAGATATGGGGACGGAATGCATTGAATCCCAGCAGGGTGAGGAAGGGTGCCACCTGGCTGCGAGCGGCGGCGGTGTAGCTCATTGTGAATGGCTCTCCGGCGCGCATGTTGACGATGGAGTTGATCTGCCAGCCGCCGAGGGCCAGATCCGCCAGGCGCGATGTCTGCGTCAGAAAGCGACGGCCGCGTCCGATGGGCAGTTCGTAGACGAGGCTGGTGATGTTGTTGAACTTCCGGTCGTAGTTGGAGATGCCGCGATCAGCGTCGATGTCGTAGATATTCTGGAAGCTGGTTCCATTGCCATTGCTGGAGTCAAACGCCTGACTGGAGTTGTCGATGGCCTTGGCCCAGGTGAAGCTATTCAGGAAATACAGACCGGCATCGCTACGCTTTTCGACGCGGACCTGGAGCCCATGATAGTTTGAGAACCCATTGGCCACGGTGCCGGAGATGGAGCTGTAGGCCAGGTTGGGGCGGCGATCCTCGATGTTCAGGTTCTCGCCGATGGCGTTTGGCCGTGCCTGGTTCAGATCATTGATGGTGGCGAGGTGATCGGCCTTGTTCCCGACGTAGGAAATCTCCAGCAGGATCGCCTTCGGCAGTTCCCTCTGGAGGGAAATGGACCAGGTCTGAACAGTACCCCACGGTGAGTCGGGGTCAATGTACTGCACGGTGCTCTTCCGTGGATTGAACTTTTCCGGGGCCGTGAAATCCGCGGGAAAGCCCTGCTGGGTGTTCAAGAAGCCAGCAACGCCGGGTGTCTGCGAAGCGCTGGCCAGTACAAACATGGGCGCGTTGTAGGCCAGGTAGCTGGTGCCGGTTCGATTGAAGCTGTTGAAACCGATGCCGTAGCCGGCGCGAAGAACTGTTTTGGGCAGGAGCGACCAGGCCATGCCGAGGCGAGGGGCCAGATTGTTGGTGTCGAGGTGGACCCGGCTGCGATCGAAAATCGACCCGTCCTTGGCCAGAATGATGGTATTGGTGGCGGGGTCCCAGCTAGAAAGTTTGTTGTCGCGCTCGTAGAAGGGGGTGGTCAACTCGTAGCGCACACCGAGGTTGAGGGTGAGATTCCGGCTGACCTTGAAGTCGTCCTGCAGGTAGGTGAAGATCGATTGCTGACGGTGATTGACGAGGCCTGGGTTGACGAGTTGGTAGGTGTTGCGGGCGCCCATCAGGAAGTCCGCGAGGCTGTAGAGGCCCTGCGTCGCGGCGGTAGCGGAGGAAGGGGTCGGCGCCGAGAAGAGCCCGGTGTAGGTGTTGCGCCCGATCATCGGGCTGACGTCGAGGGTCTCAACTCCCAGCCATTGGTATTCGACACCGGCTTTGAGCGTATGGCGTCCGAGGATGCGGGTGTAGTTGACCTTGGGGTTCCACAGTCTGGGGTGCTGATACTGCGGGCTGGTGGCCTGGCGGCCGAACGAAGTAAAACTGATGAGCGTTTCGGCCGTGATGCCTCCGGTGTATTGTTTGTCGGTGGGAAGGCCGGGGATACCGAACATTTCCAGCATGCTGGGACCGCCAACCAGCGGCGGATCCTTGCCGGCCTCGGACGCGGAGTAGCCGAGGCGGGCCTCCAGAATGGAACTCTGATTGATGGTCCAGGTGGCGCCTCCGGCAAACGAGGTCAGCGGCACCTTCTGAAATCCGTTGCCGTTTCCACCGGCCAGTCCACCGAGTGTGCCGGGATCGAACACGTCGAAGCGGCTCTTGCTGAAGCGGAAGAACCCACGCAGGTTGTCTGAAAAGTAGTGATCGAACTTGGCATCGCCCTTGTCCCGATAGTCGGTGATGCGGCGCAGCGACTGGTAGTTGTTCGCGGCGCCCATTCCAGTATTCGCCGGCAGCGAATCGAGGACGGCGCGAGCGTAGGGTATGACGGCGCTTTTCGGTATGACGCCGTCGGTGTAGACATCTCCAGTGAACGGGTTTTTGACGGGGACGCCCAGGGATCCGGAGCGCTGGGCAGCGTTGGGCAGGGTAGCGTAGGCGACCGATGAGTTGACCTCGCGGTAACCTTCATAGTCCACGAAGAAGAATGTATGGTTACGGATGACGGGGCCACCAAATGCGGCGCCGAACTGATTCTGATTCTGAATGGGCTGACCGGTTGTTGGCTTGAAGAAGCCGACGGCATTCAACTGGGTGTTGCGAAAGAATTCCCAGGCTGCGCCGTGAAACTGATTGGTCCCGCTGCGGAGGCTGGCGTTGACGGTTGCACCGCCGGCCCGGCCGTATTCGGCGCTCCAGTTATTGGTGATGACGCGGAACTCGGCGACTGCGTCTGGCGGAGGCTGCACCACCTGATTGGAGAATCCCTGGTTCGAGGTGCCGAAGTAGTTGTTATCGAGGCCGTCCAGCAAGAAGTTGTTGGCGGTGCTGCGAAGACCATTGACGCTGAACGATGCCTCACGCTGGGCAGAGCCCACGCCGGAACTCGGCGTGCGGACAATACCGGTGCTCAGATAGATCAGTTCGGAGTAGGCGCGGCCGGCCAGTGGCAGTTCGCGAATCTGCGCCGCCGCGATGGTCTGACCGCGATCCGAGCTGTCGGACTGCAGAATGGAGACGTCGGCGTTGACCTGAACGCTGGATTGTACGGTGCTCAGTTCCAACGTGAAATCCACCCGCTGACGGGCGCCAATGGTCAGCTCGAATTCGTCGCTGGACTGGGGTCGGAAACCGGGCTGCTCCACTCGCAACCGATAGCGGCCGATCGGGATAGAGAGAATCTCGTAGGTGCCGGCGTCGGTGGAGTGTGTGTTGCGGATGATCCCCTTGCGGACCTCCTCAATAACGACCACCGCGGACGGGACCGGCGCGTTGACTCCATCATGAATGGACCCGAGAATGGTGCCGGTGTCGAATTGGCCAAACATCGGCCCGATGGTAAGAAATAACAGTGCGGCTAGCGGGACTAAGCGTCTGTGCATGCCCACCATTGGTACCAATCCGATGTGTCGGGGCGATGAACGGCGACTGACGGAACAGTATCATCCAGCGTGAAGGCCCCCGTTGGGGACAGGGTGGCGGCGATGCGCCCTAGGCGTTGGCAGCCGATTCGGAATCGTGCAACTGAATAGGCAGCCCTGGCTCGCTCCGAGCCTTCGCGCACTATGGGACCAAATTCACGCCCAGGTCCGCATTCGCAGGTCTCAAGAAGTCCAGACATGAGAGATCCAGACCCTTTCCTCCAGATGAAAAGCGCCATATAATGTGGCCGCGTGATTTTGGAGACTGCCATGAAACCTATTCTTCTCGGTGCCATGGGTCTTATCTTCGCCGCGCCCCTTGTTGCCGGCGAACTCGAGACCTCTCACGACAACCTGAAACAAGCCGTCCAGCAGAAGGATGTGCAGGCGGTCAAGAAATGTGCCGCTGAGGCTTCCGCGTTGGCCAGGAAGACCATCGCGACACCGGCTCCGGCCGGTGTGGAGGCAAAGGCCGCGTGGCAGAAGCAGGTTGCTTATGCGAAGGAAGTGTCTCTCGACAGCGAGCATGCCCTGTACGCGACAGCGATTCAGGCGGAACCGGCGGTGTTGATCGACCTGATTGCGACGCTCGAAAAGCAAAACCCGAAGAGCAAATATCTTGACGAAGCCTATGGTCCGTATTTCGAAGCGCTGGAAGGGACCGGAGCCGGCGATAAGGTGGCGGCCATCGCTGAAAAGGCTATCATCCATCAGCCCGAGAATGAGGATCTTCTGCTGGCTCTCAGCGACGCGGCGATGGCTAAGCGGCAGACAGCCCGCGCGGCGGTCTTCGCGGAGCGGTTGATTGCTGTGATGAAGAAGCACCCCAAGCCGGAAAAGGTATCCGATGCGGATTGGGAGTACAAACGTAATCTGGCGCTGGGGCACGCCTACTACGCGGCGGGCATGGCGCATAGTGAACGAGAGCAGTTTGCTCAGGCGGATCAGGATCTTCGGGCTGCTTCCACCTTGGTGAAAGACGAGCAGGTGCTGGGTGCCATCCTGTTCCACCTTGGGGTGGCGAATTACCACGTTGGGATGGCATCAGGCAGCCGGGCGCGGGTGCTGGAGGCTGTGAAGTTTAGCGAGCAGTCCGCGGCTCTAAAGACGCCATTCACGCAGCCTGCCACTGCGAATGTCCAGAGGATGAGGGAAGAAGCGGCGCGTCTGCGCTGAGCGGCTTGTTTCAGCAGTCCGCGCACGGATAGGAACCCAGCGGTCAGCGATCAGCGATCAGCCCGGTCAAGCTGAATGCTGACGGCTGAGAGCTGAAAGCTAGGGGTTGCTCCAAATCGTTCGCCCACATTGCCAAACTTCCGAAGCTGTGTACTGGGTTGCGCCGGCGGGCCAGCCTGGGCTAATACTGTGAGCCTGGGGGCTCATATGAAAAACACGCTGCTCGTATTGTCGCTGCTGGCTGTGCCGGCCTTTGCGCAGACCACGGTGAAAGACGCGCTGGTCAAACACTGGAAGGTGTCCGGCGAATTTACGGTAGCCGTCGCGTCGGCGATGCCGGCCGACGGCTACACGTTCCGGCCTTCCCCGGAGGAGATGAACTTCGGGCAGTTGATGGCCCATATCGGCATGGCCGATGCCAACGCCTGCTCGAATGCCAGCGGGTTGCCCAAGCCCGAATTGAAGGGCAGCGTCGCGGAGTGGGCGAAGGATCAGAAGAAGGACGTGGATCGTGAGGCGGCCGTCGAGTTCCTGACGTCGACCTTCGCATTCTGCGACAAAGCGATCTCCGGTGTCACGCTGGAGCAATTGGACAAGGTCGTGGGTCCGCCGGCGCGCAATCTGACGGGCTACGAATGGTTGTGGAGCTACTTCACGCACACCGCGCACCATCGCGGTCAGGCCGAGGTCTACCTACGAGTGAAGGGCATCAAGCCGCCGGCCTATAAGTTCTAGCCGGTCAGGATTCAAAGGTCGTCACGGGTGCAAAAATGCCCATGACGGCCTTCTTCTTTTCTGATATGTTAACGCTAACGCATCGGAAAGGAAGGAGTCTCCATGAAACCCTGGATGCCCCGTTTGACTCGTACTCTTACTGCCTGTCTGGTCTTCGCCTCGATCTGCGCCGCCCAGAAGTTGCCGCCCCCGCTGCCCGCCCCCGCGTCGCAGGACGCCAAAATGCAGTGGTTCCGCGAGGCCAAGTTCGGCCTCTTCATCCATTGGGGGCTCTATGCGATCCCCGCCGGAGAGTGGAAGGGGAAGCCCATCCCCGGCATTGGCGAGTGGATTATGAATCGCGCCAAGATTCCGGTGGGCGAGTATGAACAGCTCGCCTCTCAATTCAACCCCGTCAAGTTCAACGCCGAAGAGTGGGTGAAGATGGCGAAGGATGCCGGCATGAAGTATGTCGTCATCACCAGCAAGCACCACGACGGCTTCGCTATGTACCAATCGGCCGTCAGCAAGTACAACGTGGTGGATGCCACGCCGTTCAAGCGGGACGTCGTGAAGGAACTCGCCCTGGCCTGCGCCAAGCACGGTCTGAAGTTCGGGGTCTACTACTCGCAGGCCCAGGATTGGCACGAGAAGAACGGCGCCGGCAACTCATGGGACTTCGGGCCCGATCCGCAGAAGGACTTCGATCAGTATCTGCGTGACAAAGCGCTGCCGCAGCTGAAGGAGTTGCTCTCCAACTACGGCCCAATGTGCCTCGTGTGGTTCGACACGCCGCGCATGATGACCAAGGAACGTTCGCAGCCCTTTATCGACGCCATCCACCAGATGCAGCCGGCTTGTCTGATCGACGGCCGCCTGGGCGCCTCGGGCGACTACCGTTCCATGGGCGATAATGCCATCCCCGGCACTGTCGTGAAGGAAGATTGGGAAGTCCCCGCCACGCTGAACCACACCTGGGGCTTCAAGAAAGACGACAACGACTGGAAGACCACCCCGGACCTCACCTTCAAGCTCGTCGACATCGTGAGTAAGGGCGGCAACTACCTGCTGAACGTGGGTCCGACGTCCGAAGGCGTTATTCCCCAGCCCAGCCAGGACAACCTGCGCGGCGTCGGCAAATGGCTGAAGGTGAACGGCGAATCCATCTACGGCGCCGGCCCCACGCCATTCGGGCCGGAGCTCGGAACGCCGGATCCGGTGAAGAAGGACCGGGAAGGGAAGCCCTTCATCAACGCCAAGACCGACTGGCGCTGCACGACCAAGCCGGGTAAGCTCTACATCCACCTCTTCAAGTGGCCCACCGGTCAGTTTGAGCTGGAAGGGTACTCGGGCAAGGTGAAGAAGGCCTACCTGCTCGCCAAGAAAGGCAAGTCGTTGAAGGTTACCCAGGACGGCGGCAAACTCAGCGTTGCCCTACCGGCCGAGGCGCCGGACACGATCGACTCCGTGGTCGTGCTGGAGACCGCCAACTAGCTGAAAGCAGAAGTTGAGAGAGGAGAAGGCTCGCGCCCCACCGCGCGGGCCTTCACGGGCGGAAGACCGGCATGCGGCTCTACCCCGGCACCCTCAAGGTCAAGCCAGAATAAGAGCGGGACTGGCCACTATCCCCGCAACCTCATCGAAATCGCCACGGACATCCGCATGCGCGGCGTGTATTCGTGGCAGGATGGCGATCCCGTCGACGTCGAATTTCCCTAGCTGCAGGCCGCACGGCGGCGGAGCGGCATCCGCGCATTGCTAATGTGGATGGATGGCCGCAGGAGTCTCCGAATCCACGCGACGTGAGTACGCCGCGCGCATGAACCGGGTGGTGGACCACATTCAGGCACATCTGGCAGAACCCCTTGATCTCGAGCGCCTCTCCGCTGTCGCCTGTTTCAGCCCCTTTCACTTCCACCGCCTCTTTAGCGCATGGATGGGAGAAACCCTTCAATCGTTCGTCCACCGATTGCGCTTGGAACGGGCGGCTCAATTGCTGGTCTTCCATCGCCTCACAACCATCTCGGACATCGCGCTGGAATGTGGTTTCTCCAGCGCCAGCGTGTTCGCCCGATCCTTCAAGGCCGCCTACGGCGTCTCAGCCGGGGAATGGCGGAATCGCAAGATCTGTCAAACGAATAGCAAGCCGTGCGAGGCGGAGACGGCCGCTTTCCTGGGATTCTCGAAACTGCCGGGCCCCGCGGCCCGCCAACTGGAGAACCACATGACTCACACCCTCTTCGACGTTCAAGTGCGCCGCCTGGCACCCCTCACTATCGCGTACCTCCGCTACATCGGCCCCTACAAGGGCGACACCGAGCTCTTCCGGCGCCTGTTTGCCAAGCTCTTCGCCTGGGCTGGACCGGGCGGCCTGATGCCGCCGGGCTTCCGCTATCTCAGCCTGTTTCAGGACAATCCCAAGACCCTCTTGCAGAACTCAGCCGAAATCGCCTTGACTTTCTTGACCGGATTGTGATGACGGAAGTTTTCGTCCAATCCTACCTCGCCGACGCCATCTCGGCCCCTTCCCGCGCGCTCTTGCCCCATGCCTCCGGCTGACCGCCCCCAGCAGCCTCTCGTTTTTGCCTTCTTCTTTTGCGGAGTTTCGGATCTGTTAGCCGGACAGCCTCATCCACTGATCCACCGTCAGTGCCAATACCCCAAACATCAGGTGCGCCATCACCTTCACCGCCCCTCTCACCCGGATCTGGCTCGCCCCGAATTCATCCTTCAACCTCGCGTTCACCCGCTCCACCATCGTCCGCTCTTTGAATCGGTCCTTCTTCGCCCAACATAGTTCCGGCGTAGGTTTGTCCGGGAACACCTTCGGCATCTTCGACGGCTTCTTTGTCCCGCGCCGCCCATGCGGCGCGATGATTGGCACCCGCCCGTTCTGCCGTACGTGCTCGTGGATGGCGTCGGCATCGTAGGCTGAATCCATCAACTCGTACAGATGCGTCACTCGCTCCGACGTCATCGTCATCAGCGGGATCGCTAGCTGGGAATCATGCACACTAGCACTGGTGAGAATCGCAGAGATTGGCACTTGCCCGTCGGCGACATCCAGATGCAACTTGTACCCGGTCCAATAGCGCTCATTGCCGTGACTGTCTTTCTTCGCGCCAATACCGCATTCCGTCGGGATTCCAGTCAACATATCACCAAGCGACTGGTGTCTTTGCCGCTGGATCCGTGTGCCGCGCTCACTCGCCTTGGCCCGTGCGTGAGCCCCCTTTGCTCGCTTGGGCCGGGCTGGCTTTGTCTTGCTCGTCTTCTTCTGCTGTTTCGTCTTCTGCCGCTTCTCCTCCTCCTCCTTGGCCTCCTTCTTCCGAGCCTTCTGGGCCTGCGTTTCGGGGAACCGCTCACGAGCCGGAATGGCGGTTGAGTCACGCGCAATGTGACCGATCAACCGCTGCCCCTGTGTGGCCTCCACGACGGCCTGGTGCAGTTGCTGTGGCAACTGGGTGGCCGCAAACAGGGCGAAGGCGCGCGAGAACTTTGACTCATGCGGCAGGGCCTGCGGGCTCATCCAGCCGCAGATTTCGCGGAGTGCCCGGTCCACTCGAAGGCGCTGGATGAGATCTCGCGTGTGAGGCAGGTTGAGCACCGCTTTGGCGATGAAGGCCAGAGCCATGGCGGCGCGGTCCTTGGGCCGGCGGCCGGTGTGGGCGCGGCGCGCACACAAGAGTTGTTCCAGCGGGATCAGGGCGGCCACGGCAATCAGCAGTTTCAATTGTGGGCAGAGGGGGCCGAGTTCTTCTTCGAGAACGGGAAACAAGGTCTGCTGGGTGACATGTCCAAATTGCAGCAGGACTTGGCGAGGGGTAAGATCCATAAGGGGTTTGTTGGCGGTCGATCGTTAGTTTGGCGACAACAGTTTACCGCGGCCAGACCCCTTTCCCCAATTTCCCGAGCCCTAATTCCTTTGGTTTCAGCGTCGAGTTTTGCAAGAGGCTCCCAACTTGACACCCGCCGCCAAACAGCGGCTGGAGGTTGCGCTGGTGGTGCCCGCGGGCACAGCGCCCGGCGGCGAGATCGGGGTTCGGACACTGGAGGGCGGTCTCTACGCCACCGCGCAGGTCCGCGTCCAGTTGCAGGACTACGCCGCCCAGTGGGATGCCCTGGTTGCGGACTGGCTGCCCGGCAGCGGCTATCAGCCCGATCACCGGCCAGCGATGGAGTTCTATCTTAACAATCCCGAAACCGATCCCGAAGGCCGCTACCACATCGAGATCTGCCTGCCCGTGCGGCCCCTGTGAGCAGCTTGTGGCTCCGTGCAGTCCGCGCCGACTATACTGGTGATCCGGAAGATGGTGCCTCCCACTCACGGATTCGCTGAAACCAACGGTGTTCGAATGCACTTTGCGGAGCAGGGCTCCGGGCCGCTGGTCCTGCTGTTGCACGGCTTCCCCGAGCTTTGGTACGCTTGGCGCCACCAGTTCGAGCCACTCGCCGCGGCGGGCTTCCGTGTCGTCGCTCCCGACCTGCGCGGCTACGGCCAGACCGACTGCCCGGAGCCGCTGGAGGCCTACGACATCTTTCAATTGACGGGCGACATCGTCGGGCTGGTGCACGCTTTGGGCGAATCCACGGCGGTGATCGCGGGGCACGATTGGGGCGCCTGGTTGTCAGCCCACCTCGCCCTGCTGCGCCCGGACATGTTCCGCGGGCTGGCGCTGCTCAGCGTGCCCTATGTCCCGCGCCGTCCCGTCAATCAGACCCAGTGGGAGCAGCAGACCTATCCGGGCAAGGTCTTCTATCAGGCTGGGCTCCGGTCGCCGATGGTGGACCAATATCTGAAATACGACGTCCGCGCCAGCATCCTGCGCGGGCTCTACTCGCTGTCCGCGGAAGCCGGCCCGGAGGAGCGCTTCCAGCCGGCGCGCGACCCCGGGCCTCCTTCCGGCGCACCTCCGGCGAAGCGCCCTTCGTGGATCACCGAAGAGGACGTGGATCACTTTGCCAGAGAGTTCCAGCGCACCGGCTTCACCGGTGGTCTCAACTACTACCGCAACATGGACCGGAACTGGACACTGACTCCGTTCCTGGAGGGTGCAAGGATCCTGCAGCCCTCATTGTTTATCGCTGGCGAACGCGACCCGGTGCTGGAGTTCCATCACTCCGAGTTCGAGGCGCTGGAACAAAACGTCCCGAACCTGACGAAGAAGGTGCTGCTCCCCTCTACAGGGCATTGGACACAACAGGAGCGTCCGAACGAGGTGAATCAGCATCTGCTGGATTTCCTCGGCGGGGTCTAGCCTCGATCCATCCCGGAGCGGCGGCTCTCCACGCTCATCCGAGATGCCTCCCGTTTCTGTATAGCAATCAGCGCGCCAACAGAGAGCCGCGCGGGGTCGCTGTGTCACAATAATGTTGTGACAGGTCACGAGATTCGCCAGAAGTTCCTCGATTTCTTCGCCGCCCGCAACCACCGCGTCGTGCGTAGTTCCTCGCTTGTGCCCGGCAACGATCCCACGTTGCTGTTCACCAACGCAGGCATGAATCAGTTCAAGGACGTTTTCACCGGTATGGAGCAGCGCGACTATTCGCGCGCCACCACCGCCCAGAAGTGCGTCCGCGCCGGGGGCAAGCACAACGATCTGGAGAACGTCGGCTACACTCGCCGCCACCATACGTTCTTCGAGATGATGGGCAACTTCAGCTTCGGCGACTACTTCAAGACCGACGCCATCGACTTTGCCTGGGACCTCGTCACGAATGGCTACGGGCTGCCGAAAGACCGCCTCTATGTGACCGTCTTTCGTGAAGACGACGAAGCCGAGGAGCTGTGGCAGAAGGTCGCCGGCGTCCCCAAGGACCGCATCTTCCGTCTGGACGAGAAGGACAACTTCTGGCAGATGGGCGAGACCGGGCCCTGCGGACCCTGCTCGGAGATCCACTTCGATCTGGGCGAGCATACGGCCGCTCCGGGGCATGAGCACGAAAAGTTCCCCGAGGACGGAGGTGGCCGCTTCGTCGAGATCTGGAACCTCGTCTTCATGCAGTTCGACCGCGATCTCAGCGGCAAGTTCACCCCGCTGCCCCGGCCCTCCATCGATACCGGCATGGGGCTGGAGCGTGTCGCCGCCATCATGCAGGGCAAGCTGTCGAACTTCGAGTGCGACCTGCTGTATTCCATCGTCGAAGAGGCCGGCAACCTGCTGGGCAAGAGCGTCGGCGAGGACACCCGCACGGATACCGTGCTGCGCATCTGCGCCGACCACGCGCGCGCCACGGCGTTCCTGATCAACGACGGCGTACTGCCGTCGAATGAGGGCCGCGGCTACGTACTGCGCAAGATCATGCGCCGGGCCATGCGCAATGCTCGTATGATCGGCTCCGGCGATCCGTTCCTCTACAAGCTCACCGGCTTCGTGGCCGACTTCATGAAGGGTCCCTATCCCGACATGCTGGAGAGCGTCCAGCGCGTCGCCCGCGTCGTGAAAGACGAAGAACACCGTTACGCGACAACCTTCCAGGTGGCTGAGAAGGTGTTCCACGATGAGGCCAAGTCGGCTGCCGGTGGAGTGCTGCCCGGCGCTGCCGCCTTCAAGCTCTACGACACCTATGGTATGGCGCTCGACGAACAGGAGGAAATGGCCCGCGAACTGGGTCTCTCCATCGACGTCGCCGGGTATGAAGATGCCATGCAGAAGCAGCGCGAACGGGCGCGCGCCAGTTGGAAGGGCGCTGAGAAGGCCCAGATCGCTCCGATTTATCAGGAGTTGCTGGGCGGGGGCCGCACGCAGTTCCTGGGCTACGAGACGCTGGAGCATGGTGCGTCGCAGGTGCTGGCCATCCTGGTGGATCAACAGCGCGTCGACAGCGTGCCCGCCGACACGGAGTGTGAGATCGTGCTCGACCGGACGCCGTTCTATGCGGAGTCCGGCGGTCAGGTGGGCGACACCGGCGTGCTGCTGAGCCCCGAGACGGGCCAGCCCCTGGCGTACGTCACGCGCACTTACCCGGCTGTTCCGGGTCTGACCGTCCACAAAGCGCGCACCCTGGGCCCGCTGAAGACAGATGAGCTGGTCTCTGCTCGTGTCAACGACACCGGGCGTCATGCCACCATGCGGAATCACACGGCTACGCACCTCGCGCACGCCGCTCTGCGGCAGGTGCTGGGCAAGCACGTCAAACAGGCCGGCAGTGTCGTGGAACCCAGCCGTCTGCGCTTCGACTTCTCGCACTACACCGCCATGGACGCGCAGGAAGTGGCCGAGGTGGAGCGGTTGGCCAACGAGCAGATTCTGCTGGACACGCCCGTGTCCACCGATGTCATGGACCTGGATAAGGCTATCGACACCGGTGCCATGGCTTTGTTCGGTGAAAAGTACGGCGAGAAGGTCCGCGTCGTTTCGGTGCCCGGTTTCAGCCGCGAGCTCTGCGGCGGTACCCACGTGCACCGGACCGGGGAGATCGGCCTGCTGAAGGTGGTGTACGAAGGGTCCATCTCGGCGGGCGTTCGACGCATCGAAGCTGTCACGGGCGCCTCTGCCTTGAAGCGGTTCCAGGAGACCACCGACACGCTGCACAAGGCGACGGCCGCCCTGCGCACTTCGGAATCGGAGTTCCTCGACCAGATCGACCGTTTGCTGGCGCAGCAGAAATCGCTGGAACGGCAGATCGAGGGTCTCAAGGAGAAGGTGGCCCACGCCGCCGCGGCCGGATTGGAAGCCAAGGTTCGCGAGATCAAGGGTGTGAAGGTGCTTTCGGCCGTGGCCGAAGGCATGGATCGCGCGCAGATGCGCAACCTGGCCGACGACTTCCGCAATCGTTGGAAGTCGGCCGTCATCCTGTTGGCGTCGGGCGAGGAAGGCAACGTGGCCATCGTCACGGCTGTCACGAAGGATCTCACTGCGAAGGTGCACGCCGGAAAGCTAGCCGGCTCCATTGCCCAGGCGGTGGGTGGCAAGGGCGGCGGACGGCCCGACATGGCGGAAGCGGGCGGCAAGGATGCGGCGGCTCTTCCTGCCGCGCTGGCGGCGGCCAGCACCAGCGTCGAGGGCATGCTCTAGGTGCTCGACGCGATCGTAGTGGGAGCGGGGCCCACGGGTCTCGCCTGCGGCATCGAATTGAAACGGCGCGGCCTGTCGTGTGTCCTCTTCGACAAGGGTTGCCTGACCAATTCGCTCTACCACTACCCCACGAACATGATGTTCTTCACGACTCCGGAATTGCTGGAGATCGGCGACATCCCCATGACCAGCGTCGGCGAGAAGCCGGTGCGCGGCGAGGCGCTGAAGTACTACCGGCGCGTGGCGGACCACTACGGCGTGGACATCCACCAGTACGAAGGCGTGATCGGGTTTGAGGGCTCGGACGGCAACTTCACGATCCATACGGAAGACCGCCAGGGCCGGAAGCTCACCTACCAGGCTCGCAAGGTCATCCTGGCGACAGGCTACTACGACCGGCCGAACTATCTGAACGTGCCCGGCGAAGATCTGCCCAAGGTGATTCACTACTACAAGGAAGCGCACCCCTACTACGCACACGACGTACTGGTGGTGGGTGGGAAGAACTCAGCGGCGATCGCGGCGCTGGAGCTGTTCTGGACCGGCGCCCGGGTCACCATGGTCCACCGCCATCCGGAGCTGCACAGCAACATCAAATACTGGATCAAGCCGAATATCGAGAACCGGATCAAAGCTGGCGAAGTGAAGGCATACTTCAACTCTTCCGTGAAAAGCATTGAAATAGATGCAGTTAATTTGATCACGCCCAATGGTCCAGTGCGTCTCAAGAACGACTTCGTCTTCGCCATGACAGGCTACCGTCCGGACACGGAGTTCCTGGCCCGTCACGGCATTCGGTTCGATGAGGAGAGCCAGCGCCCACGCCTGAATCCGGAGACGCTGGAGAGCGAGCGCGCCGGGGTGTACCTCGCCGGAGTGCTGGTCGCCGGTATGCATACGAACGAGATCTTCATCGAGAACGGGCGCTTCCATGGGCGGCAGATCGCCGATGATGTTGCGCTGAAACTGGACCGGGTCTAGCGGATTCTAAACAGAGCAATCTCCTCGAACCGTTCCACCAGGTCGACACCCCAGGCGTCGGCGTAGGTGAGCAGCGATTCGCCGACACGCCCATCGCCGGTCGGGGTAATCCTTACGGCGATCCAGCGGTAGCCCTGGTTCTTCACAAAGAGCATGGCCGACCGCCGGTAAGCGCGTTTGCCCGGCGCCTGCATGGTGATACCGCTCGACATGTTCAGCCATTGCCTTTTCATGTCCTGGACGTACATCTCGACGGTTTGCGGCTCACTGACGTTCACCATCAATGCATGCACCCCGTCGAGGGGGACAGGCCGGTCGAATCGTAGCTCCCAGAACATGCCTTCCCGGGCTTTGGTCCACGACTGCCAGCGCGAGGAGGTGTTGCAGTCGATGGCCAGCCAGGCGTCGCCGGGCTCCGGCCAGGAGTTGAGGAACCAGTTGCGCAGAATACGGACGGGGCGGCCGTCGCGCTCAAGACCCACTTCGGAGATGCTCCAGGAGACGGGGAATGGGCGGTTCAAACGGATTCGCACCGCTCGCACGAATTGGCGGGGCCACTGGGACCGGATGAGGTAGAGCTGCTCCGGCGTTGAGTCCGCGGCCAGTTGCAGCGCCTCCGACATGTTGTCGCCAGCAGCGGTGAGGATGCCACTGGGCACGGTGGGGAGGTAGGCATACGGCAGGCCATAGAGATCCAGAATGGGTTCGTTTGGCTTGACATGGGCGGCGATCTTTCCCAAGACCGGATATTCGTACAGGTTCCTGGCGAGATAGACTTCGTTGGCTTGCACCTGCGTGGCCGCCTCCCAGGGGATGCTCTTGAGCCTCCAGGCCCAGGGGTCGGAATAGTGATCCATCACGGTGGGCCAGGCGGAGACGGCATGCAACACTACGAGGGCGGCCAGGCCCAGCCGCGGCAGCGATAGGGCCAAGGCCATCGCGTAGAACGGCAGGGCGGGCATGAGGAATCGCGCTCCGACATTCCGGGTCCAGGGCAGCGTCAGGAGGATGGCCGCCGCCAGGACGGCGCGTCCAGCGGGCTTGCGCCAAGCCAGCAGGGCCAGCGGCAACAGGAGGAAGACGGGGCCAATCAAGCCCTGCACGGCGAAGCCGTCGACCGTGGTGGACCACGGGACCTGACTCCATAGAAGGCCGTAGTGGCGCAACTTCTCCCCTAACAACTGCTCGGTGGCCAGATGGAACGCGTCGTTTGGGAACAGTGCGTTGCCGAGGGGGGCCAGCGGGTTGCCAGTGAGCCAGAGATCGCGCAGCATCCACGGCAGAATGGAGAGTGAGGACGCCGCCAGAAAAAGGAGCGCGCCACGCCGCCGGCGTTTCCAGAGGACCCAGCCCAGCGCCGCCACCACCACCAGCAGGCCCGTAATCTTCACGGCGTAGCAGAAACCCGCAGCCAGCCCGGCGTAGGCCAGCCATCGGTTGTCCGGCTCGCGCCAGTCTTCCACCAGCAGCGCGAATACGGCCACCGCGAAGAAGACGCCGGCCGCGTCGTTGTAGGCCGTCACCCCGCTCATGCCCACCACGGGCGCCAGGGCGTACAACGCCGCTGCCCCGGCTGACTGGTCGCGCGTCAACCCCAGCATCGTGCCCACACGCCCCAGCAGCGGCACAGTGGCACACAGCAGGACGAAGTGGAACAGGCTGGCGGAGGAATAACCACCCACCGCCACCGCTGGAGCGAACAGAGTCTCGGTCCCTAGCGGCAACATCTCGTAGAAGCCAATGCGAGTTGAGAAGGAGTGCAGCCGGAGCCATTCGGCCACGAGGCCCAGGTGGTAACCGACGGCGTCGGGCTGGATGGGCGGAGCCAGGGCGTTGGTGACGTAAAGAACCACGAATGGCGCGAAGACCAATGCGATCCAAGGCGGCCAGTGCCAGGAGGCCGGTCTGCTCCAGCGTAGCCCGAGCGGCAGCGACGCCGCCAGGCAGAGGGCCACCAGAGCCGCGGGCGTGGCCCAGCCGGTCAAGAGCAGCAGATAGATGCCCAGGCTGAGCAGTGGGGCTCCGCAGGCCAGGGCATAGGTCCAATGGGGCGGCCGCCAACGCCAAACCGCCCGGCCCAGGCCAAGCGAGCCCACCGTCACCAACGCGGTCCCTGCAAGAATCCAGGTCACTGATGTTAGGATATTCGGAACCACTGGGATCCAGCATGAAACACCGCAGAGACTTTCTAAAATCCGCCCTTGCCACTCTACCCGCGGCCGCTTGGGCCAAGAGCAATGAGGTGCGCCTCGGGGCCCAAAGCTACAGCTTCCGCGACCGCGACCTGGACGGCGCCATCGCTGGCTACCAGGCGGCCGGGTTGAAGTATGTCGAACTCTTTTCCGGCCACATCGAGCCGACGGGGACCAGCGCCAAGCCGGTCACCCGGGAGGAATTGCGCCAATGGCGGCTCGAAACGCCGCTGAAGCACTTCGAGGACGTCGCCGCGAAGATCAAGGCCGGGGGGCTCACGCTGGTCGCGTACAACTACAGCTTCCGAGAGGACTTCACTGATGCCGAGATCGCGCGCGGGTTCGACATCGCGAAGGCTTTGGGTGTGCAGTGGATCACGGCCTCGTCCAATGTGACCACCGCGAAGCGCATCGATCCTTTTGCCCGGAAGGCCAAGGTGAAGGTGGGCATGCACAACCACTCCCGCATCGCGCCGAACGAATTTGCCACTCCTCAGAACTTCGCCGACGCCATGGCCGGGACCAGCGAGTACATCTGCATCAACCTGGACATCGGCCACTTCTGCGCCGCGAACTTCGATCCGGTGGAGTTCCTGGACAAACACCACGAGCGCATTCTCACGCTCCACACCAAAGACCGGAAGCGGGATCAGGGCGACAATGTGCCGTTTGGTCAGGGGGACACGCCCATCCGGGCCGTGCTGCAACTGCTGAAGACCAAGGGCTACGACAACCCGCCAATGATCGAGTACGAGTACAAGGGGGCGGACACTGTGGCCGAGGTGAAGAAGTGCGCGGACTTCTGCCGCGCGGCGCTGGCTTAGTACATGGTTTCGGCGGTAAGCTCTCAGCGCTCAGCTTTCAGTCCGTGCTGGTGTAGCTGAACGCTGATCGCTGACGGCTGTGTCGCCAGTACGCCGCCGTAATTCCGAACGTGAGTTCTTAGTAAGAGGTGAAGCAGAAGACCTGGTTGGAGCCTTCCGGGGAGAGGCAGTACTCGCCATCCGGGAGCACTTCATTGACCTCCACCTTGAAGAGCGACGGGGCCAGCGGGGTCACCATCAGGAACAGGGGACGCGCGTCGTCCTTCTTTCCGCGCTTGCCGGCCTGCGGGATCAACAGTGTCCGGCTCCCACCCTTCACGTCCATCCGGTAGAGGGTCAGGCGGTCGGGATTGATCTTGTCGGACTGAAAGACCATGATCGGTTCGGGTACCGGTGTGCGGGCCGGCGACGTCGCGCCGGGAATCGTGTACACGGTGCCATCTTTACTTTGCGACTCGGTAGCCGTGTTCGACTCCGTCTCCACCAGTCGGCTCGCATGGACGAGGAACGGCACGTCCGGCTTGGCGGGCCTGGGACCCGTATACTTCTTCTGGGCCGGCAAAACAGCCGCCAGCATTACGAGGGCCGCGAGAAGGCGCAAAACCTGGATCCGCATAAGGAGTATTGTCTCACTGACAACAGATGCCTGCCTCCGTCATGCGGTTTCGTCCAGCGTGTTGAAGACTCGCTCCAACTCCGTCCGGTCGACGGGGAGGTGTAACGTCAACGCGCCGGGGGCGGCGCTGTCGGAGGCCGTGGCGATCAGGCCGACGTGTGGGGTGTGCTGGCGCATCCGTTCGGCGAATTCCGTCCAAGGCAGATCGGGCAGATGGGCCGAAGCTAGTACGACGTCGAATCGGAGCCGCGACGCATACTCCAACGCCACGGCCGCATTGTCCACCGGGATGGCCCGGTGGTGCAGCGTGCCGAGCGCCTCGACCACGGGCCGCAGCACAGCGGGATCCTGGTGGACCAGTAGCATTGTCAGGGACCTGGCGGGTTGTTGGGGACTGGCTTGCGCGGGCCGGGCCGTGGCCTCTGTCAGGGGGAGATCAATCTCAAACCGCGTCCCATCCGATGTCGGATCCAGGCGAAACTCGCCCCCGTGGTTCTCCACGATGCCGCGTGCCACCCCAAGGCCCCAGGCCTGGGACTCGCTTTCCTCGGTCTGTCCGGTGGAAGAGGCCGAGAACTCGACGGCCAGTACGGCGCGGCTCTCGTGGCGCGCGGTTGTCAAGTGAATCTGTTTGGTCTCGGTGTGCTGCAGAGCCTGTTCGGCGTGCACCAGCACGCTGAGGATAGCCTGCTCGAGTTGACTGCTGGAGCCTAGCACCGTCAACTCGCAGGGCTCCAGTTCCACGCTGGTGGTCACCATCTGCAGCCGCCAGGGTTGCGCTCGGAACTCGGCCAGGTCGCTGGCCAACTGGTTCAACTCCACCGGTCTCACCCGCGCCTGTTCCGGGCGCCCGAAGGCGATGAGCCGCTCGACCGTTTCGAGAGCCTGGACAGCGTCAGCCGAGACCTCGGTCAGTTCCTCGCCGCTCGCCGCCGCCGCGATGCGTTGCAGCGGAGGCTGGAGGTCCGCCGCGATGCTGGAGATCAACTGGCCCATCGCGCCGAGCTTTTCGCTGCGCAATAGCTGGTCACGCAGTTGCCGCTGCTCCAGCAGTTGCAGGGCGATGCCCACCTGGTTGGCCAGATGTCGAAGGGCTGCCATTTCGTCTTCCAGCGGATGCCGGCCGCGCGGCGAACCGCACTGGAGGACACCGTTGCCCGCGCCTTGCGAGACCATGGGCAGGCTCAGCGATGTGGCCGTGAGAACCGGCTCCTTGGTCGCGTGGCTGCGCCGCGCCGCGTCTGCGTCGATGGCCTTCCCGGCTGCGACCTCCAATCCGCCCGCTTCCGGGTCGGAGACAAAGATGGTGGCCGCCGTGAGGCCCGCCGAATCGAGCAGCCTGCCTTGCAACTGCCCCAGGATCTCGGCCGCCGATCGAGGCCGGAAGACTTCCTCGCTGAGGGCGTAAATCCGCTCTACAGCCTGGCGCTGTCTGGTCAGGCGGCCCAGTCGCCGCCACCAAACCAGCGACGCCAAGAGCATGGACACGATAGCCGTGCCGACAGTAGTTGGGTTCAGAGAGCCCGCAGCGCTGAAATCCATGGCAACAACCGCTCGTCTAAAAAGTCGGGCACGGCCAGGCCGGCCAGCGGAGCGTCCGACAGCGTTGTCAGCAGCCCTACGAGATGGGCGCCCGCCGCGCGTGCAGCCTGCATTCCTCCGGGGGAATCCTCGAACACGACGCAATTGGCGGGATTCTGGCCCAGACGTGCCGTCGCGGTGAGGTACACCTCAGGATCCGGTTTCGGCCTGGAAACCTGGTGGCCGTCGACAATGGTCTGAAAGCAATCGGTGAGACCCGCGCCACCCAGTACGAAGTCGACGTTCAGCGGCTCGGCATTGGTCGTCAGGGCGCAGGGCACACCTTGGGCATGGGCTGTGCGCACGAACTCCACGACGCCGGGCACCAGCTGCGCCTGCAGGACGGGCGCCATCATCTCGCGGTAAAGCTGCTCTTTCTCGGCGCCATGGCGGAAGACTTCACTCTCGGGCAGGTCGGGCCCAAAGACGTCGCGGACAATCTGGTCGTTCCGCTTGCCCAGCATGCGGGCCATGATGCCTTTGGAGTCGACGCCCAGACGGGAAAGGTAAAGCTCCCAGGCGCGCGTATGCAGAACCGTTGACTCAACGATTACTCCATCCATATCGAAAAGGAACGCCAGACCCGGGGCAACGTGAAGATTCTCGAACACTTGCGGGCATGATAGCATAGCCGCCCCACCGGTGATCCGCCGGCGCGATGACGGCGGCACGGACCATAAGCGAGTGGTTCGCCGCCCTGCTAGAACGAGTAGCGAATCTGCGCGAAGGCGTTGCGTCCCGGCTCGGGCACCTTGACGCCGGCCGAGAAGGGGTCGCGGTAGTAGGAGAGATTCTCGTAGTAGAAGCGGTTCAGCAGGTTGTCCAGGCTGAAGCTGGCCGAGACGCGGCGCACGGTGAAGCCGAGCTTCAGGCCCAACAAGGCGTAGCCGGCCGTGGGGACCTCGCCCAGGTCCGAGCTGACCAGGGACTGGCGGTTCGAGGCCGTGGTGTTGATCTCGGCGAAGGCCCAGCGGTGGGTGTAGCGCAACGCACTCCAGCCGCGCAGCGGGGGCATCTCGGGCAGGTTGCGGCTGTTCACGTTCGCCGCGGGCCGCAGGTCGGCGATGCCTCGCGTGTAGGAGCCGCCGCCGTCCAGCGAGAGTTTGTCCGTGAGCTTCGTGTGGTAGGAGAGTTCGCCGCCGTAGAACCGCGCGTCGATGTTAGTGAAGGAACGCGCGTTGGTGGCCATCATCATGCCGCCGCTCATCAAGGCCATCTGCTTGTTCACGAGGATGTAGTTGTCCAGGAACGAGTAGAAGAAGAGCGGGCGCAGCGTGAAGCGGTCGCGATGGAGGCTCCAGCCGGCCGACCACTCGCGGTTGCGCGTGATGGGCAATGACGGGTCGCCGACCATGGCGCCGGTGCCCATGCCGCGGCTGATGTAGCGCTCCTGCGCGTCGGGCAGGCGGCCGGTGGTGCCGAATCCGGCGAAGAGCTCCGAGGAGCCGGGCAGCGTCCAGGCGAGGCGGGCGTTGCCGGAGGCGTAGTTGTCGTCGTTCGACGTGCGCCGGGTGCCGTGGAACTGCGCGTAGAGGTTCGTGGAAGCGGTCTGGTTCTGGACGCGCATGGCGGCATGGTCGAAGCGGGCGCCGGCCTCGACGCGCAGGCGTTCGGTGAGCTGCCGTTGCCAGGTGGCATAGGCGCCGACGGAGGTGGTGGCGACGTCGGGGATGGACGGGTTGACCATCATCATGCCGTTCATCTTCATATAGCCGGTGAGGTTCCACTCGCGCTGGTAGCTTTCGACACCGGCCGTGAGGTTGCGCCCGAGGTCGGTTTCGACGCGGCCGCCCATGGTGCGGGTGGAGGCGTCGCTAGCCATCATCCAGGCGCCGCCCATCGCGCTGACGCGCTGGCTATCGGACATGAAGTGCTTCACCTGAGTGAAGTAGCCCTCCACTCGGACGTTGCGGACGGTGGAGCCCAGGCCGGTGGCGGAGTATTTGAAGCCGCCGCGATCGGCGTTGTCGGCGTCGCCGTCCATGGACAGGTAGGGGTAGAGGATCATGCCGGCCTGCTGGCGCGTGTAGTTCAGGCTGAGCTGCTGCCGGTCGGTGAGTTTGAACTCGAGCTGCATCCAGCCAGTGTGGAGGTCGAAGGCGTGGCGGTCGCGGCCGGCGGCGCTGTAGGCGGCGTAGTCGGTGAAGCGGCGGCCGGAGCCGTCGGTATAGGCGCGCGACGTGCGGTAGGAGTAGCCGCCCAGCACGCGGAAGCGCGGGTTGCCGTAGGAGACCGTCAGGCTCGGGTTGTAGTAGCCGAACGAACCCAGGCTCAGCGACGGCCGCACCTGGAAACCCAGGCCGGGGCTCTTGGTGACGATATTGACGACGGCGCCGAGGCTGCCCTGGTTGGTGACGTCGAAGGCGCCCTTGTTCACCTCCACGCGGTCCACCTCCGCGAAGTCGACGTGCTGCGCCGGTGGATCCATGTGCGCCGGGCAGGCGCCGTAGATGCGGGCGCCGTCGATGAGCACGTTGATGTTGTTCTGCTGCAGGCCGCGCACGACGACGTCGTTGGCGATGCCGGCCTTGCGGATTCTGGTGACGCCGTCCAGCGCGGCCAGCGCCTCGCCCAGGTCGCGCGCCGGACTCTCGCGCAGCCCGCTCATGTCGATCTCCGCCTGATTCATCGGCGTGACGGAGCGCACCTCGACCGACGCGCGGTAGGGCGCCAGCGCCAGCACCAGCCGGACGTTCGGGCTGTCTTTTTCGACGTTCTGTGTCACCGGTTCAAAGCCGTTGGCCTCGGCGGCGAGGCGCCAGGCGCCGGAACGTGGCGCGCCTTCCGGTGTGGCGAGGACGAACTCGCCGCGGCTGCCGCTGCGGGTCTGCCGTACGGTGCGGTCTCCATCCAGCAGGCGCACCAGGGCGCCCTGCACCACGGCGCCGGAAGGGTCCGTCACCTCTCCCCGCACATCCGCCGCGGCCAGCGGCGCGGCCAGGCACACGGCCAGCGCCGTGTACGCACACAAATTTCGTGTCATGTTGATCTCCCAGATTCGATTCAGCCCAGAGACAAGCAGGCCCGCCGGCCCCAGGCCGGTGAGCGGAGTGCGAAGCGGAGGCTAAACCGAGGGCGGGGCACGGCCGCGCCGGGTGAGAGGAGAGGAGTCGCGGGCGGGCGTCCTGACCACGCCTGTGACTACGGCAAACGTCCGGACCACCTCGCCGGCAGCCGGCGCTGGCGCCAGAGCGGCGGCCCCGCGGACCATGGGCGCCAGACGGCATCCGCCCGGACAGCGGTTTTGCGCGCGCCAGGCCGGACCACTGGACTCGTGTGTGTCTTTGCGGCAACAGCAACGCGCCGCGCGGCGGCAGCACTGCATCCCGCACGCCGTCGGCGTCCCCTGCGCCCACAGCGCCAGCAGGCCGCCCGAGGGCAGCAGCACGCAGCAGAGCGCCAGCGCGGCGAGTTTGGACCGGAGCGCGCTCATGAGGCCGGGGGGTACTTCGAGAGTTTGCGTTGCAGCGACCGCCGGTGCAGCCCCAGCAGCTTCGCCGCCTGCGAGATGTTGCCGCCACAATCGGCAAGGATCCGTTGGATGTGCTCCCACTCCACCCGCGCCAGGCTCGGCACGGCGGGCTCCGCCGCGGGCGGCTCTTCCTGATTGCGATGGGCCGCGTAGGCGGCCAGAATCTGATCGGCGTCGGCGGGCTTGCCCAGGTAGTGGTCCGCGCCGAGCTTGGTGGCCTGCAGGGCCGTCGCGATGGAGCCGTAGCCGGTGAGCATCAGCAGGAAGGCCTCCGGCTGCACGTTGCGCAGACGCGCGAGGATGTCGAGCCCACTTTCGCCGGGCAGCCGCAGATCGAGGATCGCCATATCCAGCGGACCCTCGCCGGCCGCCGCCACCGCCTCCGCCGCGTTGGCCGCCTGCCGCACCTGCCAGCCGCGCCGTTCCAGCGACCGTGCCAGCCGCGCGCGGAAGACGTCGTCGTCGTCCACCACCAGTGCGCGCAACTCAACTCCGGGCGCCGGCATGGACCTCTCCTTCCGCCAGTTGTAGCCGCAGCGTGGCCGTCGTGCCCGTGCCGGGCGTCGACGTGTACGTCAGGCTCGCGCCTACCCGTTCCGCCAGCGCCCGTACCAGGAACACCCCCAGGCCCATTCCCTGGCCGGGCGGCTTGGTGGTGAAGAACGGCTCGCCCACGCGACGCAGTTCGTCGGCCGACATGCCGTGGCCGTGGTCGGCGATCTCAATGGACAACTGCCTGTCGCGGCGCTTCACGGTCAACCGGACGCGGCCGCGCGGCTCGCTGGCCTCCAGCCCGTTTTTGATCAGCGCCGACACGGCCTGCCGGATGGCGCGGCAGGGCACCAGCAATGGCGCCTCCCGCGCGCCCGAGTCGAACTCGACGGAGACGCGTTCGCCGCCGCCAAGGTCGCGCAGCAGCCCCGCGGCTGTGGTGCGCGCCGGCGCCTCGCCCACCGGCTCCGCCCCGCGCAGGCTCATCTCGGCGAGGATCGCCTGGCAGCGGTCCACCTCGGCGCGGATCAGCCGGCAGTCCTCGGCCAGCGACGCGTCGCGTGTGTACTGCGTGGCGTAGTGCTCCAGATCTTTGGCGACGACGGCGATGGTGCCCAGCGGCGTGCCCAGCTCGTGCGCCGCGCCGGCGGCCAGGGTGACCAGCGACGCCAACCGGTCTTTCCGCGCCAGTTCGCTCTGGATGGCGTGCAGCGACTCCTCGTGGACGCGGATGAGCTCCGAGATCTTGCCGGAGAAGAGTGCCACCAGGAACGCGGCGACGGCGAAGGCGGCCCACATGCCGGCCAGGTGCAGGCTCCAGCCCTGGTGATGGCCGTGCATCTCCAGGGCCGGCACCGGCCGGTAGACCAGGAAGAGCAGGCCGAAGCAGAGCGTCGCCAGAATCCCGAGAAACCAGGTCCAGCGCTTGGTCAGGATGGTTGCCGACAGCGTGATGTGCACCAGGTAGAGCAGGCTGAAAGGGTTCGACGGCCCCCCACTGAGCATCAGCAGGCCGGTGAGGCACAGCAGGTCGAGCACGAAGGCCAGAGCCACCCGGCTGGAGTTCGATAGCGCCGGTACGCGTACGCCGCGCTGCAGCAGCAGGTTGCTGGCGGCGATGACCCCGGCCAGCGCGAGCATCGGGATCCACGGTAGCTCGATGTCCAAAAGGAGCTGCGCGGCGCCCACCAGTACCGCCACCGCCGCGGCCAGGCCGTAGCGCAGACGCACGATCCACGGCAGGGCGATGAGCGGCGCGATTTCCGGGATAGGCGGCGACATGGACAACGGGGAATCTCTCTCCATGCTAATGGATGACCGCGCGAAGGCCCGGGCACTGCGACAAATTGCCGCAGCCGCCATTGGCCCGCTTCAGCGGCGCGCGCTTTGCCCCGCCGTGCGACAACATGCCGCATTGGCCGCGCGGCGCGCCCCACGTAGAGTGGAGAAGAAAGGATGGCCACAGGCCCGTCGCCCGTTGCGGGTGCGTGCCGCCGAGGCGGCCATCTGCTGGGAAGCACCCGTACATCACGCGCGAGTATGGCGCGTGGTGTGCCTCCGGATCCGGGTGCGCCGCCCGGCCACGGAGTTTGCCGATCCACAACCACCATGGACTTTCCGATCTTCCATCTCGACTGGCTGGGCAACCGTATGCTGGTGGCCCTCACCGCGATCGTTCACGTGCTCATCAACCATCCGCTCGCCGTCGGTGCCTACCCGCTGCTGACGCTCTTCGAGTGGATCGGAGTCCGCCGCGCGGACCCGGCCTGGGACGCGCTCACCCGCCGCATCGTCTTCGTGGTCTTCGTCATCACCACCTCACTGGGCGCGCTCACCGGTGTGGGCATCTGGCTCACCACCTCCGTCGTCGCTCCGTTCGCCATCGGCAGCCTGCTGCGCGTTTTCTTCTGGCAGTGGTTCACTGAGTGGCTGGTTTTCGTCTCAGAGGTCCTGCTGATCCTCGCCTACTACCTCACCTGGGACCACTTTGCCGAGGGTCGCCGCAAGCGCCTCCACATCGCCATTGGTGCCACGCTCAGCGCCTTCTCCTGGCTCACCATGGCATTGATCGTGGCCATCCTCGGCTTCATGATGAGCTCTGGCCGGTGGACCCGCGATCAGGGCTTCTTCTCCGCCGTCTTCAACCCCCTCTACCTGCCGCAACTCGCGTTCCGCACCACCTTCGCCATGACCACCGCTGGCCTCTTCGTCTGGTTCTGCGCCAGCCTCTTCACCCGCGGCCAGCGTGCCCTGCGCGAGGACGCCGTCCGCCTGGCCGCCCGCTGGAGCCTGGCGTGGTTGCCGCCGCTGGCTGCCTCCGCATTCTGGTACTGGCGGGCCGTACCCGCCGCCATGAAGGCCAACACGGACGTCGCTCTGCTCACCCAGGGCTTCGCCCAGTGGCACACCCTCTTCCTGCGGATCCTCGCCGCCACCGCCGCGCTGCTGCTTACGGTGCTGCTGCTCGGCGTCTGGCGCCCGCGTCTGGTGCCGCGCGCGGCGCTGCTGGTGCCGTTCCTCCTTAGCGCCTGGCTGCTGGGCCACTTCGAACGCGTCCGCGAGTTCATCCGCAAGCCCTATGTCATCGCCGGTTACATGTACTCCAATGGAGTCCGCGTCGACGAGTTGCCTGTCTTCCAGCGCGACGGCATCCTGCCTTACGCCACTTACACCACCGTCCATCAGGTGACATCGAGCAACCAATGGCAGGCCGGCCGCGACCTCTTCCTGCTCACCTGCTCGCGCTGCCACACCGTGGATGGCATCAACGGCGTCACCGGCAAGCTCAACACCATGCTGGGCTCGCGCCCGTGGACCACGCAGCGCATCACCAACTTCCTAGCCGGCATGCACCTCACTCGCACCTACATGCCGCCCTTTCCGGGCAGCCCGGTCGAGGCTGAGGCGCTGGCCATCTACCTGCGGAGCCTGCAGCCGGGAGTCCACCAGCATGAATAACCTCGTCCTGCCGCCCGTCCCCCGCGATCTGCCGTTGCCTCTGCCCGTGCCCGAGTCGCTGCTGCAGTTCCTCGTGGTGCCCGTCTTCCTGGTGCACATCCTTTTTGTGAACCTGACGGTCGGGGCTTCGTTGCTCACCGTGATCTTTGAATACATCGGTCTGACGCGCCCGCGCTACGACCGCCTGGCCCGCGTCGTCTGCGAGACCATCACCATCAACAAGAGCCTCGCCGTCGTGCTCGGCATCGCCCCGCTGCTGATGCTGAACCTGCTCTACACCGCGCAGTTCTACGCCGCCAACGCCCTCACCGGCCACGCCTGGGTGCTGCTGATCCCGCTGGTCACCACCGCGTTCCTTCTCTCTTACCTCCACCAGTACACGTGGGATCACTGGCTCGGCCGCCGCAAGGCGCGACACCTGCTCACTGGTGCCGCCGCCGCACTTCTCTTCCTCTTCATCCCGCTCATCTTCCTGAGCAACGTGAACCTCATGCTGCTGCCGGAGCACTGGCGTGAAGCGCCCGGCTTCTTCGGCTCGCTCCAGTTCGGCAACGTCTTCCCGCGCTACCTTCACTTCCTCGCCGCCTCACTGGCCCTGACCTCGCTCTATCTCGCCGGCCGCCTCGGCTGGCGGAGTTATCCGCTGGAAGGGCGCCTGCACGGCTTCCGCCCGGCCGAACTCGTCCGTCTCTTCTACGCCTGTGCCTTCCTCGTCACAGCCGCCCAGCTCGCCTTTGGACCCCTGTTGCTCTTCACCCTGAACTGGTCGCACGTCAACGGCAGCCTGCTGGCGGTTATAGCCACGGCCCTGCTGTGCGTCACCCCCGCTCTCTACCTGCTGGGCCGCGAGCTGCGCTCGGGCGCGCCCCGCATCGGCGTCCGCTACGCGGTCATCGTCGCCAGCCTGTCGGTGACCATCCTCGGCATGGGCATCGGCCGCCATCTTTACCGCGAGGCCGCCGTGGCCCGGCAGCGCACCCTCATCGCCCAGCGCACGGCCGAATTCAACGGCATCGAGATGGCCACGCAGATGCGCCTGCGCACCGGGCTTGGCGCCGGTGAATCCACCCTCGGCCCGCGTAGTGGCAAGGCCGTCTACGACCAGATCTGCTCCAACTGTCACCAGCTCCACGAGGCCGCCAACGCCCCCGCGCTCACCGAGATCTATTCGCTCTATCACGCCAATCCGGCCGGCATCGTCACCTGGGCCAGGAACCCGGGCAAGAAGCGGCCACAGTACAACGCCATGCCTTCCATGGGTCATCTGGAAGACGAGGAGCTCCGCCGCGTCGCTGCCTACATGCTTCAGTTGGGCGCTCCCGCCGCAAAACCTCAACAATAGTGCTGATGTCCAGGAAGGTCACGTTCAGAAGAAGTGAGTAGCTCCCAGATCTGATCTGTGCCCTTCACGCTCGGGCATCGCGCCTGATTCTCCTGGATTTGTTCCAGAGATCGATCTCCTACAATGGACTCCATGAAACTCTGCTATAGCCTCGCCGTGGCGGCGCTATGTTTCGCTTCGGATGCGCCGTATCCGATGAAAGGACCGTCCATCCCACTGTGGCCGGGTGGTGCTCCGGGCTCGGAAGGGAAGGCAGGCCCGGAACGATGGATCGAAGGCGGCACGCCGGACCGTTTCCATCGAGTCACGGACATCCACCAGCCGAGCATCACGGTCTACCTGCCGCCTGCGGAGAAGGCAACCGGGGCGGCGTTCATCGTCTGCCCCGGCGGCGGGCATCGATACCTCGTCGTCGACCTGGAGGGCGAGTTTGTCGCCAACAAGCTGAATGAGATGGGCGTGGCGGCCTTTGTTCTGAAGAGCCGGCTGGCCAACGCCGAGGGTTCGACCTATAAGGCCGAAGTCGAATCGCTCGCCGACGTCCAGCGCGCCATTCGCCTGGTCCGAAGCCGCGCGCCGGAATGGCGCGTCGACCCGGGCCGTGTTGGTGTGATGGGCTTCTCCGCCGGAGGCCACTTGGCCGCACTGGCCGAGAATCGCTTCGACACCGGCAAGCCCGACTCGGCGGATCCAGTGGAGCGCTCGAGCAGCCGGCCCGATTTCGCGGTGCTCGCCTATCCGGGCGCCATCTCCTCGGCCACGGTTACAGCGAAGGAGATCCCGCCCACTTTCCTGTTCGTCAACAACGACGATCGGTTGTCGGCGGCCTCGGGAGAGTACTATCTGGCCCTCCAGAAGGCCAAAATCGACGTGGAGATGCACGTATTCCGGCGCGGTGGTCACGGTGTCGGCATGACCGGGCGTACGCCCGAGTTCGAAAGCATGCCCGAGTCCCGTTGGCCAGAGTTGCTCCACGAGTGGATGAAGGACCTTGGATATCTGAAGAGCACCTCTGGCAGTCCGTGGCAGAAGTCCCGCGAGCCCCGCGGCAAGGGCTTGCGAGCCAACGGCGCGAAGAGCCGACTGAACTAGTGCCGGCCACTCGGAGGCAGGCTCGCCACTGCCGTTGGCCGCAACCCCTTGCCGCCCTTCGGGTTCGCGCCGCCGCTGGTCCTCGGTCTCGGAATGCTCTCGTTCCGTCGGAATGCTAGCCGTGCTCGACCCGCGCCTTGATATCCGTGTACGCCACTTCGATCAGCCTGCTCAGTGCCGCGGCGTCTACCGCCGTTCCCGGCCTCAGCTTCACGTGGCGCATGAACTTGCCGGTGCCTTGCAGCAAACGGGCCGGATCCGGCAGTGCCGCTCCGTGAAAGAACCCCACGTTCACGTGCGAAGTGAAGACATTGACGTAGCCGAACGGCGCATCACCCAGACAGGCAACCGGGCAGCCATCATGCACAAGCTCCCGGACTTCGTCCCCACATTTCTGCATCACTTCAAACCACTCCTGCGCGATGGCCCCCAGTTCACCGGCATGCTCTTTCATCCACGTATCGATGGCGGGATCCCGCTCGACAGCTCCGTTGAATCGCAGCAAGTCCGTCCTCATCGTCTCTCCTCAAGCTCGTGGATGTACGGTTCTTCGTGTTCACCGGAAACCCACTCCATGAGATCGCCGGGTTGACAGTCCAATTCGCGGCAGAGGGCGTCCAGAGTGGAGAACCGGATAGCCCGAGCCTTATTCGTCTTCAACACCGACATGTTAGCCAATGTAATCCCAACGCGCCCGGCCAGGTCGGTGAGGGTAATGCCCCGTTTGAGCAGCACGCGGTCCAGGCTGATACGAATAGCCATGAGGATCAGATGGTCAGCGACTGCTCTTCGTGCAACCGCGTTCCTTCCCGAAAGACCTCGGCGATGACCAGGATGGCCAGGCCGCTGAGAATCGTGATGCCGTTGAAGTCCATCGAGGCAACAAAGCGCAGGCCATTCACGGTGAAATGCTGGCTCGTGTAGAAACTCCAGAAGTAGACCACCGCGGCGCGGGCCAATTCACCGGAAATCACCGCGAATCCCACCCAACGGATTCTTCGGGCATTCTCCGGGATGAACAGCAGCCCCCGGCTCAAAGACCGGAACACGTGACGAAGCTGGGTCAAGCCCCAGAGCAGAAAACCGAAGAGAACGACGACCAGGAGCATGCTCCCGGAAAAGAACGCGCCTCTCCGAACAGGAAACCGTAGATTGCCCCTGAGCTTCTCGATGCGGGCGTCAGTTTGCAGGGAAGCGCTGTTGTCATGAACCGGAGCGTTCAGCACCAAGGCGATCGGCAGGTCCATAGTCAGGTTGTCGCCTTCCAGATTGACAAAGAGGGCGCAAACCAGGAGTCCGCTCAGCAGGACGACGGAAACGGCAACCAGCCACCACGCCGCGTCAAGGACAAGCCGGATAAAGGATGCAATGGATCGTTGGCCAAGTGCCCTCATAGATGAAACCTCCGGGATTCAACTTCAGGCGGACTGCTCCGATTCGGGCCGGAACATTCTTATCGATAAACAATATTATCGACTAACGATAAGGAGTGCAAGGGAAATCGCACCGCGGCCCGAACATCCAGGTCGTCCTGTGGCCGATATCGCGTCGCTCACCATGGCTGCTTCGGCGCCGGACAGGTGGAGATTCCGGAGACGCCAGACACTCGCATAGGACAGCGGCACAGGACAGCGGCACAGGACAGCGGCACAGCACAGCAATGGCTGGGCGAGAGCCACCATGGCCGCATTGCCGCAACCGGCGCACCCCGGCGGTAGGCGCGATCGCAAACCGCCAAAGCACGCGATGGGGGGCAGACTTCAGTCTGCAGAGGGCTTCAGCCCGCTCACCGGAGAAGACGGCCAGCCGGAACAACCGTGGAACCTGCACTCGCTCCCAATCGCCGCCTTCGGCCTTGCCTGGAAGAGTCCGGAATCAACTTCCGGATCGTCCGCCATCCAGGGCAGGAGCACCTGCCTCCGGCGCTGCTGCGGCTGAGCGTGGGAATCGAGTCTGTGGAGGATCTCTGGTCCGATCTGGATCAAGCCCTGTGTAGCGTGCCCGAAGTGTAGTCCTCGGCGCAACAGAGTGGCATTTGGCGTCCTCGCGCCACCAGTACACACCGGACGCGGCGGCACTCTGCAATCTACCGGTGGACTGATGACGCCCCACGGAAGGTACACAGCCACACGCCGCCGTGCGGGATCTCTTCCCGGAAGGAATCGGGATCATCCGGCAACTGGCCTGTCATAGCTTCCGATCTCGACGGCAATTCCGGCCGGCGATATGATCTAGAAAGAGGGGCAGGACCGGTGGCGACCGCCTGGAGACGTCGGCCGTCGCGGATCGGCAGAGGAACTGGTGGGTCTGGGATGCGGATCGACGCAATAACAGCGGCGTCCGCCCTGATCGAACACAAGGAGCACACACATGAAACCCAAGAACACGATCTGCCTCTGGTTCGACAAGGACGCGCAGGACGCGGCGCGTTTTTACGCCGCCACCTTTCCGGATAGCCAGGTAACTGCTGTTCACGAGGCGCCCAGTGACTTTCCGGGCGGCAGGAAGGGCGATGTGCTGACGGTGGAGTTCACTGTCCTGGGTATTCCCTGTCTCGGTCTCAACGGCGGCCCGGCGTTCAAGCACACCGAGGCCTTCTCGTTCCAGGTCGCGACCGACAATCAGGAACAGACGGACCGTTACTGGAACGCAATCGTCGGCAATGGCGGCGCGGAAAGCGCGTGTGGTTGGTGCCGGGACCGCTGGGGCCTCTCCTGGCAAATCACACCGCGCGTATTAACCGATGCGCTGGCGGTTGGCGGCGCTGAGGCAAAGCGCGCCTTCGAGGCGATGATGACGATGAAGAAGATCGACGTCGCCGCCATCGAGGCCGCGCGGCGCGGCTGACGGAAACACCCCGGAAGGCCCTGAGTCGTCCTGGATCGCGCGCCGCACGGAAGTTGGGCGAAGGCCGGCCGACTTGTCGTTCCTGATCCCTTTCCAAGCCGACATCATCTTTTCTGCGGTGAAGGCAGATAGCAACAACAGAAGGGTACGAGGCCGCGTCTCGTCCGAGTACGTCCTGCTAGGCGCGCTGCACGGAACTTTCCTCCCGTCGGCATTCCTTCCAATAAGCCCGATTTCGCAGGACTGCTGGTAAACTGGAGTGCGAACATCGCTTTCAGGTCCGTTCTATGGTGAAAACGCCGCTAGTTTTCACGTATTATGTTGCTGCGCCGATCGAAAAGGTCTGGAACGGGTTTGTTTCCAAAGAGGCGAATCAGACGATCTTCATGGGCGCGGATTTCGAAGTGGAGCTGACGCCAGGCGGCTCCATGACATGGTCAGGACCTGGAAAGGACGGTAAGCCCACGCGCTATGTCACAGGCCGGGTGACCTATGTGGACGCCCCAAAGCTCCTGGAGTATGACTTTGGGATGGGGATGGGCGATACGATGTCCCATGTCAGGATTGAGCTCACGCCTGAATCCGAAGCTGTCAAAGTGGTCGTGACCAATGATGGCTGGACAGAGGACGACCCAGCATACTCGCGGAATGCGGATGGATGGCCTCGCATTCTTTCGCGTTTGAAGACTCTTCTTGAGACCGGGAAAACGTTTCGCCCGCATTAGCAATGGCAAACTCCGTTCCGTTCGCCAACCGACCAGCTCGTCGATCGAGCGTAGCGGGATGGCGACTGTACGCAAAGGTGGGTAGGTCTGTCGAAAGAAACCATGCACGTTTCTTTAGGAACACCGAGTATCAACCAACCAGCGGATCAGCGCTACAGACCAATCTGCGTTCTTCGTGTCAATCAAATGCCGTAGATGGCAGGGAGAACGTAACCTGGCGTCATGGCGCTTCGACGGTGAACCTTTGGGGTGCCAGCGTCACACGCGCACTCGGATTGTAGTAGTCATACAACGTCGACGCAGCCGCCTTAGCACGCATGGAATACCGCAATCGAAAGGCAAATTGAAACTGGGTTTCACCGCCCGTCGACGGCCACAGGTAGGCCACGACCCGGTCTGGAAGAACCTCGTATCTCCAGAGGCCGGTTCGACTGGCGATGGCCGCCTCCAGACTCGAACGATCGACATCCGCACCCGGTGGCAGCCCAATCTCGGCTAACATCATGCCGTAGGAACCGGTGGAGGTGCGCCGCGCGGACACGCGGGCCACCACAGCTTCGCCTATGTCGGGATTGGTTTTACTGAGGGCAACCTGCAACTTGAGCGACTCCGGGGCATCAGTATGGGCATCCCATGGTACGTAGTACGTCGTTACCAGTTGTGCCATAGCCAGGGAGCCTCCTTGTTTCGCGAAACGGAACTCGTTCGCGCCCGCCACGAGATGGCGGGACAGGTCAGTGGACTTTGCGTCGATCCGCACTGGATTGCCGTTAACCAAGAGTTCTACGGCGACTGCTCCTCCGCCCCCCTGTGCCGCCATAGTCAAGACGTCCAGCACACGCACCGTAGCCTGCGTCGAATACCATAGCCCGGATTCATCTTTGGCACGCAGCAGGTAAATCAACCCGCCCTGGATCATGGCCGCGGTTGCGGGTACAGAGATGCCGGCGTCCTTGGCGGTGATCATCGCCCGAACTGCATTGGCTGTCGTCTCGACCGTGCCAGCAGGTCCCCACCCACGAAAAGGGGTATTGCTCTCGCTGGACCACGAGACCGAATCATGATCGTTTTGAGCAAGCGAAGCGAGTTTCTGGAGTGCGCTCCTGACTGCGTCATCCTCATGTAGAGCTAAGGCGAGCAAAACCTCCTGCGAGAGGATATACGGATCGTTCCGGCCACTCTGGAATCCATCCTTGATGCCAGCAGGAACAACGCCACTATCCAGTGCATATTCAGCCATCGAACGAAGGATGTATGCTCGGTAGCGGCCGGTCGTTCGCGGCAATTGTTGTGTCAACCACAGCGCAGCGGAACTGATTGGGAACTGATCGACGGTGATGTAGCGTTTCGCTGCAAGCAGGAAATCAAGGGCGTAAGCAGTTAATGCTGTATCCGGATCACCTGATCCGAAATATGTGAACCCACCGGACGGAGAGCGGTACCCAAGAAGCCGGTCATATCCCTTTTGCAGGTATGCAAGTGCTCTCCGGCGTAGTTGGGGGTCGATCTTCCCGCCGCTCGCCGCGTACCGCAATAGCAGCAAATTTGGAAAGGTGGATGAGATGGTCTGCTCGGCACATCCATACGGCTTTTTGAGTATTTCTTCGGGACTGTCGATGATGTGTGAAAGCAGATCAGGGTATACGCGCAACGTTGTCGTGGCCGATCCTGGAAGTGCATCGGGCGGAATTACGACGTTGATCGAGGATTCCTTGTCGAACAGGTTATTACGTACGGCGGTTATCTGGCGGCCATCAGGGTGAACCTGAATCACCTTCCTCACAGCATCGTGATCTTGATTGCTTCGGGCCGCGATTTCCTGACGCCCCTTCTCGATAGCTGCAACGGCCTTGAGCCGGAAAGCCTGTATGGCAGTGCCGCCTGCGTCCACGTGCGCGATCCTGTCCGGTTGGCCAGACAGGTGAAACCAGGGTTCCTGCCCCATTGTGAGCCTGATCTGCTGGCGCTGATCGGAATAGTTTCGGACAACCACCGGGAGCGAAATCTCATCTCCTGTTGTCAGGACCGAAGGAGGGTCAAGCTCCACAAAGAAAGGTTGGAACGCTTGAATCCGGTCGTCTGCGGATGCGATCAGGCCGTCAATCGTGGATCCGGTTGCGGACACTCTCCACGTGGTTATGCTATCCGCCATCCGGAAGTGGACTTCGGCCGTGCCGTTCCGGTCTGTTTCCAGTAGCGGCAGCCATAAGAGGGTCTCGGGAAAGTGCTCACGAACGCGGCCGCCGGTCGCGGGTGGCGGAGGAGGCGCGCGTTTATACATCGGTGTGACGATCATCGCCATAGATGTTTGGATCTCGGGCGCCGAGCCGGCAACTTCAATCTGTTCAAGCACGGAGGCGATCTGTAGCGTTGCCGTGACGTGTGCAATCATGCCGACCCGCACGACGACATGGCGTGCGACGAACAACTGGAATTCGGCCGATTCAGCGGTGAGGACATACTCCCCCGGCGGGATAGAGAAGAGCAAGTACTCGCCGTTTGCGTCAGTCCGCGCCTCGAATACGGCTCCTTTCCCTGCTGCCGTTGCCCTAACCGTCGCACGAGGAACAACGGCTCCAGCTGGATCGACAACCCTGCCCTGAATGCCAGCTCGGCTGTTCAACGTACGCCGAGTGCCCGCCGGGCCGGCGACCGCGGACAGTTCATCCTGCTCCGCGGCCGCAAACGTCGCGACTACGAAGTCATCGTCCGACCCAGCCTTTCCGTCGGGACCGGCACTGATGAGCATAACCACTGGAACCTGAACAACGCGCCCTCCGCTGACCTTTCCCATGCTGTCGGATAGACGGACGGCCTTCGCGGAAAATGAAACCGAGTAACGCCTGCCCCACGGATCCCGGACCCGTGCCGGGCTGATTCGCGCTGCCCGTAGCACTGAGTCGAACTCAGCTTGGGACTGGGGAAATGTGGCATAGGCCAGAGCCGATCGGATCGCGCCTGCGGTCGCATCGAAATACCGCCAGGATTCAAAGAATATCTTCTGATCGTCCGCCGTCCCAAAACGCTTGTCCGGTCCGGCGCTGATGAACTCCAGGTGGCGCTGCTCCCGTTGAACTGTGAACACCGGCCGAAGCGGCGTATCCCAAGGATCAACTATTCCCGACGGATTCCAGCCACTCGCTGCCATGAACCGGCGGAACTGGCCGTCTTCCGTTGGGCAGTTCCCGACACTGATACAACGCCTCCAGCTATTTCGGTACGGCGAGAGTCGTTTATCGAAGGCGGGGCCGTAGATCGATCCGAGTCGCGCGGTCTCGTACATGTACGGAAAGAAGACCCAACGTTCCCTTGAACCCTTGTTCAGCGTGGCAGCGGCCAGGATCTGCGCTTCTGTGGAATTGCCGTCAAGGAGGTCGAGTTCGTCAAACTCTTCCGAGCCATTCCGGAGCCAGTAATAAACAGGCCGGTGGCTTTGTGCCCTTTGTTCCGATGCGTCATCAATCACCACAAGACCGAGAGCGGCCTCGACCGGCGTGCCGTCGGCAGCTGTCACCTTCACTTTCAACGAAGCGTCTGCGCCAGGACGGTACGTCCTCTCGGCTGACTGGAGCTCGACTCGGATGGGCGACTTCGTCGGATAGTAAACTCGGAAGGTATCAAAAACACCTTGCGAAAAAGAGGCCAGCTCGTCCAAGCTGGCATCCTGCCGCACCACTTGTACCTCAACAGTTTCGCCAAAGTCGGGCTTGAACGGGATCGTTATCTCGGCCCTACCATTGACCAGGCGCACAGGAAACCAGTCAAGTAAACTTCCATGCGCTGTCACTATCACCTGGACGGTTCCAGACGGGTCGGTTGACGTTACCCTCGCGATCATCGGATCACCACGCCGGTATAGCGCCTTGTCCGTCTTGACCGTGATCCCAGGAGAGTTAATTTCGTCGTATTCTCGCTTCGTCTCCCCGGTCTGGCCGGAGCCATCGGTGGCCGCGAAGTGCAACGCGGCCTCGCCCGTGCCGTCCAAGGCCGAAAGCCGAAAATCTCGAACTTCGGCGAGCCCACTCTTGCTGGTCCGAATCGTCCTCACAAGGCTACCCAGCGCGCTCCCGCTCTTTCCGGCTTCGCGAATCTGAACCTCGCATTCCGCCGGGGTTCCGTCGGCATAGTGCGTTTGGACGTAGAACGTGCGCGGCAGGGCGGCTGACAACGCCTCGTCACGCATGACCTCAATCCAAATTGGCCGGTCGGAAACCTGCAGCGTGATGGGGCGTGATTCACTTCGGCGGCTCGTGGCGTCCGTTACGGTGGCAAGATAATGGACGGCGGCACAGGCCGGCGGCACCGCCATAGTCAGGGTTGCTTTGCCCCCAGGGCCCAACGACGTCTCGATGCGCTCACCGACAGTATCGATGCTGCCGTTGTTTGCCCCCCAGCATGACTTCGCTTCGCGGGTGATCTGCACCGAACCATTGAGGACCGGCTCACCAAATATGTACCGTGCCTCGACTTCGAGCACGGGTGTTTGCCCTGCAAGATAAAACCTGCGATCAGATTTCACTCGAACTTCAAACGCGGGCAACTCGTAACGGCTAATGTCGAACGTCGCCGAACTCGCCCCTATGTCCGGGGCGTCAATGGCAGCGACATCGACCCGGTACCTGCCGAGAGCTGCGTTGTCAGGAATGGCCCAGTCGGCAGCCACAATGCCGAACCGGGAGGTCCGCAGCGTCGTAGCAAACAGCGTTGCCGACCGTTCGTCGGTTACCCTGATGCTAACTGGAGAATCGGCAAGAGCCCGTGCTCGTGAGTTCAGGAGGATCGCGCGAATATGCAGCACCTGTCCTGGTTGGTATAGTCCCCGATCCGTAGCCACATGGACTTTGCCGAAAGGGTCTATCTCGATCTCCAATTCGGCCCTGTGGATGTATCCTCGGCCATTCCCGGTCACTTCAATCCGAGCATCCTCAATACGGCGTGGAGAGGCGGGTACGTCGAACGCGGCGAATCCTCTCTCGTCAGAAACGGCCTTTCCACAATCCGCTGCTCCTGCTGTTCCGGACAGGAGTCGGGCGCTCAACTCGACATTGGCGAGCGGTTGTTCGGTGATAGGGTGAACAGCACGGACTAGAAGTTTGTATCTCTCACTGTCCGGCGATAGCCGCGGCTGGTCGATCTGGATCCTGAAGATATTCGACTTCAGGGCTGAGATGGAGGCGATCCCTTTCACCACCTCGCCGTCGGCCGCCACTACGCGATACCGAATTCGGTTCCAAAGCAAGTCCGCGCGCTTCTTCTCGCCAAATCGTGACCAGCCGATTGGCAGCGTTATAGTCGCGCGGCCGCTTTTCGGATCGATCAGGGTTTGCTTGTGACCCGTAGCGAGAATGCCATCTTTCTCGTCCAGCCATTCGACTTTCACGTCGGCCCGGACTGGTTCGTGGCCTCGGTGTAGCTGGAGTGTGACCTCAGAACTGCTGCTCATCACCTGGATGCTACATTCCGCCTCGTTTACCGGGGTCAACGCCGGGTCCATCGCGTACATCGCAATAGCCGCCGCAGCGATCATCAAGAAGAGGCGCATTGTCTATCCGTTAGCTCACTAGATTACCGGCTTTCTCTGCCGGTTGCCGTCTGACCAACCGGTGTTTTGGCAACATCTGGTCAGAAGTTACAGGGCCAACTGCCCGATCAGGTTGTGGTGGGCCGCCTGGAGTAGCATTTTCAAACCCGCCAGATCTGTGTGCCGGCACCAAGCTTCATTAAACGATCGTAATCCCAATAACGAATGATGGAGAGATTTCGATCTCGTGATCGGATATAATGCGGCCACCTGAAGTCATTAGAACCCCGTCAAGGTGAGTCCGCCTGGGACGGGATCAGTAATAGAGGTTAGCCATGAAGCTCAAACCCGTCTGGATCGCGCTAGCGATCCTGGTTCTGTCTGCTACGCTCGCGTTCTCGCAAGCCGTAAATGGAACTCTCCTCGGAACCATCACCGACGCCAGCGGCGCTACCGTGCCGAATGCGAAGGTCACGATCACAGAGACGAATACGGGAACAACCCGCTCGTTGCAAACCAATGAAAGCGGCAACTACGTTTTCTCCGACGTTCCGCCCGGACTCTATACCGTCGCGGCGGAGTTGACGGGATTTAAGCGGTCATCACGGCCCGGCGTTGAACTCACCATCAACAGCTCTCCCCGCGTGGACCTCGTCCTCCAGCCCGGTAACGTGTCCGAGAGCATCGAGGTGACCGCGGCCACCCCGCTGCTGCAGACCGACCGCGCCGACACCGGCAGCCAGTTGACCACCGTACAAACCGCCAACCTGCCGCTCGGCACCGGACGCAACTACCAGAACCTGCTGAACCTGGTACCCGGCACCACCCGCGCCTCCTATCAGCACTCGCAGTTTTTTAACGCCGCCAACTCCCTGCAGACGCAGGTGAACGGCAACATGCGCCAGGGCAACAACTACATGATCGAGGGTGTGGACAATAACCAGCGCACCGGCCTGCTGCAGATCATGGTCCCCCCGATCGAAGCCATCCAGACCGTAGCCGTATCGACGTCCAACTTCGACGCCGAACTCGGCCGCGCCTCCGGCGCCGTCACCAACGTCCAGCTGAAGTCCGGCGGCAACGATCTCCATGGCTCCGGCTACGAGTTCCTGCGCAACAGCGAGTTTAACGCCCGTAACTTCTTCGATCCGTCCATCGGCCACCAGAGCTACAACTACCTCGGCGGCAACATCGGCGGCGCCATCGTTAAGAACAAGCTGTTCTTCTTCGGCGACTACCTGCGCGTCTGGGATCACCAGAGCAATACCAATCAGGTCAGCATTCCTCAGACGGATCTCCGCACCGGCAATCTGAAGCGGTCGACGTCGGCGATATACGATCCGGCCACCGGCGCCGCTGACGGCACGGGGCGCACGCAATTCCCAGACAATATCATTCCAAGCAGCCGCATTAATCCCATCTCGACCAAACTCCTGGCCCTGGTGCCCCAGCCCAACCTCGGCAGCGGCGACACCAACAACTACTTCTCGCTCCTGCCCTTCAAGAAGGACAGCGACTCGTTCGATTACAAGATGGATTGGAACATCTCCGACAAAGACCGCCTGACGGGCCGTTTTAGCTACGCTCGTCCGGTCACCTACCAGGCCCCCATCTTCGGCATCGCCGGCGGACCCACGCAGGGATCAGGCGGCGCCTTCGCCGGCACCGGCATCCAGAAGACCTACAGTGCCGGCTTGAACTACAACCGGATGGTGACGAATACGCTGATGACCGAAGTTCGTCTCGGCATTGCACACTACAACAACGTCGCGCAGAACTCCGACTACGGCACAAAAGCATCGGAGTCGCTCGGCATCCCGGGCATCAACCTCGATGAGTATTCCAGCGGCATCGTCGGCCTCATCCTGGGCGGCGGCTACAACGATTACATGATCGGCTACGTGAACAGCCTCCCCTGGAAGCGCGCCGAAGCCAATATCGATGTCGTCAATTCGTGGACCAAGAACTTCTCCAACCACACCATCAAGTGGGGCGCCGACATCCGCCGCGTTCGTGATGAGCTGCTCCAGATGCAGACGTTCAGCTCGCGCGGTCTCTACCGGTTCGCCGATGGCCAGACTTCTACCCCGGGCGCCAAGACGTCGTTCATGAACAACGTCGCCAGCTTCCTGCTCGACACCCCGAGCCAGGCTGGACGCGATCTCGCCACCTACTTCCCCGCCTATCGCGCGTGGAACTACTTCTTCTACGCCCAGGACACCTGGGTCGTGAACTCCAAGTTGACGGTGAACATCGGCCTGCGCTACGAGCTCTATCCGCCGGCCACGCCGCGGCTCGCGAAGGGCTTCTCCAACTACAACTTCGTCAACAACACGTTGGAAGTGGCTGGCGTGGGCAGCGTGCCGATGAACCTCGGTATCGAGAACCACAAGAACTACCTCGCGCCCCGCACCGGCGTTGCTTACCGCTTCAACGACAAAACGGTGATCCGCACGGGCTTCGGCATCAGCTATACCCCGTTCCCGGATAACAGCTACGCCTACAACTACCCCGTCCGCGCGAACAACCAGTTTGATCCCGCGGTCGCCAGCTACGGCGCGGCTGTTCTGCCCAACGGCCAGACAGCCACGTTCCAGAACGGCTTCCCAGCCCCCATCCAGGTCGACATCCCCACGGACGGCATCATCAAAAACCCGCCCATCAGCTCCTCCTACAACGTCGTCAATAAGAGCTTCAAGAACCCCTCCGTGGTCAGCTGGAACTTCGCCGTTCAGCGCCAACTGCCGGGCAACTTTGTTCTCGACCTGACGTACGTCGGCAGCCACGGCGTGGACCAGGTTGTGAACTACAACCTCAACGCCGGCATGGTGCTCGGAGCTGGCAACAACGGCCGTGCGCAGTACCCCACCCTCAAGCGCACTGCGGACACCAACCTGCTCTTCGCCGGATTCTCAACCAGCTACAACGCCCTTCAGGTGAAACTGGACCGCCGCTTCACCAACGGTATCGCGGTCACCACGGCATACACCTACGGCAAGGGCATGGGCTTCCAGCAGGGCGACGACGGCGGCCCGCGTTTCTACATCAACTTCCGCCGCAACTACGCGCGGAACGACTTCGACCGCACCCACACCTTCGTGCAGAGCTATGTGTACGAACTCCCGTTCGGCCACGGCAAGCGTTGGCTCACCTCGGGCATCGGCGCAGCCACTCTGGGCGGATGGCGGATCAATGGCGTCCTGACACTCATGACGGGCACGCCGATGTGGTTCGGTTACAGCTCCACGAATCTGAATGCTCCTGGCAATTCCCAGACCCCGGACATCGTGGCGCCCATCCAGATCCTGCACGGGATCAACAAGGGCAATCAGTGGTTCAGCACCTCGAGCTTTGCGGCTCCTGTGGGCACGGTGTTCGGCAATGCCGGACGCAACCTGCTCTCGGGCCCGGGCTTCTTCAATCTCGACGCGTCCATCTTCAAGCTCTTCAAGCTGACCGAACGGCTGAATCTGGAAGTGCGCGGAGAGAGCTTCAGCGTGACCAATACGCCGCAGTTCAACAACCCGAATACAACGCTGGGTGACGCAAACTTCGGCTTCGTCACCGGTGCGGGCGGCGCCCGCGGTCTGCAGTTGGGCCTCAAGCTCAACTTCTAGCCCGCGAGTTCACCGTTTGTTGATCCAAGGCGCCGCGGCCCACCAAGGCTGCGGCGCCTTTTCTCAGGCTGGCGGCAGAAGGGGCACGACGATCGGGTGAAAGCGGTTTGACATCAGGTCCAAGCCGAGATCGGAAGTCTGTCCACGGCGCGCACCACCATAACGTCACGTCCACCGCCCGGTGGGGCAGGATTCATCCCTCGCGGGACTTCAGTCCCGCCCCTTCGCAACTCCCGAAACTCCGCGGTTTGATTGCACGAGCCCGAAACGCGGCGCGTCGGGCCCCGGAATGAGCCTCTAGCTTTCCTGAAGATCTTGTTGTACTCCACAACCGAGGGAAGATCTTAGCTTGAGCTTCCTTGAAATGATCTTTGGCAAGAGATCTCCACCAGCGAAGGTCACTCCTGAGCCAGTTTTGGTGATGACTCAGGATCAGCGAGTCATTGTGGAGATGACATTGCGCGCCTCTCTGGGACAATTTTGTGCCACGAGCCGCCGAAATATTGTGGCCCTGGGAGCGTTTTACAGGCGCATTCCAATGGCAGGGACAATAGCTGGAGGGCTATCAAACGGCAAGACTCTTCAGTCATGCGCATCAAGTGCCGGAATGCTGCAGTTAGGCGACGCGCAATCGTCAGGCTATGACTGCATCACCATTATAGTATGTGGGCACGAGATCGTAAACTAGCAATCCGACGTTTGGTTAGAAACTCAAATATTGACCGGTGGACTAAGAGCCCATAAATGCGTGGGAACGACATTTCGGAGAGATTGAGGAGTGGGATATTAGTAAGATTCTCTAAGCGCCATAAAACTGCTACCACACTAGGCAAGGCGATTGGGTTGTACGGGTGGCTTCGCTCGGATGCGGCAGGGGAGAGTGTAGCCACTGTAGGCGCCGTCCTGCGATAGTACCCTGCGGCCGCTGGCGTGCCTTGGCCGTCAACGCGGGCGGTTGCGATACGCTGCTGCAAGTTGGTACGCCACCCCACTTCTCCCCTATTTGTCGCATTAAGCTTTCTTCATTTCGCGCTCATCTAACTTTATTTTTCCCTCTTTTTCAATACCTTGCGGCCGACACCCCCTAAAACTCTGGGAACCGTCCTCTACAAATCTCTCCGAGGTACAAACTGATGAACATCTTTATGAAGACTACGATCGAACCGCCGCACTCGCGCCGCTTCACTCGCACCACTACGGCCGAAAACGAACTCCTCCTCGGCGAGGACGCCCTCAGCCTCATCACCTGCGTCGAAGACCGTCAACTCTTCGCCGGCGTTCGCGACTCCGTCCACCAGCAGTTCGCACCCCGCACTCTCTACGAACAGAACAGGGCCGACTCCATCGCCGAGGACCTCTGGCGCAAGTCCCGCTTCTCCACCACCGAAACCGCCGCCCTCTCCGCCACCGCTCCGCCGGACTGCGCAACGCACCAAGTCCTCTTCAAGGGTCCGGGCAACGGCCCCCGTCGATGCCCCTCCCGCGCGATTCTACTCCGCTCGAAGGGCCCCTGCGGGGTCGGCACCTAGAGCCTTACGAGCCGGGACGTAACAGGAGATCAGCGCGGCAACAACCAGCACGCAAGAGACGCCGGCATAAGTGGCGGGATCTGTTGACGTCGCACCGAACAGCAGGCTCTCCAGAGAGCGAGCCAATAGGACGGATCCCGCCAGGCCGATGGGTAGCCCCCAGGCGACCATGCGCAGACCACGGATCAGGACTCCTGACAGCAGTTGCCGGGGCTGAGCGCCCAGAGCCATGCGGATGCCGATCTCACGGCGGCGTTCGTTCAGGCCGAACGAAATAACGCCGTAGATTCCGAGCAGTGAGAGCGTCAGCGCGAGGACGGCGAATGCGCCGATGACCTGTAGCGCAAACCGCCGTTGCGCCATCGAAGCGGCCACCACCTGGTCCATCGTACGAACCCCGAAAATCGGAAGGTCCGGGTCGATCCCCCGCACCTTGCGATGGAGAGCGTCAGCGAGGCCGGCAGGATCGCGGGTGCCGCGGAGAAAGACGGTCATCGCGAGATCCGAGCGCTGGTAAATCGAAAAGTAGATATGCGGGGCATCGGGCGCGTCAAAAGTATCGGTCTTGACGTCGCCAACAATGCCGGCGATAACGTATGGTTCCACTCGTCCGGCCGGCCCCTGGTAGATCCGCCTGCCAAGCGGAGTCGAGTTTGGGAAGAAGCGCCGCGCCATCGCGCGATCGATCAGGCAGATGCGGCGATGCGCGCTGTCATCGTCCTCTGCGAACACGCGGCCCTCGATCAACGGGATGCGAAGAACCCGAAAGAACTGCGGCGTGACGGAAGTCATGGCCGCCGTCAGCGGCTCACCCCGGCTCACTGTAGCGTCCTCAAGCGAAAACCTTCCCGCATTCCAACCCGTGAGGGGAATGCTGGAGCCGGCCCCCATCGCCACTGCTTCGATACCGGGCAGGGTGCTCGCCTGATGCATCAGTTCCCTCACGAAAGAGCTCCGCCGGTCGGGATTCAGATACTTGCGATCAGCTTGAGGATTTGTCGGCGGCGGGAGCCAGATACTGGCAACCAGGACGTTCTTCGTGACAAAGCCGGGATCTGCCCGCAACAGGTTCCAGACGCTCTTCGAGAGTAGCCCGCACCCGATCATCAAGACCAGCGAGATGGCCACTTGACCTGCAACGAGAACGGTCTGGAGGCGGTGCCGCGATGTGTTCACGGAGGCACTGCGCCCGGCGCCTCTCAGGTTCGTCAGAAGATCGACCTTGCAAGCCTGCCACGCCGGCGCCAAGCCGGACAGCAGGGCGGAACCCACTGCTGCGAGAATCGTGAAGATGAGGAGCGTCGTGTTCACCACCGGCCGGTTCACGCGGGGCAGATGGATAGGCGCCAGTTCGGCGATTCCCGGCGTCATCGCCGCCGAAAGAAGCAGGCCGAGCACCCCACCTGCACACGACACAATCAGGCTTTCGCAAGCGAGTTGACGGAGCAGGTCACCGCGGCTTGCGCCGAGCGCGGCGCGGACCGCAAACTCGCCGCTACGGGCGACGCCTTTGGCCAACAGAAGGTGTGCGACCGTGGCGCAGCAAATCAGCAGCACCAGGCCGACCGCGGCCAGCATAACGGCCAGGAGCCGGGCATTGTTCTTGCCTGCCAACTCTTCCTGGAGCGGAGCGATTCGCGGAGTCCACTCGGTTTGGGCCGAGTAGTCGCCCGGGAAGTCGCGGCGCAGCGAAGCCGAATACGCATTGAGCCGGCTGCGGGCAGCGTCGATCGAAATCCCGCGATTCAATTTCGCAATGGCCCCGCGCAGGCGCCGCTCAGTGCGCCGGTCCTTCGCGCCCCACGGAGGACCTCCAAAGCCGCCGGTGATCCAGAACTCGACGTCTCCCTGGAGCGTTGAGCCAGGATGGCGGAATCCTGGCGGCATCACCCCAATCACGACGAACGTGTCGTAGTCGAGGTAGAGCTTGCGACCCAGGATGTTCGCATCGGCCCCAAACGCGCGCTTCCAGACCCCGTCGCTGAGCACGACCGCCTCCGAGACTCCTGGCCGGACATCCGAGGGTCTGAACGTGCGCCCCAGCCGGGCTGAGGTGCCGAGCAGGTCGAAGTAGTTCGCATCCACAGCCAGCGCTTCGACCCGCTCGGGCCGGTTCACACCGGTCAGGTTGCCGTCCATCGGCCACACAAAAGAGAGAGCCTCGAAGATGCCGGCCCGATCGCGGAGGTCTTCGTATTCTGGAACGGAAATGCCAACATTCGGCATGTTCAGGCCACGAAGATCGGCCGCTACGCTGACTAACCGGTCCGCGTCGGCAAAGGGAAGCGGACGAAGGAGTACGGCGTCCAGGACGCTGAACACGGCGGTGTTCGCTCCGATGCCCACCGTCAGGGCAAGCACGGCCACAATCGTGAGCCCCGGATTCCGCTGCAGAATCCGGATGGCGCTCCTAAAGGAATCCAGCCACTTGTTTGCCATTGCCATCTACGCTCCTTGGGGTCGGATCTTAGGCTCACGGTTAACGCTAAAAAGACCTGTTACCACCGGTTAGTATATTGCAGGCGAGTTCAGATCCCAACGGAGTAATCGCTAAAGTAGTCCAGCGTTGGGGTGAGCGAGGCGGCATGCCGGGCTCTGCGAAAGGCCACGTTTGCGGGACAACTCTTTGAGGGTGAACTATTTTGGGAGCGCATCCTGTTTGGCAGGCAGGCGCGAAAAGTGCCGTCGCGGGCGCAGGTGGACAACAGCCGAACGGAGGAGTGAGTATTGGTGGCCGGTTGAGATCCGCGCATCTGAGCCGAGTACCCCTTGAGGGGAGGGACTCCCCGGGTCTGACGGTAGGAAGCCAGCCACCCTGAAAGCGCCGCCCCAACAACACCAGCCCGGCCATCAGCCGCTCCTGAACCCCCTCTTCCCACCTCACTTCTCCCCCGATTTCGACATTAAGCTTTCTTCAGTCCGCACGCCTCTAACTTTATTTTTCCCTCGTTTTCAGCACCTTACAGCCGACACCCCCTGAAACCCGTGGAACCGTCCTCTACAAATCTCTCCGAGGTACAAACTGATGAACATCTTTATGAAGACTACGATCGAGCCGCCGCACTCGCGCCGCTTCACTCGCACTACGACGGCCGAAAACGAACTCCTCCTCGGCGAGGACGCCCTCAGCCTCATCACCTGCGTCGAAGACCGTCAGCTCTTCGCCGGCGTTCGCGACTCCGTTCACCAGCAGTTCGCACCGCGTACCCTCTACGAACAGAACATGGCCGACTCCATCGCCGAGGACCTCTGGCGCAAGTCCCGCTTCTCCACCGCCGAAACCGCCGCGCTCTCCGCCACCATCGAACGCGATTGGGAACTCATCTCCAAAGAGTGCGCCAACGCCGACCCGGCCTACCGCACCTTCGCTGCCCTCCGCGACCTCGGGCCCCGCGAAGTCGCCTGCCTCTGCGCCGCCCAGGAATCCGAAACCCGAGCCTGGCGCCGCTCCCGCTCCGATGCCGCCGTCCTCGCCGCCCTTAGGGCCAAGCCGCTGTAGAAACGCACAGGCAACCCGCGCCATGACCAAACCACCCATCTCCGAACGCCGCCTGGCCGCCAACCGGGCAAACGCCAAAAGGTCCACCGGCCCCCGCACGGCCGACGGCAAGCGTCGCGTCTCGCGCAACGCCAGCAAGCACAGCCTCTATGCGCCCGGCTTCCGTCTGCCCTCCGACATCGAGCAGCGCCTCTACGTCCAGTCGCTGGAACAGACCGCCGGCATCGTTGACCCGCAATTCCGCGCCCTCACGGTCCATCGCCTGATGCTGCGCGGCCACCAGCGCCGCCTCCTCCAACTGGAAGGCAAGCTCTGGGCCGAGGCCCTCCGCGTCAATGACGGCGCCGTGCCGCAAGCCGCTCTCTGGATCCGCCAGCATCAGAGTTCGCTGGTCCAGGCTCTCAATCGCTACGATGCCTGGATCGGTGCCCGGATCCGCGCCGTCCAGCGCGCGGTCCTTCCTTATCTGATTGGTGATGAGAAAGCCGCGGCGGAGACCGTCATTCCGGCGAAAGCCGCGACCATCTATGCGGCGGCAGTGGGCTCCGCCCGGCCCATCGAACTGACGCACCCTGGCTCCAGCGTGCCTGAAGAGAACCGCCCGGCCAAGGAGACCCGGCGGGCACCAATGACGGGGCTCCAGTACCTGATGGCGCGGAACGCCAAGACCGGTCCGGTTCGCCCGGCCTCTGCGCCGCAAGCAGTGCGTCCGGTGCGCCCACCGCGCGTCCCCGGCCTAAACCTGCGCTTCCTCCGAGCCCGCAAGGCGGCTCAGCAAAAGGCGGTGCCTTCCGGATCCCCTGCAGGTGCCAAATCCACCGCACCCGAGGGAACAAAGCCAAGTTCGAGTCCCATACGGACACCCGCAGCGGTTCCATTCCCCCGCCCACTGGGCGGGGCCCATCGCAATCCCAACGAAGTCTCCAGGAAGTCCCATCACCCCTGCCGATCCACCGCGCCCGCGGAAACAAAGCCAAGTCTGGGTCTTATACCAACGCCCACAAGGGTTCCATTCCCCCGCCCACTGGGCGGGGCCCGTCGCAATCCCAACGAAGTCTCCAGAGAGTCCCATCACCTCAGCCGATCCACCGCGCCCGAGGGAACAAAGCCAAGTCCGGGTCCTATGCCGCCCCCCACACTGGTTCCATTCCCGCCCACTGGGCGGGGCCCGTCGCAGCCCCAACGAAATCCCCAGAGTCCTCTTCACCCTCCGCCGTCCACCGCTTACGCGGGAACAGAGCCAACGCGCCGAAACGCCGCCGAGCATCCAGCGCCACCCCGCGCATCGCAAAACGCTGGCTCGCCCGGCCCGCACGTTATAATTCAAGGGAATGGACGTCCTCGAAGAAGTAGTACGGCTCAGGCGGGCGGGGCAGAAATGCGCGCTCGCTACGATCGTGCAGGCGAACGGCTCCATCCCGAGCTATACCAGCGCCAAGCTGCTGGTGCGAGAGGATGGGTCCATTGCCGGCACGATTGGCGGCGGCTGCGTCGAGGCCGAGGTGTGGACGGCCGCACGGGAAGTGATGGAGTGCGGCAAGCCGCGCCGGCTGAACTTCTCACTGGGCCAGGACGCGGCATACGACAACGGGTTGATCTGCGGAGGCCAACTGGAAGTGTTCATCGAACCCATCGAACCGCAGCCGCGCGCCTTCATCTTCGGTGCGGGCCACATCTCCAAGAGCCTCTGCCAGGTGGCGTCCCTCATTGGCTTTGCCACTACGGTGGTGGACGACCGCGAATCGTTCGCCAACCGCGAGCGTTTTCCCGTGGCCGACGATGTCGTGGCCGGCGAGTATGAAGAGATCTTTCCGAAGCTGGAGATCAACTCCTCTTCTTACCTGATCATCGTCACGCGCGGCCATCGCGACGACATGCGGATCCTGCGTTGGGCCGTCACAACGCCGGCGCGCTACGTCGCGATGATTGGCAGCAAACGCAAGGTGATTGGGGTGGTGCGCGAGTTGGAAAAAGAAGGAATGCCGGCGGAGAGCTTCCTGCGTGTCTCGGCGCCGATGGGCCTGGATATCGGCGCGCAATCGCCGGAAGAGATTGCCGTCAGCGTCGCCGCCGAGATGATTGCGGTGCGCCGCAACTCGGAGTCGGCCTGGCGTGCTCTCTCCAAGTCTCTCCACGCCGGCGATGAAGTGCGAGCGCTGTCGAAGTGACCCCTGTTTTGCCCCAAGCCGCGGCCGTTTTGCTCGCCGCCGGCGCCTCTTCGCGCATGGGACGGCCGAAGCCCCTGCTCGACTTCGAAGGCGAGACGTTTCTTGACCGCCAGATCCACCTGTATGCCGGCGTGTGCAAACCGGTAATCGCCGTTCTGGGCCATTCCGCGAGCGAAATCGCGAGCGGCCTCCGGCGAGCTGACCAGGCGACCCTGGTCCTCAATCCGCAGCCAGAGCGCGGCCAGTTGAGCTCGCTGCAGTGCGGGCTGCGCGCCCTGCCCGCCTGCGACGCCGTCTTCTTTCTGCCCATCGATTCGCCCGGCGTGCGACCGGGTACTCTGGCCGAACTTCTACGGGCGATGCACGCCGCGCCGGAACACGACTTCGTGATCCCTCGGCATGTCGGCCGCCGCGGGCATCCTGTGTTGATGCGTGCCGCCGTGGTCGAGGAGTTTCTTGCGCTGAACGTCTCAGCGTCCGCCAGGGACGTCGTTCACGCCCATCGAGACTCCACACTCTATGTCGACGTGGACGACCCAGCCATTCACTTCGACATCGATGATCCGGCTGCCTACCAGGCCCTGCTGGAGGGGGCCCGATCATGACGATTCGTTGGGGCCGTGTGGCTCTCGCCATCACCGGCACCGCTGTTTTGGTTGGCGTGGCCGGCCTGATCGCGCCGGAGATCAATGCGGACCGGATGCGCGCACCCCTCGAAACCGCCCTCGTGGAGACGCTGGGCCGGCCGGTGGAGGTTCGGCAGGTCCGCTATCAGGTGTTTCCCAAGCCAGGACTCTCCGCCACCGATCTGGTCATCCCGGACGAACCGGCTTTTGGCCGCGAGCCGCTGGCGTATGTCGGGGAGATGCAGGCCGGCATCAGTTTCACGAGCCTGTTTACCGGCCGGCTGCGCATCTCCACCGTGCGCCTGGTCGACGCCAGTGTGAATCTCGCGCGCAAGGACGATTTAGGATGGAACTTCGCCCGGCTGTTGGCCCGCATGGCCACGAATGTGAAGCAGACCGGGTCGGCGCCGGCCGTGGAGATCAGGGAGAGCCGCATCAACTTCCGCTCAGGCACCTTGAAATCGCCTTTCTTCCTGAATGGCGTCGATCTCGATATCGACCCGCCCGACGCCACCGGGGGCTCGCTGCAATGGCGCTACGAGGCGTCGCCAGCGCGGACCGATCGCTCGGAAGAGGGCTTTGGCCGCTTCACCGGCAGCGGGAAGTGGCGCGCGGCCGGCGGCGGTGACGGCACGCTGGCCGTTGAGATGGAGTTGGACCGCAGTCCGATTGGCGAGTTTCTGACGCTCCTCACCGGCCACGATCTCGGCGTGCAGGGCCGCTTCAGTTCACGGGCCACCCTGGACGGGCCCATTCACAACATGACGGTAAAAGGGTCGGTCGAACTGGAAGACGTCGACCGTTCGACCTTCTTTGGGTTGCGCGGCAGCCAGTGGGCCCTGGCCTATGAAGGAGCGCTCGACCTGGCGGGCGAGACCCTGCAGATCACCACCCGCAAGCCGCGCGAAAAGGCTCCGCTGCCTCTCACCGTGCAACTGGAATGCCACCGCTTGCTGGCCGATCCGCAGTGGAGCGCGTCGTTCGCCTTCGATGAGATTCCCGCGCCCGCCCTGCTCGATTTCGGGCGGCGCCTGGGCGCGCGTCTGCCTGAGGAACTGTCGGTGGCCGGCCGCGTGGTGGGCTCCATCTCCTACTCGCAGGCCAAGCCCGTCGAAGGCAGCGTTGAACTGCGCGAGGGTAAGGTTTCCCTGGGGCCGGCGGGACCGCTGGCGTTCGAAACCGCTCAGCTCTCACTCTCCGGTGAGGGCGTGTCGATGGCTCCGGTCAAGGTGGCCACGCCGGCCGGTCATCAGGCGGAAATCTCCGGTGCCTGGCAGATGGGGACCGACGCGTTGAGTTTCAGGATCGGTTCCGAAGGATTGGCGTTGCCGGAGTTGCAGTCCGCCGTGGCCAGCCTCAAGGATGTCGTTGAGGTTCCACTGCTCGATGTCTGCACGGATGGCGAGGTGCGCGGCACGCTCAGCTACGAGCGCGCGGCCCAGAACGTCGACCGTCCGGTGGCGGGGGGATGGTCCGGCGAACTCGGTCTGACGCGTTTTCAATGCACGATGGAAGGCACGGCCCAGCCCGTTGTTCTTGAGTCCGGCGTCCTGGCCCTCAAGCCGAACCAGTGGGCTCTGCACAAGGCTGCTGGCGTGGTCGGCAAGACTGCGTTCGCCGGCGAGGTTTCTCATTCCACCCTGCCCGCCGCTAAACGGCCCTGGCGATTTTCGCTGAAGCTGAGCACCGTGGCTGGGGCCGACATCGATCAGTTTCTGCGGCCTGCGCTGTTGTCGCGCCGCGGTTTCATCGATCGGACTCTGCGCCGCGTCCAGGCCGCGCCGGCCTGGCTGCGCGCGCGCCACGCCGAGGGGGAGATTCGCATCGCGGCCCTTAGTCTGGGCGACGAAACGCTCACCAACTTCGCCGGCCGGGCCTATTGGGATGGCGCGGTCCTGGACCTGCCCGACATCTCGGCCCACTGGGAAGATGCCGTTGTCACCGGACGCGTTCGGGCAGGCCTTGGCGGCGAACGATTCGACTACCGGCTCAAGGGCCATGTCGATGGTGTGGATTGGAAACAAGGCACCGCGGACTTCGAAATCGATGCCCGCGTTTCGAGTCTCGCTGCGCCGTTCACGCCCAACCTGCGCGGCACCGGCCAGTTCACGGTTCGTTCCATTGACCTTGGCGATGACAGCCTGCGGCAGGTCTCCGGCTGCCTCGATTTCGATGGCCAGCGGTCGCCGCGTTTGAAGATTGGGTGCCTGGAAGCACTCCACGCTGGGGAGTGGATGCAGGGCCAGGGATGGGCGGGCGTCGATCCCAAGGGCGATCAGCGGCTGACCGTGGATCTCACGGGACCACGGCGAAGCATGCGCCTGGCGGGCACGTTGCAGCCCCTACAGTTAGACGTAACAACGGGCGATAGCAGTCGAACGCGCTAAAATTCGAGCGAGGGTTGATGAATTTGTCTATGGATGAACTTCAAGCGCCGCCACCTACCCGCGACTTCGTCGATACGGAGCGTGAGACGGCGCGCGAACAGATTACAGCCGCCTGGCAATTGCACGTCGAGCGTCTGCAGGAGCAGATCGAACGCGGCTGGCAGGAGAACATCGAGCGCGTCTTTGAGGAGCGCTTCGCGGCGCTGCGGTCCGGCATTGAGGCCGAGATTGAGACCCGTACGGCCGCCCGCGTGGCCGAGGCGTCGGACCGCGTGCGGGCCGCCTCCATCCGCGTTCAGAGCGAGCGTTTGAACCAGACCGCACGCCGTCTCGATCAGGCGGAAGATGGCCACACGTGGGCCGCCGCGCTGCTGGATGGTGCCGCCGCCTACGCGTCCCGGGCCATTCTTTTCAGCGTCATCAATGGCGAACTGCAGTACGAGGACCACCGCGCCAACGAGGAGCAAAGCCTCGCCGATGTCCTGGATGGCCGCATTGCTCTCACCGACGCCCCGGCGTTCGGCGGCGTGCTGGAAACCATGGACGCCGTCATCTGCATGGCCACCGCCGGCGAGATTTCCGCCCGCCTCGCCGATGTGCTGGGATCGAGTGAAGACCGGCGTGTTTCGCTGCTGCCCGTCATTATCGGTCAGAGTCAGGGCAAACGGCGCGTAGCCGCCATCCTTTACGCCGAGAACGACGCTGAACCCATCGACATCAACGTCCTGGAAGTCATCACGGCGCTGGCGGGCCATACGTTGGACGCCTACCAGACGGCGCAGCGGCTGGCCCCTTCCGCCCCGGCCGGCAGCCTGATGGCGATTGCACCGGTTGTCCCCATTCCCTCCGCGGCTCCGGTGGCATCCGGGCCAGACTGGTCGAGGCTGCCGCGCGAGGAGCAGGAACTGCATGCCAAGGCTCAGCGGTTTGCGCGAGTCCGCGTGGCGGAAATGCGGCTCTATCAGGCTCAGGCGGTGCGCCAGGGCAGGGAAGACGCACGGTTATACATGGCGTTGCGCGGCGAGATGGATCGCGGCCGCGCGCAGTTCAAGCACGAGTTTCTGCAAGTCCCGTCCATGATCGATTATTTCCATCTGGAGCTGGTCCGCACTCTCGCCAATGACGATTCCTCGCTGCTGGGCCCGGAATATCCCGGTCCTCTCGCCTAAAGCCGCGCACGCGGGAGCAGCCTTTGTGCTGCTCCTGCTTGGCGCGCTCACCGCCCGTGCACAAACGGATCCAGTGGCGCGCCTGAAGGCTGGTGTCGAGGCCCTGGACAAAGGGTCTCCGACGGTCGCGTTGGGCAACCTGAATGCCGCCCAGGGGCGTCTGCCTTCGATCGCCGACTATATCGGGTTCTGGATCGCTCAGGCGCAGATGCAGAACAAGAACTACGAGGCCGTCGCGCCTGCGCTGGAGCCCGTTTTCAATCAGAGTCCGGCGTCTCCGCTGGCCGGACGCGCCGCCGTTCTGGCTGCCCGCGCCCTGGTTGAGCTAAACGCCTTCGCTCGCGCCTTGCAGGCGTTGGGCCGCGTCCCCCAGAATCAGCTGCCGCAGCCGCAGTCCGCCTTGCTGTTCGCCCAGGCCCATGCCGGGGCCGGCGACTCGATCTCGGCCGCTGTCGACTATCAAACGGTCTACTTCTCCTATCCGCTCAGTGACGAGGCGCGGGATGCCGGCGCCGCGCTACCGGGGCTGGAGCGTGAGCTGGGCGAACGGTACCCTCCGGCCATGCCGCAGGCCCGTCTGCAGCGGGCCCAGAAACTGATCGATGGCGGCCAGGCCGCCCGTGCGAAGACGGAACTGGAGGCGATGATCCCGCTGCTTGGTGGGCTGGAGCGCGATCAGGCGCGGGTTCGTTTGGGTGCGGCGGACTATCAATTGAAGCGGAACGAGACTGCGGCGTCCTACCTGCGAAGCTTGCAGGTGGACGACCCGGAAGCCGAGGCGGAACGCCTGTACTACCTGGCTGCCTGCTACCGGCGCATGGACCGTGATGAGGATATGCTGTCCGCTGTTCAGGAGCTCGGATCCAAGGCGCCTTCCTCGCAATGGCGGCTCAAGGCATTGATCCTGGCCGCTAATAACTACATTGTCGCCAACGATTCCAAGCGCTTCGTGCCCCTCTACCAGGCTTGCGCCGAGGCCTTTCCTTCCTCCGACGAGGCGCCGGGCTGCCACTGGAAGGTGACGTGGCGAGCATATCTGGAGCACAAGCCGGAGGCCGGGCAACTGTTGCGCCAGCACGTCGCCCTCTACCCTTCCTCGGACAAAGCCGGCGCCGTGCTCTATTACCTGGGCCGGCTGGCCGAACGGTCTTCCGACTTCGCGGCGGCCAAGCGGCTGTACAACGAACTCAGCACCCGATTCCCGAACTACTACTACACGCCTCTGGCGCGTGAGCAGTTGAAGCGGTCCGACGTGGGGCTGGCACCGGCCTCCCCCGATACCGAGCGCTGGCTTGGGACCATCGTCTGGCCCGTCCGTGTCCGCCAGGCCGACTTCGAAGCTGATGAGGTCACGGCGCAGCGCATTGAACGAGCCCGCCTGCTGGTCCGGGCCGGGCAGGAGCAATGGGCCGAAGGCGAGTTGCGATACGGAATCCGCAATGGCGGGAAGCGCTTCGCCCTCGCGGTGGAGTTGGCTGAAACGGCGCACCGCCGGGGCGCGCCCGACGCCGGGCTCCGCTATCTCAAGAGCACCATCCCCGACTACCTGTGGCTGACGGCCGATGGCGCGCCCAAGAGCTTCTGGAAGCTCGCCTTCCCGTTCCCCTATCGCGCGAAGATCGAGCGTTTCGCCAGGCAGCGGTCGCTGGACCCCTTCCTGGTCGCTGCGCTCATCCGCCAGGAGTCGGAATTTAATCCGGGGGCAACCTCCGTCGTAAATGCCATTGGGCTGATGCAGGTGATGCCGGGGACCGGACGCGAACTCGGACGCCGCCTTGGCCTCAGGGCGGTGCGCCCGACCTCGCTCAAGAATCCGGAGATCAACCTGAATATCGGAACCTACTATCTGCAACACCAACTGGAGGCGCGCAACGGTAGTGTCGAGGATACGCTCGCCGGATACAACGCCGGGCCTTCGCGCGTCCCGATGTGGCGCTCGTGGTGGGACTTCCGCGAGTCCAGCGAATTTGTTGAGACTATTCCGTTTACGCAGACCCGCGAGTATGTCCAGATCGTGTTGCGCAACGCCGAGAT